>QIJH01000071.1 GCA_003232725.1 Chromatiaceae bacterium | reverse complement strand
TATTATCTGAAGGCGCAGAAGATTCGCCGTCTTATTAGTGATGATTTTCGTGCAGCCTTTGAAAAGGTTGATGTGATTATGGGGCCGACTGCGCCGAGCACCGCATTCAAATTGGGTGAAAAATCGGATGATCCAGTGACGATGTATCTCTCTGATATTTATACCATTGCAGTCAATATGGCGGGCCTGCCTGCGGCGTCGATCCCAGCCGGTTTTGTTGATGGCTTGCCAGTGGGTTTACAGGTGATCGGTAACTATTTTGATGAGTCGCGCCTGCTTAACGTCGCGCATAAGTACCAGCAGGCGACCGATTGGCACCTGCAACTGCCAAAAGAATTTCAGTAAGGGGCGTAATAAGATGGAATGGGAAATTGTCATCGGGTTAGAAATCCACGCCCAGCTTGCGACCAAATCGAAGATCTTTTCGGGCGCCTCGACTGCCTACGGCGCTGAACCCAATACGCAAGCGTGCGCCATTGATCTCGGTATGCCGGGCGTATTGCCGGTATTAAATAAGGAAGTGGTACGTATGGCAGTCAAGTTTGGTCTGGCGGTGGGGTCGCGGGTATCGAATCGTTCTGTATTTGCGCGTAAAAACTATTTTTATCCTGATCTGCCAAAGGGCTATCAGATTAGCCAGTTTGAGTTGCCGATCGTCGCAGGCGGGCGACTGGAGATTCAGGTGGAAGGCGAAGATGCACGCATGATAGCCATTACTCGCGCCCATTTGGAAGAAGATGCAGGGAAGTCGCTGCACGAAGATTTTCAGGGTTCGACTGGGATCGATCTTAACCGTGCTGGAACACCGCTGTTGGAAATCGTTTCTGAACCCGATATGCGTAGCGCCAAAGAGGCCGTTGCCTATATGAAAAAGATCCACTCGCTGGTGCAATATCTGGAGATCTGTGACGGTAATATGCAGGAAGGATCGTTCCGCTGTGATGCCAATGTATCGATTCGCCCTAAGGGGCAGGAAAAGCTGGGAACGCGTTCTGAGATAAAGAACCTCAACTCGTTCCGTTTTGTTGAGCGTGCGATCAATTTTGAGGTCGAACGTCAGATCGATGTGATCGAAGGTGGCGCTAAAGTGGTGCAGGAGACACGCCTGTACGACGCTGATAAAGATGAAACTCGCTCGATGCGTTCCAAAGAAGAGGCGTTTGATTACCGTTATTTCCCAGATCCTGATCTGCTGCCAATTGAACTGGATGAGGCTTATATCGAGGTAGTACGTGGCACGTTGCCAGAATTACCAGATGAAAAGAAGGCGCGCTTCATGGCTGAGCTGGGGCTGGCAGAGTATGAAGCGGGTGTGTTGACCGCAAGCCGTGAGCTGGCAGACTATTTTGAAGTGGCCGCCAAGATTGCTGGTGATGATGCCAAACGTACCGCCAACTGGGTGATGGGTGATCTGTTGGGTGCGCTGAACAAGGCGGGTAAAGGGATTCCAGATAGCCCTGTCTCTGCTGAGCGGCTGGGCGGCATGTTGCAACGTATCAACGACAACACCATCTCAGGCAAGATCGCCAAGCAGGTGTTCGAATGCATGTGGCATGGAGAAGGTGATGCGGATAGCGTGATTGAAGAAAAAGGGCTCAAGCAGATGACTGACAGCGCTGCAATCGAGAAAATTATCGATGAGATCATCGCCAACAGTCCAGCGCAGCTAGCGCAGTATCGCTCTGGTAAAGATAAGCTGTTTGGTTTTTTTGTCGGACAGGTGATGAAAGCGACTCAGGGTAAGGCGAATCCAGCGCAGGTGAACGCGTTGCTGAAGCAAAAATTGGCCTAAGTAATGGTTAGTTGGCGAGGTTTTATTGAATGACGGGTTTTAGCTATCTGTTTACCTGCGTTTTTTGTTTGGTTATGTTGCGAGGCTTGTCATCGTTTGCTTTTTAATCTCTTTTGCCGTTATGACTTAAGTATAAGGTTCTGTTGCAACTCACTTTTATGAATGTAATCTGGATAATGGAATACTCTGGTTTTAACCCGACCCGCTCAATCTTTATTCGTTTGAGAGGGGCTGAGCTGGCTCGTTTCCCAGTGGTGGACGTGTTTGAACGTACAGTGATAAATTGAATGATAATAAAAAAAGCGGCCATTGTTAGTTTGATGTTGGTGTCTCTGCTGTCTTCGATGACATTGCAGGCAGAGGCCTTGTCGTTGCCGTCGCTTTCCGAAAACCTCAAGCAGCTTGATCAGCGTTATCGCGCCTTATCCTTTGAGCTCTACCAACACTATGTCGACCCTGATGGTGGCGGCATGGGGACGATTAGTGGGCCGATGCGTCTTGAAACGCTTGTTGGCCCGATGCAACTTGAAATTAAGGTGCGTAAATACCTGCAAGATGATGAGCCGATTAAGGCGATTGCAACGATTTTTCAGAACAAAGAGCTGGTACTGAAAAAAGTGCAGCGCAGCACCATTATGGGTTTTGTCGAGCTGATGCTTGACCATAATGAATGGCAGATGGCGAATGAGCTCTATGAGCATGTGAAAAAAACGGGGCTTGAATTTCAGGTAACGAATACTGCTTATCTTTTTGCGAAATTTCATTTTCGACGTAATGAGTGGGGGCTTTGTTTATCTGCACTTCGGCAGATTTCAAAGGGAAAGATCTCAGCTGCCCATATGGACTTTTATAATTTGATGTATGGCGTCTCGTTGCAACAAGAAGGGCGTTATGCCGATGCTATTGGCTATTATCGCTTAATTACGCCTGCCTCAGAATATCAGCTATACGCAACCCTGAATGAAGTTGGCTCACAGTTGAGCCAAGATGGCGGGTTAGCCCAAGCGCAACAACTGAAAGTACATGTGGCGAATGAAATGCTGCCGATGCCTGATGAGATGCGTGACTATCTCACATTGATGGCGGGTTACCATTTTCTGGAAAATAACGCGTATGCGGCGGCGAGAGAAGCGTTTGGCCGGATTCCAATGAAGAGCCGTTATTTTAATCGCGCCTTGCTGGCAGTCGCTTTTGCGGCGACAAGGCTGGCGCTATATTCACGCGCATTTAGTTATACAACGCTATTAAAGTCAAAGGGATCAACGGATTTAGCGACGGATGAGGCGTATCTGTTATCAGCCTATATTTTAGCGAAGAGTCGCCGCTTGAAAACAGCATCTACTGCTTATAGTGGTGCTGTGGATTACTATTCTGAGCGTATAAAAAATATTGATAGCTTTCTAAACCAGGAGCTGGATAGTGAATCTGTTTTTGATCTGGCGAGCGATATTAATTTGATGCGAGAGTATCCAGAGGCGCGCTCGTTGTTTGATAATATGAAGCACCTGGGCATATTCCTGGTGCGTAGTGACCTGTTTGTACAAGATCGTGACTACTACCAACAAATCCGAGCGCTTTATAGCGATTACACTGTCATCGTCGAGGAGATGGTGAAAAGCTATATGGTGAAACGACGAGGTCATTTAGAGAATTATCTTAGCCAGTCACGCTTTGGCTTGATACAGATGTTTGATACAGGTGTTAAACGTGATGACTGATATTGCAAAAGTCATTTTGATAGCGTTGTGCGGCGCCTTAGTTGTTGGCTGCAGCACTAATCAGCGTTTATTAACAGTCGCTGATGTTGAACGCGAGAGTCAGCTGAAAGAGCAGCCATTTGAAGTGGCTAAGGGCGCTACAGAAGAGCGGCTCGATGTTGATATTTATCAGGCCTATACCTCTTACGTTGAGCAGTCTGAAAAAGGTGATCATTTTCGTTCGATCGCGATAAGCCGTCTTGCGGATTTGGAGCTTGAGGCGGAGTTTAATGATGCCGAGGTAACTGTGGCTAAGCCGTTAAGTGAAGCGTTAATGATGACAAAAAAAGAAGAACAGAATCGCATTAAACTAGAGAGAACGATGGCTTTGCTGGAAATGTCGCTGCGTGATTACCCTGATCTTGGTAGTAATGATGAAGTGTTATACCGCCTGGCGATGATATCAAGTCAGCTGGATGAACATGTAAAGTCTGTGGATGCACTTGAGCAGTTAGTCGAAAAACATAAGGACTCTCGCTTTTATCTAGAGGTGCAGTTCAGGTTGGCTGAAGATGCTTTTGTGATTGGCGATTATGAGGGTGCAGCGCAGCGCTATAGTAAAGTAATCGAGGCACCTGGCAATTTAGTCTTTTTTGAAAAAGCTTATTTCAAGCGCGGCTGGTCAAGATTCAAGATGCAGGAGTATAAGCTGGCCATTGATGATCTGATGAAGGCGACCGCAGAACGTGATGCTAAAGGAAAAGGCAGGGGTAGAGGGTCGCTTGATAGAGATGAGCACTTTGATGCTTATTTCTATGCTATTGCGCTGAACTTCTCTTATATGGAAGAACATCGCGCATTAGCGGACTATTTTCGTAATACACGTTCATCAAAGTTTACCTATTACATCTATAGCGAGTTATCTGATATATATCTGGCGCAGAAGCGTTATAGCGATGTAGTTGCGATACTGACGCAGTTTTCTGAAGAGTATCCAGGGTCGCGTTATTTGCCTCAGATGGAATTTCGAATTGTGACAACATGGGAGCGTAGCGGGTTTTTTGACAATTTCTATGCCGCGGCAGATAGTTTTTATACCCGTTATAATCCGTCTGCGAGCTATTGGACCCCTCAGCAGAAAACAAAGAAAATTAAGGCGCTGATGTTGGCTGAAATTAAGCCATTGTTGCGCGATAATATTTTTTCGATTGCGAGTTACTATCACAATCAGTATCAATCGACTTCGACTGATAACGCTTTTGAGCTGGCGAGTAAGTGGTATGAACGTTATCTTGCTCATTTCTCGCAAACTGCGTTAGAAGATAATGTGAACTATGCTTATGCTGATTTGTTGTCAGAAAAAGAGCATTATGAAAAAGCGATTGGTCATTACGAGATTGTAGCTTATAAAAACAATGTAATTGTTGATCAGCGTGCTGCGTATGCCTCTGTGGTGTTGGCAGAGCGGCTTTACTTACAGAGTGTTGGTGCTCAAAAAATTGCATGGCAACATCGTTACATTAAGCATGCGCTGTTGTTTAAGCGGACTTATCCTACTGATATGCGTTCAGAGCGGATTGTGCTGCGCGCTGCTGAAATAGCATTCGCGGGGGAAGAATATCAGCAGGCAGTTAATATTGCGCGACTGTTAGAGGGTGTTGAAAGCCGGCGTGTGCATTACGAAATTGGCTTAATTAAGGCTGAATCACTTTTTAATCTGGCAAAATTTAATAAGGCTGAGGTGACTTTTCTTTATCTGATACGCTCGCTCGCCGCTGGCGATGCAAAAAAGAAAAAGCTGGAAGATCGCCTGGCACTGACGATCTATAGACAGGCTGAGGTTGAGCTAGCAGCGGGTAACGATGTTGCTGCAAGGCAAAAGTTTGAACGGATTGCGGCGCTGGCCGGTGATTCCGAAATCGCGCCTAAAGGTTTGTACGATGCGACTGTGTTGGCAATGGAGGGTGAGTCCTGGCTGGAACTGATTGATTATGCAGGCCGTTTTCGTAGCCAATACCCAGACCATGAGCGACGTGATGATGTGACAAAACTATTATCTGTTGCTTACATCAATGCCGGACAGCATGCTAACGCCGCTCAAATTCTTGAAGAGGTATATGAGATTGAGCAGGACGAGGAGATCAAAATGGCGTCGTTATGGCAGGCTGCTGAACTTTATGAGTCACTGCAGGATATAGCGGCTTCCATTCGAACTTATCAGCGTTACGTAGAGGTTTATCAAGAGCCATTTCCTCAGTATATGGAGGCGTTAAATAAACTAACGGTGATGAATGACTCGATGGGAGATGTTCGTCGTGGTGATCTTTGGGCCGGAAAAATTCGTAAGTCAGACCACCAGGTTGATGCCGCTATGAAAACAGACCGTACTAATCATATTGCGGGTATCGCAACACTGCGCTTAGCTCGTGAGAAGAAAATGGCGTTTGATAAACTGACCATTCGGCAGCCACTCAAGGTCCATCTTAAGCGCAAGAAGGATGCAATGGATTGGGCAAGAGAGCTTTATACCACCGCTTATGAGTATCATAGTCCAGAGATAATGACAGAATCACTCTTTTCGATTGCTGAAATGTATTATGGATTTAGCTTGGCGGTAATGGATTCCGCTCGGCCAAAAGGGTTGAATGAAGATGAAATGGAACAATATGAAATTGGCATTGAAGACCTGGCATTTCCTGTTGAAGAGAAAGCGATAGAGATTTACGAGTCAACCCTGTCTCACGTGAATCAAGGTATATTCAATGCCTGGACGCAGAAGAGTTACCATCAGCTAGAAACTATTTTTCCTGCGCGTTACGCAAAAAAGCTAAAGGTGGATGCGTATGCGAACTAACTATATTTGGCTAATCGCACTGCTATTATTGACGGGTTGTGCTGGTATACCAAGTAGTGTTGATAACGAGGCGCTGCCAAAAAGTGATCAAGATGCTCAGCAGGCTGAGATTGAAAGGCGTAATCCTGATATGAGCGCTGCAATGAGCGCACTTAATGATGGCAAGCCTATGGTGGCAAAGGCGCTGTTATTGGGGCTTACAAAGCGCTATCCTCTAGCAGGTAAACCATGGGTTAACGTTGGCTTGATTAGTTTTCGCCGTGGGGCGTTAGATCAGGCGCAGCAAGCGGCTGAAAAAGCACTTGAACTGCAGCCTGAAATTGCTGTTGCTGATTATTTGCTGGGTCTAGTTGCGCATAAAAAGAATGAAGCGCCTAAAGCATTGCAGCATTATTTGACGGCACTTGAGAAAGAGCCGCAGCATGCCCATTCACATTATAATTTAGCGCTTTTATATGATACTTATTATCAGGACATCGAAAAGGCAGTGCGTCACTATCGACGCTACCTTGAGTTGAGTGAGAGTGATGATGAGGATGAGGATGAGGCTACATTATCCTGGGTTAGAGAGCTTGAGTCTCAGCTTGCTTCTGAAGGAGATGACGATGCGAGTTAATGGCTATCTGCGTTGGATCATTATTGGTGGTATATCTCTTCTTTCGAATTCGTTTCTTTATGCTGAAGAGATAGATGGCATTTTGACTGAGGATGAGATTAAGGCTGTGGTTGCTGAGCGCGATGTGATTAATCTGGATGGTGTACAAATCAAAGGGAATAAAGAGCTGCCGCAAATTCTTTATATTGTACCGTGGCAGGAAGTTGAAACAAAGCGCCGCGTTAAAGCGCAGGACATTGTGCTTTTTAGTTTGTCGGAGCGGAAAATTAAGCCTGTGATGCCCGATATGAAGAAAAATGGTTCGAGTGTTCGCTAGGTATTGGATTGATCGTCATATGGAAAATAGTTGTTATTCTTGATTTTTATTTCAGTCAACTTATGAATGGTCGATATAAAAAATAGGTCAAGACGTTGTAGGATAAGGGAGTTATCATGCAACAGTATCAATAGGAAGTGGGAAAATAATTAGGTGTTACCATTTTCTGATTTAAAAATTTCGAATGTCAAAGTGCTCGGATGTATAAAGTCTGAGCTTTATGTTAATAGTATGTTTGCAGAATGTTAACGTTGAGTCATGAAGTCTTTTTATTGTGATAACGTTAATGCTAGGTGATTTTTTAAGATTCAACGTAGATTTAGGAGTGTGTCATGGAGGTAGTAAGTTTTTTTCAGACTGGTGGGCCTTTCATGTATCCCATCCTCGTCGTTTTGGCGTTGGGTATTGCGATCGCACTGGAACGCTACCTTTATCTTAGTTCAACTCAGCGTAAATCGAATAAAATTTGGGCTGAACTTGTACCGCTATTGAAGAAAAATGATTTTGAAAAGGCGGTTAAAATTACTGCCAATAACAAGACCCCAATGGCGCATATGTTAAGTTATGGCTTTTCTCGTATAGGACACACGCGTCGTCGAAGTGACCTTGAAACGGCGATGGAAGAAGGGATGATGGAGGTTATTCCGGAACTTGAACAGCGCACTCATTATCTTGCTACCTATGCGAATATCGCTACGCTGCTGGGTCTGTTAGGGACTATTATCGGTCTGATAGAAGCGTTTACTGCCGTTGCTTCTGCGGATCCTGCAGAAAAGGCGGATTTACTGTCGGCAAGTATTTCAGTTGCTATGAATACCACTGCATTTGGCTTGATGGCCGCCATTCCTATGTTGTTTCTCCACTCTTATCTAGCGACCAAAACGGCACGTCTTGTGGATGAGCTGGAAATGGTTGCAGTGAAGTGCCTGAATATTGTGAGTGAGCAGGATCACAGACAATAGTCAGCAGAAGTCATTTGAAGTTGACGGGCCTTATTGGCAGGCATAATGCCGGAATAGAGATCTGGAATCGATATGCGTACAAGACGTAGACATCATGCAAAAGAGGCCGCTGAGCTAAATATCACCGCATTCATGAATTTGATGGTGATTTTGGTGCCGTTCTTATTGGTGACGGCTGTATTTTCTCGGATGACGGTGATTGAACTGAATCTTCCGGCAAAAGATGCTCAGATCCAAAAAGAAGAACAGGTAAAGCTAGAGCTTGAGCTAGTGGTTCGTCAGGGTAGTTTTGATGTGCAAGATAGACGCCTAGGTGTGATTAAACGATTTGAGCGCAGTGAAGAGTCAACTGACTGGAATGCTTTTAGTGAGCTTCTGGTTGAGATTAAAAGCCGTTTTCCTGAAGAGCAAAATATTACTTTATTGCTAGAACGCGATATTGAATATCAAACACTGGTTGAAGTGATGGATCGTGTTCGCAGTGCCGATATCGTAAACATTGCAACGCTTGATACTGTTGAGTTATTTCCAAATATTGCAATTGGTGATGCTCAAGTACTCTCTTCTGCTGAAGCAGGAGAGGGAAAATGAAAGAGCTCTCTCGTCGCGCGAAACGGATGGAACGTCATCATAAGCGTAAAAATCAGCCAGCCCTAAACCTGGTTTCATTGATGGATATTTTTACCATTCTGGTTTTTTTCTTGTTGGTGAGTTCATCAAATGTACAGCAGCTGCACACCAGTAAAGAAATTAGTCTGCCAACGTCTATCTCTGCCGCTGTACCAAAAGAGACGCTTGTGATTACGATTACTGCGCGTGATGTTTTAGTACAGGGGCGTAGGGTGATTGCAACCAGTGAGGTGATTGCTAGCGATGATCCAATGATTGCATCACTGGTTGATGAGTTAAATTTTGAAGCAGGTAAGTCGCATTTTTCAACGGTAGAAAAGAAAGTGCGTAATGTGACAATTATTGGCGATAAAAAAATTCCTTATGAGGTGTTGAGTAAAATATTAAGTAGCTGTCGTGAGGCTGGCTATACCAGGATATCTTTTGCCGCCGTGCAAAAATCCAGGCCAAAGAGCGAAGGGTAAGTGATGACTACCATTGCTTATAAAGAGCTCGCTCTGTCCTGGAGTTCCAATCGCAAAGAAGACCGTAAATTTAAGATGATGGCGGTTGTTGTGATGGTATTGTTATTTGGCATTGTCTTCTATATTCAGAGTATCGAAGTGCCAAAATTAGAACGCAAAGCACATGTGATACCTGACCGGATTGCCAAGTTTGTTGGTCAGACGCCAAAGCCTAAAAAGCCAAAACCAAAACCAAAACCAAAACCAAAACCAAAACCAAAACCAAAACCTAAAGTTGAGAAGAAGGTAGAGAAACCAAAGGAAAGCCTGAAAAAAAAGCTCGCAAACAAACAGAACCCGAAGAAGAAGCCTTTAACAAATAAGCAAAAGGCTGCACGTGAAAAAGCACAGCAAAGTGGTTTGCTTGAGCTAAGTCAGGGGTTGGCTGATTTGATGGATACGTCAGACATCAGTAAAGTAGTGGTGACTAATACAGGTAGAAAAATAGCAAAAGGTACTCACACGAAAGCGGCGACGGTGAGTAAGTCGTTGTTAACTGCCAAGGTCAGTAAGGATAGCGGCGGCGTTAATAATGTAGACTTTAAAAGTGATGTGGGTTTAACGCAGACCGAATTGGAGGCACTGCAGCATTCGGCGGTTGATTCGACACTTGACGTGGCGCAGGCTGAGACGTTGGCATCTCGGATGAATATGCGTAGTGAAGAAGAGATTACGATGGTATTTGATCGTAATAAAAGTAAGCTGTTCTCTATCTATAACCGAGAGCGTCGTACGGATCCTGGTTTGAAAGGGACCATTGTACTTGAGATTGTGATCGCTCCTTCAGGTGAGGTGGTTGAGGTTCGGATTGTTTCAAGCGAGCTCAACAATTCAAAACTAGAACGACGTATTTTATCGCGTATTAAACAATTTAACTTTGGTGAAAAAGAAGTTGATACTGTAACAGTTTCATATCCGATTGAATTTATCCCATCATAAGTCATGTTGAATGGCTTTTATATTCGCTTAAGCGGGCATTCAGGGAGCGCTCATTGAATGCGAATACGCAGCTGCGGGCGAGTCACCAGGGAGGATGCACTTCTTTAATGGCGGCAGATATGCGTGAGTGTTGCTAGTGCGCCATCTAATTGAGCAAGCGCTTGTTCGCTTATCAACCCTTGCCCAACCAGACTAAGTTTTCCTCTGAGATCAAACATACGGTGTTAAATTTCGCATAACAATCCATTGATGTGGTGGGGCAGTGGCTGAGTCAGAATCAAACCAATACTGCTATTCAATTCATCGATGCCACTCCAACTAACGTTACAATAGTCATTTCACATCGGATGCAAAACTCATCATGAGATACCGGCTTCCGAAAATAGCAACGCGCACAGGGGACAATGGCACCACTGGGCTTGCGGATAAGCCACGTCACGAAAGACCACCCACGTGTCATTGCAATGGGTAAGGTGCTATTTAGCGACAGGAATGAGATCGGCTTTGGCTGATCCACCACTACTGCCTAATGCTGAACCTATCATTTTGATGGCCGTACCGACTTTCATACCGACAGCAGTGCCGATGCCTGGGCCGAGCAAGGAGGTGCCAATGACGCCGCCGATGATGGCATCATTGGTAAGCCTAAGGCTGGGATCATTGACTGTTCCGCCCACTTTAAGTGGTGCGCTTATGATTGATGCAGTATTTCTGAGTGCGACAGTCACCTCACCTGATAATTTATGTTGAGGGTCAATGTTAATATTGCCATTGGCATTGATTGAATTTGAGTGGATATCAATATTTGAGACCTCGATATAATTGTCTACAAATATTGCTTTGCCAGTTAAGCGTTGAAAGGGAGTTTCACCGCCATGAGAACCCTCTTTCGTCAAGGTGGTCGTTGCCTTTTCAAGGTCTGCTTTGTAAATCTTGCCATCTGTGATTTTAAACTTTCCTGTTAAATAAGGGCGCTCTAGTAGTCCTTCATAAGCATTTTCATTAAGGTCAAATTCACCCGCCGCGTAAAAGGTTCCGCTAGCGACTTTGTCTTCGATGAAGCCTGACAGAAATGTTTCAGTATCGATATCGCTGGCAACAATCCACCCTTTAATATTCCAATTCTTTTTCCAGAACAGATGTGTAATACCCTGAATAGTGCCACCGGATGTTTTCAGAATACTATTGTCGTTAATAAGTGACTCTTTGGTTAGGTGGGCATCAGCAGAAAACTCTTCATAGCTAAGCAATATGTTATTTTCACTATCTTTCACGGTGCCGTTGGTTATGTAGTATGTTCCTTTGGCTTCTGGATCTATAAAAAACTGGCTCAGTGCATTACCTGTGAGTTTTATTTGGAGATCACTATGAAAGCTGCCATGGTAAGTAGTAATCCCAAAGTTTTTTAATATAGGGGCTATATGGATATTGGTACTGGTAAGTTGGCCATTATATTGCCAGCCCTTTCCCCAGCTAAGTGTACCGTTGGTTTTTAATAAACCTTCATAGCCATTGGCCTCTATACTCGTTAGTTCGGCCTTGCCGTTGTGCAAAACAGCTTGTACCTTTAGTTTATCGAACTTGAAAGAGGGTGTGGTGGGTACTATCCAGTTTGTGCCTGTCGCACGCAGGTTGTAGCTATTATTCTGACTGGGCGTTAGGATTGCTTGTAGCGTGTTATCCATTCGTGTGAACGAGATTTTTTTAAAATCAAAATTATTCCCAAACTGTAAGTCGAACCGATAGGGGCCAAGGCTAACCCCATCATGTGAACGAATCATGATATTTTCACCACTGATCTGATGGACGTTAAGTGTACTGGCAATTGATGGTGGTTTTTCAGCGCTCTTTTTTGGCGAGATCAATGCGTTAATAAACGGGAGGTTGCAGCCGGCGCCTTTGAGGTGAATGTTGCTGATGATGATTTCTCCCCTGAGCAGTGCGAGTGGATCGAGAGCTGCTTGCATGTGTTCAACAAAAAGTTCACCCGGTTGGTCTGTATTACCGAGTATGGATATATTGGTTGCAGTGAGTGTTGGCAGGGGCATGGTTTGCAGCGATAGCGTACCAAACATCACTTTTCGCCCGATGCTTTGAGATAGGTGATCTTCAAGAATGGGCTGATAGCTATCAAGTTGAATGATGAAGGGGATTGAAAAGGCAATGGCACCGATTAGGGCAGAAAGGAAAAACAGGCATTTTATAAACCATTTAAGCATAATTTCTTGTTGTTCCTGCTTGTTGGTAAAAGTGGGTAGTTTCCAGGACTTCCGTGGGTATTCGTATCGCTTTGAAGGTTTATCGGCAAAAAATGATAGCGCGAGTAGCGGGTGTGGACGAGGGTGTGAAGGGGGTCACAAATTTATATAGTGATAACGCTAGGGTCTGTTGACGTTTCATTTTCACCACTGTTGCGCCTGAAAAATCGCCAATCAAGGCGCGAGGAGAGAAGTTTGCTCATTCCAAATGAACGACGAGCAACGCTGAGTGGCATTTTTTCAGACGCAACCCGGAGGGCTGAGCCACTTTTTCACCCTGCTGCGTTGTCAATCGCTTATGTAGAATGACTACACCGCGCTTCTTCCGCCTCTGTGTGCCCCTTGGGTATGCAGGACGAAAAAAGCGGCTCCAGCAGTGATGAAAATGAAACGTCAACAGACCCTAGCCATCGGTATGCGCACAGTGCTCTAAGCGCTGATGTCAGTTCTGTCAAGTGAGAATGGCCCGTGTTATTTTTTATATTATTGATAGTTAATGTTCGTTTCTTCAGGGTGGCTGGTAGTCTGGGTTTGTTCTTTGATGGTGATAGGGAGCTCAAAATAGAAGGTGCTACCTTCATTTTTGGATGATTTAAAGCTAATGTTACCATCCATACGCTCAATGATGGCGCGACTAATGCTCAACCCAAGACCGGTTCCACCGGCTTGATTTGCGTGTGCACCTTGTGCCTGGGAGAATTTGGCAAATATTTTATCTTTGAAATCCTCGGGAATGCCATTACCAAAGTCTTGTACTGAGATACGTATCTGGTTGTTCGAGATAATATTGGCTTGAACAATGACCTCTCCCTCCATCGGTGAAAATTTGGAGGCATTGGAAAGCAGATTGGACATCACTTGCAAAAACCGCGTGCTGTCGACAGAAAGTTCGCAATCTGGAAGTGGTTTTTGTAGTGTAATGACCACCCCAAATCGGTCTGCATATGTTTGGTTGAGTTTGATGGCTTCACTAATGAGGATATCAAGCGAATGTTGTTTTATTTCAAAGGTCATTTTTCCTGAGCTAATCTTTTCCATATCCAATAGATCATTAATTAAGGTTAAGAGGCGCTGCGAATTTTTCTCTGCAATATCAAGCATGCTTTTGGCTGCTTCGGGGACTTCGCAGACGACATTATTTAATAGCAATTTAATTGAGCCGTGAATGGCGGTGATAGGCGTACGAAGTTCATGGCTGACAGTGGAAACAAAATCATTTTTCATCTGCTCGAGTTTCTTGAGCTCACTGATGTTCTGAATTGAACCGATAATACGGGTTAGCTTGTTTTCTTCAAGAATGGCCTCGCCAATCGCTCTGACCCAGATGCGATTGGCTTTTGCGGTGATGAGTGGCAAGACAAGGTCAAAAGGTTCTTGCTGGTCTATGGTCTTCTGTAATGCCGAACTTATTTTGTGACGTGTTTCCTGTTCAAAAAAATTGAGGGTAGTTTCCAGGTCTAGTGGTGTTGAACGGGGTAATTCATGAATACGAAAAGTCTCTTCGGTCCAATGCAAACTCATATTATGCAGGGTGAGTTCCCATCCGCCAACGTGAGCTAAATATTCTGTTTTTTGTAATAGTAAACGGTGCCTCTGTAGTGATTCTTCAGTCTCTTTTCTATCTCTGATTTCTTCCATTAATAATCGATTTGATGCTGCTAGTGACTGTGTACGATGGTCAATTTGTTTTTCGAGTTTGTTATTTAACTCTTCAATTGTCTGCTGGTTGAATTTTACCTGGGTTACATCTGTAATAGTCCCGACAATACGTTCGGCTTTATGGGTTTCCGGGTCACGAACAGCGAATGCGCGAGTGAGCAGGTGGCGATATTTTCCATCACGATGAAGGCTTCTGTACTCAAGTTCGAAAGTACTTCTCTTACCATTAATAAATCGATCGAATTTTTCTTTTACCCATTTTTTGTCATCACGGTGGATATGATGCATCCATGAATTTAGCGTGATGTCCGGGCTATCAGCTCGTTCGCCAATGATTGTTTTACAGCGATTTGAGAAAAAATATTGATTGGTTGAGAGGTTTATATCACATAAGCCATCGTTACTACCCATCATTGCGAGCGAAAAACGTTCTTCACTCTGCTTTAAACGGTCGCTTTTATCCGTTAGGCTTGTCACCATGTTAGAGAAGGAATTGGCTAATTCACTGATCTCATTATTACCTGGTGGTATGACTATTTTGGGTTGTTTTCCGAGATGAATCTCTCGTGCTGCGTTGCTAAGTGATATCAACGGTGTGGTGATGATGTTTGCTAATAACCAGCATGCGGCTATTACAAATAGTATTACCACTAGCAGTGTGATTGAGAACAGGGTTCGCAGCGCCGTGACGGGAGCCATTAACTGTTGACGTGGTATCGTCATCGCAATGGAGTAATTAGCACTATTTAAGGGGGCGAAAATAAGTTCGTGTGGTTTTTTTGTAATGGCATCCTTAAACAGGATATGCCCTGATAGACCTGAAACCATCATTTTTCCTGCGCTTTGTAAGGCATGGTCAGGCTCGTCAAAAATTGAGCTTGTAATTATTTTTTTTTCGCCAATCTCACTGAGTATTGCTGCACCATTAACGTTGGTGTCTAAGTGGACGGTTTTATTTTCATCCCAGTGATACCAGTAGATGCCGTTGTTAGAGACAAGCATAAATCTTGTATCCCAGCCGAGATCGTTGTGTATTCTGGTAAAAATATTTTTCAAATGATTATTGAAGCCGCTCCATGGCAAAGCACCACCGATCATTCCGGTTATATGTTTGTTATTGATAATGGATGACGCAACGACAATTTGTTTTTCACCGGTAGTGAATGAGATCATGGGGGCGGAAATAAAAGTAGTATCATTGTTATTGCCAACAGTTTTATCCCAGTAGTCACGTGTTTTGATGGATTTCAATGCGGCGTCAGGGTCATTATCATTAAAGCTTCTCAAGCCGCCATGTGCAGGATTCCCATTGCTTGCGGTGTTATAGAAATTTCCATCTGGTGTGGCAAGAATAAATTTTTCATATATGCCGTTATGACGTTCAAGCTCACTGAGTAAAAAGGGTTTTGCATTTTCGAAGTTGAGGTCTTGAAGTAGCGGCATCCTGGAATAGGCCGTGATTTCGGCAGTACGGGCGTTGAAAAACCCGGAAAGCTCTTCGCTGGCGGCATTAAGGTGGCCTTCTGCTTTTTCGATGGCAAGTTGGTACGCTTGTTGGCTGCTATACCAAAGCATTATACTCATTGCGACAGTCAGAGGCACGAGTGCCGCCAGCAGCATGCTGGATATTAGTTTACGCCGTATTCTCATTTGTGTCTGGTTTAGCTGCTGGAATGGGCACTGCTATATCATCCTTGAAATGAGAAGTTGTGATATCTATATCCTTTAGATATCCTTTCGCTGTCGTATGATTATTTATCGGGCAAAACCAGATTAGCTTTACAGGTAAATTATTGGCATTAGTGCAGCCACAATTGATTATTATTTGTGTCATCTTTAGCGCATGCTAAAGTTGCTAAATGATATCTTTCATTGGAGGAGTCATTTTGGCTTCGACTTTTAGGGTATTGTCTGGATTGACCGAAATTTTATCTGTTCCAAATGAAAAGGCGGGCAATACACCAAAGGGCTTGAGATTGTGATGATCTTTACGTGTTGTCACAAAATCGATAGTTCCGGCGTCAAAATGCCAGCCATTTCTGATCTTTGTCAGTGAAAAATATCTTAGGATTCCACCACCTGCATGGCATGAGTTTCATTTATATGAGTCTCTAAAATCAAAAACCATTAAGTACGGCGCCCATTTTTCTTTATAGAGGCCAGTGGCGTTAGTAGGGTGTTGATCCGCAACAAAAATAGCTATTTTGTAAGGCTATTGTCACTAATGAGCAATCAGTTTTAGCTGAGTGCGGTGGCGATATTAATTTTTGTCGTATTGTAAGTAGCCAGTAACGATGCACTTACTACGATAGCAATGAGCAGCAGGCTTGTTAGTAAATAGTGTGACCATGAGATGTAAATAAAAATGGGGTACCCTTCGCTCTTTCCGGGTGGGGCGGGCATCATTAGCTCGCTTAGATTGATGGCGTGAGATGTGCCGTAGGCCAGTAGCATGCCTAGCATGCTGGCCGTAATACCGATTAGAAGGGCTTCTAATATAAAGTTGGCGTAAATGCGGGCAGGTTTTGTGCCAAGCGCGCTGAACGTCGCTATTTCTTTTCGTCGTTGATAAATAGCCAATGAGATAGTATTGGTGATGGCAAGGAAGACGACGACTAGAATAATTAGCCCCATTACACCAAAGATACGGTCGTAGAGTGACTTGACCTTGTGGTAGAGCTCGGCGCGTTGTTGCCATGTCTGTACGATCACATTGTTGAGGTTTTCTTGGAGTGATGCCTGCATGGCACTGGCATCCTGGTGTCGATTAAGATAGATCGATAGCTGACTGATGTTATCTGTGCCCAAGAGCGTTGCAGTGGTCGTGAGGCTGATCATGAGTGTGTGGTTATCAGTTTCTGGGGTGCCACTTTGGTAAGTGCCAGCAAGGCGCACGGGTGTTTGACTGATCTCCCCACTGTTGCCTGCTATTTGCAGAGTTAATAGATCGCCTTTGATTGCATTCAGGGTGCGTGCAAGCTGCACCCCAAGAACGACATCCTGTGTTTCTGACGTTGCGATCCATGGATCAAGTACGCCGTTTGTACGAAGGAAGGGGCCATGCACACGAAACTCTTCATGAGGGTCTACCCCGCTGCCAAAAAATACAGCGTTACGGCTTCCTTTTGAAATGATGCCTTCAAAGCGAGCACGAGGTAAAACGCGTAGTACACGTTCATCATCCCAAAGTGATGCCTGAATGGATTGCCAGTTGTTGAGCGTTAGTTGTTGATGAGAGCCGCCGAGCAGTGGCTCAGGGATGTCATCGATAATGATCACATGGCCCTCTGTGCGCATGCCAATCTCTTGTAACGAATCATAAGTGGAGAGCATAAAGCCACTACCAAGCAGCAGTGCAGTTAAGCCTACCGCGATAATGAGTAGTGTGCTGATGACACGCGTACCATCGCGTAAAATATTGCGTACGGCGATCAGTGGCCAGTTCATGAGTGGCTATCTATATGGCCATCCATGTGGCCATCCAGGAGGGTTAATTTACGATCACAATGGGCGATCACAAGCGGATCATGGCTGGCGATGAGGAAACTGGCAGCGAATGTCTGATTGAGTTCGCGCATTAACTGCAAACCTGCATCTGCGTGTTGATGATCAAGACTGGCACTGGGTTCGTCGGCAATGATGAGTTGTGGTCGTTTGATCAGGGCGCGGGCGATACCGACGCGTTGCTGTTCGCCACCGGATAGCTGCCTGGGTAGATGTTTTCGTCGGTGTGTTAAATTGAGTTTGGTCAGTAATTGTTCGACTTCATGCCGGACTTGTCTGGATGGCTTATTGTTGAGCAGCAGTGGGTAGGCAATATTCTCATATACCGTCATGGCAGGAATGAGCTGGTGGTGTTGAAAGATAAAACCGATTGACTTGCGTCGATGCATGCAGCGCTGCTGTTCATTCAGTTGTGTGATGGCAATGTCGTTTAAGTGGAGGTCGCCATTCGATGGATGATCGATAAGACCACAGATATTAAGGAGTGTGCTTTTACCGCTTCCTGATGAACCCTGGATGGCGAAAAACTCACCTTCATGCAGTGATAATGTGATCTCGGTCAGTGCAGTGACACGACTATCACCAGCTCCATAAGATTTACTAATGGCATTTAATGAGAGGCGTGCGGCCATCTTAATGGGTGAGGGTCTTTAGTTGCATTCTGGCTTGCTGGCCATTTTTTCCATCAGGGGCAGTCTGCAGTGTTAGTTCTAAATAATGTTTATGTTGCATGGCATCATTAGATTTTTTAGCAGCGATGGCGGCGGCAAAATAGATGGCAGCTTGTAGCCCCGCTGGCATCTCGTTAAATTGAGGATGAATCAGTAGTTGCTTGACGAGATGTTGCCCTTCACGAAGGCGATGAAAGACAGAATCTGGCAGGTTAATAAAAACATAGATAGAGACTAACTGTGCTTCGACTACCTCAAGGTAGTGCCCTTTATGGCTGCGAAGTGTGCGCAAGGCTCGGTCAATAATGTGCAGGCCTTCCTCTGTTTCTCGCATGCGGTCAAGAGGGCGTTTGCCGATCTCTTTTCCCCTCAATGCCAGTGCGCCACCTTTATAGGCAAGTATCAGTGGATTTCCTGGATATCGTTTTTCCAGCTGACGAATTTTCTTTGTTGCGCTACGTATGTCGCGTGCGTTGCCGTCAGTAGCGACTAGATAGGCTTCACGAACGGCTTCGATCTCTTTTTCAAATTGAGTGCTGGCGAATGAGGGTGTCAGGCAGGCAAGTGCTGAGAGCAGTACAAATAGACGCCAGATAGGTTGCATAACAATGACCGCGAGCTAGTAAAGAGAACGAATATCTTATCGATGGCAACAATCTTTGTCTATCTCATTGCTAGTGGTTTATAAAGGGTTGAACTCAATTGTATCGCTGGTGCTGACAATGGGCAGGCCAGTGACGCCCTGGGCGTAGGTGATGAGCCCAATGTGGACGTTTATATTCAGGTTTAAAGAGAGTTACCACATGAGGTCATCCGGGATCTGGTAGTCCGCATAAGGGTCTTCTTCATTCGATGGTGGGGTCGCGCTGTGATCATTGGTGATAATGCACTGTTTGTCGCGTTGCTTGATTTTCTCCGCTACAGGAGTGGGTACAAGCTCATAATCATCACCTAGTTTGGCAATGGCAAGGCGTCTTGCGGCGAGGTGCCTGCGAATTTTTTCTGAGACATAGATACGTTTAACGATGTTACCATCGGTGAAGTTGTAGGCGATGTCACCATCAAACTCTTGAATGCTATTACACTCAATCAATTGTTTGATCTGTGCGGCAATGGCGTTACGTTCTGTCTCCTCTTTCTGTTGTTGATTCAGCAGGCGGTCATGGGCAACTTTTTCAGCATGGTTTTTATTAGCCAATATAGTCGTCTCATCCAGTTGCGCGACTGTGCCTTTTTTACCCTTCTGTTTCTTGCTTTTATATTGGCTATGTTTCGCCTTTTGTACTTTTGATTTATCAACCAGCCCACTCTTTTTTAACTGGTCGAGAAGTGAGTTACCCATGCTTGCTCCGAGTGATCAGATTATTTTTATAAGGGCTTTATAGAGTACTGGTTTTTACACGAATGTCACGCTTATGATGACGGCAGGTAGAAATAATCTTTGTTGAGGGTGTTTTGCTGGGTAAGCTTCCTGCTGGGTTATGAGACAACTGCATAGCAGAGTGGCATCGCTATTTGGCCACCACTTAGGGATGAAGCCTGGTGGAAAAACTGTATTGAGACCTTTGCACGAGTCTATTTTCCGCTCCAGCTGCGTTATAAATGATCTCTCAAAACAGTCATTTACTGCGTGTAAACTTCGGTTTTTCGATCATTGATGCCTTGCTGGAACGAAAACTAGTTCTCGTGCAAAGGTCTCGTATTGATAATATTTACCATTGAATACCGCGCAGTTTTTTATTGCTTTTTTTGGATGGGCGTTGGCTTAGCAGCTCTGCATTGGTAGGATCCTGAGGCAGCGTGCCATTCGCTTTATAGGCTTCTACGAGTTTCAGCTTTCCATCATTGTGCCCTTGGTCTGCGGCGCGTTTATACCACTTAGTTGCTTGAATCAGCTCTTTTTCGACCCCTTTCCCATGCCAGTAAAGATCTCCTAGTGCCACTTGAGCATCTGCTGACCCTAATGTTGCTCCTTTCTGAAACCATTTGGCGGCAGTGATGCTATTTTTTCGTACGCCAGCACCAATATTGTAATGTTTGCCTATTTCATAATAAGAATCGGGTACACCTAACTCTGCTGCGCTATGGTAGAGTTCTAATGCCAGTGATTCGTTCACTTTGACGCCGCTACCCTCGGCATAAAATTTGGCGAGATGGTGTGTGGCCATCGGGTGTCCAACATCTGCCGCTCTCATGTACCACTGTATCGATTTTGTATAGCTGCTATTTTCACTAAGCTGTTGTTGGTAGAGGTGGCCCAGATTAAACATTGCATCTGCTGAATTTTGTTTGATAGCCTTTTCAAACCAAGTAATGGCTTTTTCACTGTCTTTAGGTACTCCATGTCCATAGGCATAGATGAGGCCTAATTTATTTTGTGCATGAGAGGAGCCTTGTTTGGCTGCTTTGAAGTACCACTTTACAGCTGTTCGTTCATTGCCCGGTAAGTGACGTTCATATGCTGAGGCTAGATTGAGTTGGGCAACTAAAATACCGAAATCAGCGAGCGGGCCTAACAGGTCTATCGCTTTGCCGTAGTTCTTATTATTCATTTCCATTAAGGCCATGTTTAGTACTTCATTATGGAATGGTGAGTGATGAGCTGCGGTGTTTGAGAGTTGTGTGTCTATTAACTGTGATGTCGTCGGTGCGGTACTGCAGCCTGTAATATAGATCGCGCAGGATATAGCGAGTGAATAGCGGGTGATGTTTGTAAGTGTCTTAAGCATAACGTCTCTAAAGGCTCTGTGTAGTTTTAGCGGTGAAATATCCCTCGGGTGGGTATCATTAATATGATCATTCGGGCGTTAAATATTGGTGTTTCTCAAATGAAGATGATGCAGCAGTCACTCTCAAAACCGCTTCCATGCGAATAATATAGCGGCAGCTGGATTTAATTCCAGAGTAAAGGTGTGGTGATAATGTCGATTATGTGATGTTGATCACTATTTTATGAATGTTTTGCTGGAAGTTAATGCTTTTGACTGCCTTTAGTCTCTAATTTACATATAAAACAGTGTGCTAGCAGCATGCTCATATGCTGTTGCTTTTGTGAGAACGAGCCTTATTTTATGGTGTTGGGATTGGTAACTTGAGGCTACAGACATCAGTATTTAATGGTTTAGGGATTACGTAGAAATTCCAATGATACCTTTTGGGATAACTACCTGAAACGCATTATTACCAGTAACCCATAAAACCAGACCGCGGTCAGCCCTGCTGTAACAACCCTTGCCGGTAACGATGTGATCAACGGCGCAATGCACTGGTCGTAAAATTTCAAAGAATACGGTTCACCTTCACCCGGCGCTGTGCCTGTTTCTCGATTGCGCCGACAATCCTTTTGAAACGCGAGTTGCCATGCATTCTCTGCCACGTAACTACCGGTATCCATCCAGTAACGTAGCCCACGGCGAACTCCTTTTGTAAAACTGAGCCGGTGGATGATGACAAAGAATGGCTCGAGGTTTAATGTCTGCGCCTGACCTTGTTGTTGATAGGCGCTCTTTGCGGCATCAAAAAAACTATGTAGACCAATGCGTTCAAAATTACATAGCAATGCATTGAGTGTCTGACGTTGTTTTAACCCTTCGCTTTCAAAGCGACGGGCAGATGTAGCGACCTTGCCGGGCAGTGTAATCCAGCGGCCTGTATCAAAAATTTTATTCGCTAGCCGCGCATCTTCCATGTAGTCGAGTGATTCATCGAAGCTGCCTAGTTGTTGCAGATAGCGCTTTGATAACCAGAAGCCTTGATCGCCATTGATGCAGTCGCGCCTGTTTAGAGTGGTCTTCGCTTCATAGAAATAGTAAGCGCTATCGTGATCATGGTTGGTGCGAACAAAGCGCAGTGGAAAGTGGCCTGCGATTTTATCATCACTTGTGGTACTACGAACCTGTTGCATCGCATCGCGCGCATTGGCGAGTAACATGGGCTCGTCAACCGTCGTATCAGCATGCAAAAAGAGCAGTTCACAGGCACGTGCGTGAAGGCTGCCAGCATTCATCTGTTTGGCGCGGCCCGCAGGGGTATCAATGCCCTGAAATGGGATGTTTACTTTGTTGGCGGCGGCGTGACAAAGCGCTAGCGTCTCATCGTGACTGCCTCCATCGGCAATGATGACCTCAAAATGAATGCCCTGCTGTTTTCCAAGTGCGGTGATGAGTGTTGGTAACGCTGCGGCTTCGTTGATGGCGGGGATGATAACCGAGAGTTCGTATTCGGGTGTGATGTGCATGCGTTTTTAAATTTTTTGGTGTTTATTTTTTTCGATTGGGCCCAGTAATCGTTCGGCCTCATGCAAATCTTCCGGTCGATCAATATCCTGAAAGGTTGCAAGTTCGGTGCTCGGCCATTGCAGTGCGGCGATCTTTTTACGAGTGGTGGCAAGTACCTCGCCACTGCCCCAGTTGATCGCGGAAAAGAGTGTGGGTGAAAAATGGGTTAGCCCCATTAATACATAACCACCATCACTGGCAGGGGCAAGGACAATGTCGCTGCCGTTTTGTAAATTGGTGAAGGCCTGCTCAACGTCAGCTGTACTCAGTGCCGGGCAGTCGGTGCCGATGATGACGCTATTAAAATTTTGTTGAAGATTATGGTTCATCGCATGCGCCATCCGTTCGCCGAGGTTCGCTCCTTGTTGTTGGTGTAATGTCACAGGAAAGTTGTTTTTACAGCTGTCGAAAAATGGATGGGTAGTATTCGGTGCGCACCATAGTTGCACTGGGCAGAGCGCTGCACTAGTGATGGTCGTTAAGGTATGCGTGACTAATCGCGCATGCAGTGCTGCAGCGCCTGCTTCACCGAGTGCTGGGATCAGACGTGTCTTTGCCTTGCCTGCGTCGGGGGCCTTGGCAAAGACGATGAGGCGTGCATTGGGGTATTTCATTTTAGTCACTTTTCTTTCATCACTCCGGCGCAGGCCGAGGCCCAGTGGGATTAGATGGTTGCTGAATTCCGGCCGATGGCGGAATGGTGTGATATTGTTTTTGTCGTTTAACTAATCCAGTGCACCACCACAACTACTACCTTGTCCTGCAGTGCAGCCGTAACAGTGGTCTTTAACGATAATCGCTTGTCCTTCAACATTAATCGCGCTGAGTTCGCTGATATGGGTACGTGATTTTTTATTGAGCGGTGCTGCCAGGCCTAGCATCTGATTGAAGTCGCAGTCGTATAGGTGGCCTTGCCAGTCAACGCTAAGGGTGGAGCGACACATCACATCAGGGAGGGTCTCGTGGTTGTACGCAGCGCGCAGTAGTGTCATGTACTCTTTAAATTTCCCTTTTGAAATCAACATGCTACCAAAGCGTTTGATCGGCATGTTGGTGATGGTAAAGAGCTGGTTGAACTCAATGGCATAGTGCTCTTTGAGGTGAGCTTTGTAAGAGGCCTGTAGGGATTCCTGTGGCGGTGGTAATAGCGGGCCCTGTGGGTTGAATACAAGGTTCAGAGTAAGCCCGCTACTGGCTTTACCGTAACCGAGACGATTGAGTTTTTTAAGTCCTTCGATGCTGTCGTGGAAGACACCCTTGCCACGTTGAGCATTAACGTTGTCTTCGAGGTAGCAGGGCAGTGAGGCAACGATCTCTACCTGTTGCTCGGTAAGAAACTCAGCCAGCCCTGCATAGCCTTCCTCGCTAAGGATGGTGAGGTTGCAGCGATCAATCACCTTGATCCCGAGGGTGCGTGCACCTCTGACCAGGTCACGAAAGTGCGGGTTCATCTCGGGTGCGCCGCCCGTTAGGTCAAGTGTTTTAACATTACTCTGCGCGAGATAGCTTAGGATGTCGTTGATTGTTTCACGTGTCATGATCTCTTTACGTGTTGGCCCGGCGTTCACATGGCAATGCAGGCAGGTCTGGTTGCAGAGATAGCCGAGGTTAACTTGTAAGGTCTCTAGCGGTGCGCGGCGTAGCGCTGGAAAAGCGGTGGCTTCAAGAAGCGGAAGCGTGGCGTGCATGGTGATTCCTTAATTTCTATTACGTCAGGTTTAATAAAAACATTCTTGCTAGTGGTAAAGCAAGTGGTTCTCAGTGCTAATGTTGTTTAGGGTTCGAACACTTCTGTCTCCGGGTGGAAAGCATACCACGCAAACCAGAAGGCGGTGATGGTGGATAGTTCTTTGCCATTTTCATCATAGATTGTCCCGCTTTGGTGTTCATTGTTATAGCGGATATTGATATTTTGGGCGCCGACTTTATCGTGGATGTTGCCATCTGTCTGGGCCAGTGCTGAAAAAGGGTAGGCCTTGCTGTGGCCATCGATCTCTATGCCGATGACTCGTGCCTTGGGGTGAAAACGTGGGTTGCGATGTTTAATCGGAAAATAGATGCCCTTGCTATCGGTATAACCATCATAAGGATCGCGATGGTAATCTCGTTTGAAGCCGGTATTGTCGCTCAAGACAAGCGTCTCTGGGTACTGTTGACGCCAGTTGTCCCAGCTAGTGTGGCTCATTGGAATACGGGTTAGTTTTTGACCCACGAGTGGGCCGCTGATGGCCTCGGCTCGTATTTGGGACCATAGCGATTCGGTTTTTCGGTCATACAGCAGCACGTCGCTATTGTAGAGCAGGCCGGAGACGCCGAAGTCTCCACTATTGGCTGGCGTGATGTAGGCGATACCAGTGCCGCATAACGGGCAAAAGGTAACACTAATCGCCTGGTCGGAGAAGTGGTCGTTGACAATCTCGTGCCAGTTCATGATGTTGATGGGGTAGGCTTTGCTGATACCGTTGTGGTAGACCCCTAAAATGCGATTGTCAGCAGATAGGTGAGTCGCCTTGTTGGCGGAGATGAATGTGGGCGTATCGATTGCCGGGATACCATCTTTAGGCGGGCCTCCGCCGAGTATCTCGTTGATCGGGATCAGGCTGTTACTGAGTGAAAATCCATTTTTTGTTGCGCTGTCTGCGGCGTTTGAGTTGATCGCCCAGGAGGAGGCTAATAGCCATAGCGTGAGCGGCAAAAAATAGTGTTGATAATTTTTAAGCATTGGCTCTATATTCTCTGTCGATGTTGGCTTTATTGAGGTAGTCGTATCAGTGGCGATAACCTTTCAGTTGGCATTAAGGTTTGGTTTTGGTTGCATTTTATGAATTCGGATAAATAGTGAGTCGGGTTAAGTTTTGGTATGAAGCGGCGATACAGATGCATAAGATTTGATTTTTATGCTGGCCTGACTTAAAGGTATGGCATCGGTTAGTTGGATTGACAAGGATGTGGAGGAGGTCGAGTGATGAGCCAGGGAATGGAAGGGTTTGAGCAGGAACTGCAGGCCTTAAAAGATTCATATGCGGCTCAGGTGCCTCAGAAACTGGCTGAAATCGATGCATTGTGGGGCTCGCTAGTTGATAATGGCTGGGATGAAGAGATTTTTAAAACATTTCATCGTATGGTGCATAGCATGGCTGGTTCAGCGCAGGTGTTTGGTTTTACTATCATGGGAAAGAGTGCGCGTGAGCTTGAGATGTTGTTAAAGGCGGTATCAAACAGTGGTGAACCGTTGAGTCAGGAGCAGTATCAGGATCTTCCAGTGCTGGTTGAGGCGGTGCGAGCGTCGGCGCAATTTCCCGATGGTTGATTAGCCGTTTCGATTGCCGCTATTATTCTTTTTTATTTTCTTGATCGAGCTGCTGTTTGATGGTGTTGCTGAGGCGTTTGCTGGCATCATCTGAAAGCGTTGGTATTCCCTGATTCTCTTTACCTGGTTGCATCAAACGGCGTGCAGAGCGCGCGACAAATTGTAGTTGCTTGTCATAACAGCTGCAGGTTTTACAGATGAAAAGGTGAAACTTGAGTCCAAGCTGTTCTTTAAACGATAGTTTGCGATCCATCGCCTGAGAGAGCAGTTCTCCAATTTCTTTGCATGACAGCATTTAGTGTACTTCCTGGTTCTGGCCATTGCTATTACGGTTGAACCAGCGCGAATCCAGACAGCCGCGAAGGCGCATTCGTGCACGTGATAGCATCACCCACATATTGTTGGTCGTGGAGATATCCAGTAGCTTACAGATCTCTTCGCTCGATAGCCCTTTGACCTCGCGCAGGATGAAGAGATCAGCGAGGTGATCTGGTAGCTGAGCGATACAGGCAGCGAAGACCTTCCAGAA
>QIJH01000252.1 GCA_003232725.1 Chromatiaceae bacterium | reverse complement strand
CAAGGTTTTATCCATTAGTGGCGAAGTGGTATGGCACGTAAAAAAAAACATGAAGAACACGAAAATCATGAGCGCTGGCTAGTCTCATATGCTGATTTTATCACGCTGCTTTTTGCTTTTTTTGTGGTGATGTATTCTGTTTCCTCTGTTAATGAAGGTAAGTACCGCGTGTTGTCGGATGCGATTGTTGCCGCTTTTCAGCAATCACAAAAGTCACTTAAGCCTATTCAAATCGGTACTACGGCTCGTTCACCACAAAAGGCGAGCCTTGAGTTTACAGATACGGCTCATCCCATTAAAACGCCTGAAAGCCCTTTTAGCCATCCATCGCGAGCCAATAAACATGAAGGTGACAATAAAGAAGACGAAATGGACTTTTCAGAATTCCCTATGGCAGAAGCACGTTTGCTGAAAGAGGATGAGGGTAGCGATCAGGGGGAATTTGATAGCAGCCTGGAAGGCTTATCTGAAGCGCAATTAGGTGCGATTGCCAATGAAATTCGATGCAGCCGCTAATTGATCGTGATTTAATCTCGGTTAAGCGTAATAAGCGCTGGATTGAGGTTGAAATCAACACTGACATTCTCTTTGCGAGTGGTAGCGCGACAATGCAGCTTCAATCAATACCCGTATTAGAGGCAATTTCGCGTATTCTTGCCGCCTTTCCAAATGATCTGCGGGTTGAGGGGTTTACTGATAACGTGGCTATTAAAAGCACTGTATATCCCTCTAATTGGGAACTTTCTGCAGCACGTGCCGCTAGTGTTGTCAGACTTTTTTCTGTTCATGGTGTTGAACCGGAAAGGATGGCGGCGATTGGCTATGGGGAGTTTCGGCCGTTAGTGAGCAACGAAACGCTGGAAGGGCGGGTTAAGAACCGTCGTGTGATAGTGATAATTACTGCTAATCGCCACATGAAGCGTCCTAAGTCTGTGGAGAAAGAGAAATCGGTACAAGCTGAGGATGAGATTGCTGAGTCAGAGATTGAAATCGTTGAGTCAGAGGTAGATGCGCGTATCAATAGTGATTTTTTAAGGCTTGATGCGTTGATTGGTTCATCAGGCCTACACCGCACCACGCCGATATCAGTAGACGAACTGCAGCCATCGGCAACCATGCTACCGGGTTCATCACCAATTGGATTTCTATCCCCTACCTGGATTCCTGGGGTTAACATAAGAGCCTCGCTTTCTGCTCCAATAGGTTTGCCGCCAGGGGGAGAGTAGTGCGTATCTGGGCGGTTGCCAATCAGAAGGGCGGTGTTGGTAAGACCACTACTGCCGTTACGCTGGCGGGGTTATTATCGCAGCAGGGGCATCGTGTGTTGTTGCTTGATATGGATCCGCACGGTTCGATGACATCCTATATGGGGTATGATCCTGAAGATGATGGAAGTAGTCTTTATAGCTTGTTTCATGGTGGTAGTGGCCCTGTGGAGGCGATGACTCGTAAAACGCAGTGCGACCTGATCTCTATTTTTACCGCATCAACGGCATTAGCGACGCTTGACCGACAGCTAGGCACACAGGATGGCAAGGGATTGGTGATTGCACGCGGTCTGGCACAGATTAGTGATGACTATGATTATGCCTTACTGGACTGCCCACCGACATTGGGTGTGTTGATGGTCAATGCGCTGGCTGCCTGCCACTATTTGATTGTACCTGTTCAATCTGAATTTCTTGCACTGAAAGGGTTAGAGCGCATGATGCGAACGATTTCGATGATGAATCACGCGCGCATGACACCGATTCCATATGTGATCGTCCCAACCCTTTTTGATCGCCGTACCCGCGCTTCTGCGCAGGCTTTAGATAATATGAAAGAGCGCTATTCTCAAACATTGTGGAATGGGATTATTCCTGTCGACACGCAGTTTCGTGAAGCGAGTCGTGCGGGAAAGCCCATATCACTGGTTGCACCACGCTCGCGTGGCTCTGTTGCATATAACGAGTTATTACGCGATGTACTGGTATTTGATATGCCTGATTTAACGGCGAAAACAGCATGAGTGATTCAAAACCAGCTGGCCTCGCGAGTCAGAAGAAGGCACTAACGCAATACCTTGACTCACTGCTGATGGAGATTCCTGAGGAGGTACCAAGTGTTGTTTCTGAGGCTTGCGTTGACGAAATGGAAAAGGTTGGTGTTGTACTTGAGGTGGTTGAAGTTCAGGATGTTGTTGAGAGTCCGGATCAAATTCCAGAGTGGGGAAGGCAGCCATTTAAAGCGCTCTTTTTCAATGTTGGTGAAATGACCTTGGCTGTGCCGCTTGAAAAACTCAGTGGTATATTGACTGAATGTGATGATATTAAAGTGATGCCAGGAAACTCTGAGCGTTATCTGGGCGTGTTGGTGCATCGTGGTAAAACAATTAGAGTGATCGATTTTGAAACGCTGGTGGCCGAACTAAGTGGTGAGCCTGGGGTGCGCTCAAGTGATGAGGCTTTACCTCCCAAGCGTATTGTTTTGATTGAAGGTGATGAAATTGGCATTGCTTGTCGGAATGTGACCGATATAGAAGAGATTGAACCGAATGATGTGCGCTGGCGTGTTGGATCTACTAAGCGTCCCTGGTACCGGGGAATTGTGGTTGAGAAGATGTGTGCGTTGCTTGATGTTGATGCGCTGTTGTCACTGTTGAACGATGATACTGACGTAAAATCCTGGTGACTTATGTAGACTCCCCCGTTGTCAACAATGAAATCATCGAAACTAAGAAATAAATGTGTACTTATGTCCGAGCTCTAAATTATCTTGGTCTTGGTGCAGATTATGCATATTTAGTACGAAAGGTCTGAAGCGCCTGTTCGTTGACGCTATAGATAGAAGGTGTGACATGCCTGCAATATGAAGGGAGTGTAAGATGAATCAAAAGGCAGTAAATCTTCAGGATGAAGTGCTTCAATGGGTCACCTTTAAATTAGAGGGAGAGACCTATGGCATTAATGTGATGCAAGTACAGGAAGTGTTGCGTGTGAGTGAGATTACACCTGTACCTGGCGCACCATCCTATATTCTCGGTATTATTAATTTGCGTGGTAATGTTGTGACGGTACTTGATACCCGGATGCGCTTTGGATTACCAATGTATGAAACGGATGATGCCTCACGTGTGGTGATTGTTGAGTCTAATGGCAATGTATTGGGTCTTCTGGTTGATAGTGTTGCGGAGGTCGTCTATTTACGCTCATCAGAAATAGAGTCTGCACCCAATGTTGGCAATGACGAAAGTTCAAAATATATTCAGGGGGTCTATAGTAATGAGGGTAATCTTTTGATTCTGGTCGATGTGAATAAACTCTTGTCGAGTAATGAATGGCAAGAGGTCGCTGATTTTTAATTTTTAAGGTGGTGCGTGATGGTTGCTATTGGTTATATTCCCGCTACAAAATCAGCCCGATTTAGTCGGTTGCACGGCAAAGTACTGAGTAAGCGATGCACTGGCCATGAGCATGAAAAAGAGCAACGTGATAAGAATACCGCATCAAAAAGCGAAGTGAATGATATGGTAGAGAAGCCCCATTTTGATGGTTATGCATGAGGTGATGAATGATGGAATATAGTGAATATTATATGGTGTTATTAGGTGTGTTAAATGTTGCATTAATCACAACGCTAATAAGGCTTGCCACGCAGCAACGTCAACGCAGTCTGTCTTACGAATATAAGCTGAAATTATTGAGCGATGATGTGAGCGCTCTCTGTTGCGGTGCTGCAGCAGTAGCGGGGCAGCTTAATAAAGTAGAGCAGAAAATAAAGCGGGTAATGGAGCGACAAGATCAGCTCGATTCTCGTGAGCCTTCGGATCGAGCGCTTGACCAGGCAGGCAGGATGGCTCGCCAGGGTGCCACGGTTGAGGAGTTGATTACTAGCTGTGGCCTGGTGAGAGCAGAGGCCGAACTATTGATGTTATTGCATCGAGCGCAAGCAGAAGGTGATAGCCCATTGCGAGTTGTTTCAGGGTAAAGGGCAGAAGCTAACAGATTCAATGCCTTCAAATTTTGAGCCGGGCTTGCCAATGTAATAGCCTTGTGCGTAGTCTATGCCGTATGATTTGATCATGCTCAATATTTCTTCGCTTTCAACAAATTCTGCCACGGTTTTTTTACCAAGTGTTTTAGAGATCTCTACCATGGACTTAACCAATGTCTGGTCAACTTCATCATTAACCAGATTGGTAATGAAGCTACCATCAATTTTGAGATAATCAACAGGGAACTGTTTTAGGTAGCTGAAAGAGTTAAATCCAACACCAAAGTCATCGAGTGCAAAGCTGCAGCCGAGCTCTCGTAATTTTATAATCATTTCTCGAGTCTGTTCGTAATTTGCAATAGCCGCCGTCTCTGTGATCTCAAAGGTGATGCGCTTACCATCAATCTGTGATTCAGACAGTGCATCTTTGATTCGCTGTAATAATCCGGGGTCATGGAATGCATGGCTTGATAGGTTGATGTTTAAAGAAACATAAGATTTATCTTCTGGTAGCTGTTTTAGCGCATTGATCGCCTGTCTAATCACCCAGTTATCGATATCATGGATCATGCCGATTCGCTCTGCTACAGGAATAAATATACCGGGTGAGACGAGGTCATTGTGTTCATCACGCATACGAAGCAGCGCTTCATAATGTTCTACCTGGTTTGTTCTGAGATTAATGACAGGTTGGAACATCAGAAAAAAACGATTGTTGGTCAGTGCATTTTTGATTTTAGGTGTCCAGAAAGCCTCATCCCGAAGTTGATGAATTTCTTTGTCCTGATTGTCGTATTGGTGGATCATGTTACGCCCATGTTTCTTTGCAACAAAACAGGCTTGGTCGGCACGGGCAAGCATTTCACTGGCGCTGATGGTTTTACCCTTAATAGTGACCACAAGGCCGATACTGACGCCGACGTTATAGACCCTGTCGTTGATTTCAAAAGTGAATGTTTTCATCGAGTGCTTAATTTTTTCTGAAAATGAAAGTGCAGCTTCTGCTGTGCTATTTTGAATAAGTATTGAATATTCATCCGAATTAATCCGCGCGATGGTTTTATCGTCATCAATAAAATCACGTAACAGGTTGGCGATATTGACTAATAACTGGTCTCCTGCCTGGTGTCCTTCAAGGTCGTTGATAACCTTGAATTGGTCAATGTCGATATGGAGCAGTGAGACAGTCCGGCTTGTCCTGGTGCTGAATAACAAGGCCTTTTCAAGTGCCTTAACGAGGCGGCGGCGACTATACAGACCCGTGAGATCATCATGATTAACAAGGTGCTGAAGGCGCGCATCGATGACTTTTCGTTCTGCTAATTCAGTTTCAATCGCTTGCCTGTTAACCATTCTGACGATGCGCTCTTTTTTAAGCAGTAATGCAGAGTAGATGCGTGGTGAAAAATGCGCTGGGCGTAGTGGGGTGTAGATGACATCAGTAATGCCGCAGTTGAAGGCCTGTTTTGCACTTGCCTCAAACCATTCGGGATCTGATGCAATTAGAATGACAGGGATCTCCCGCCATACATGGCTTTGATTGATGCGTTGACAGAGCGCTTGCCATTTAACATCAGACAGGGTGCTGCTAATTAAGATGAGATCGATTTCTTCTTGTTGCTGTTGTAGTGAATGGTTTAATTCAGAAATAAGTTCCTTACCATTGGCTATCAATTGTATGTTTCTGAAGCCACTACGATGAAGCAACGCTTCAATGAAAAGCGTGTGATTGGCATTCTCATTTGCAATAATAATACGCATGGTATTGAGTCCATCGGTTTGATGGTTTTCCTGGGTATGGTCGGGGTTATCGTTCTGGAGCGCTGGAGTGAGGGTTTTTTCTGAAGGTTGGTCGCGCATGACTGTTTTTTAAGGCCGCTAGTTAAATGATTGAGTGTTATGTTATTTAGTATGCACTGGTTATAGCGGCACAAAGTATTATTTTTTGATGCTGGTCAGGCGAGTTTATTTGGAATCTATTTTACTCTTATTTCATTGTAATGAATGAGCCCTATGGCTGGTTATTGTATTTTCCAGATATGATATAAGCAAAAGCGATGACCTGCGCGATGGTGATATAGAGGGCGCGCGGGATCTCGTCGCCAAGTTCAAGCTGGGATAGTAGCTGTACCAATTCTGCATCTTCATGTAACGGGATGTTATTTTCTTCGGCAATCCTCAATATTTCTTCGCCGATATGGCCGCTGCCCTTAGCTGTTATGGTTGGTGTATTTTCGCCATCGTACATTAAGGCGACGGTGATGATTTGATCTGCTTGGTCTGTTTTCATGCGCGTGTATCCACTAACAATGTGTGTCGTTGTTGACGAGGTGGTGCTGGTGGAGAGCCGTGCTGGCAGTTGATTTCATCTGAACTAACCCCGTGTTTGTCAAGGGCATCTCGTAATAATTGTAAATTACTATCAATCAAGCGGGCTGTATTTTCCTCTTCAGCCCATAATATGGTTGAAGTCTGTTCTCCTTGAACCGTGATCGTGGCATAAATGGTGCCTATTGCAGGCAGATCCAGCGTTAGTGTAATTCGCCAGCGTGAATCTTGTTCTTCATCCTCTTTAGGGTTCTCTTTTTCAATGCGTAACTGCACAACATCTATATTTTCACTGTGACGCAACGGCAGCTCAAAGGCCCAAGATTGTGACGTATTGCTCTCTTGTGGCATCGATGCGAGCTGACTCAGTTGTACACGTGCAATACTGTTCTCTGACTGACGGATCAGCTCGTTGATAATTTGATCTCGATGCTGGAGCAGGACAAGCGTGGGTGATTGTCTCTTTTGTGGCTGTAGAGGCAGGTGACTAAAAAAAGGAATGGGAATGCGACTGCTCGAAGTGGTCAGCTCAGCCAGGCGTAGTGGTGTTGAACGTGTGCTTTCTTCACTGTTGGTTCTGTTTGAAGGCGTATTTAACAAACGCAGTAATTGTTCTTTGACTGACTGGTTAGGCGTTGTGTGTGGCTGACGAGTGTTACTGCTTGTGTTAGGTATGATACTCGTATCTTGTGTGCTTAGTGGTAGTGGGGGTTTTGAAGAGGTGCCTTGATTGGCGGGGGTCTGTCGTAACACGTCCAGTAACTGTGCCAGGTTTGCTTTGAAGTCTTGCCCCATCGCTTGTGCTTGTGACGTGGTTGACGAAGTTCTATTGGCCGGTGTTATGACAGATTGAGCTTGTTGAAGGTTTGCGAGTTTCTTTTCAAGCAAGATACCTGAATCGAGAATTGCTCGGCGCAGCTCTTTTGGATCACCAATTTTATCGACATGCGTAATATTTTCGATCAATTTCCTTACACTATTGCTAATCTCTGGCGTTAGTGGGGAAATTAGCTGCGTTTTTAATTGTGAAATTGCTAAAAGGTTGGCAAGCAATGGTGTCAGAGGGGCTTGTTTAGGTAATAATACCTTCAGTGTGGCATTTTGTACTGAGCTGGATTGTTGTGTTGTTAGTAGTGGTGGTGGCAGGGTAACTCGTAGCAAAGGTTTCTCTCCCGTACGTACTACCGTTAATGTGAGTGTTTCGCCACTTTGGTGTTGTTTAGAGGTTGGCGCTTGTAGCAGGGTGTTACCTACACGTAATTTAACACTGTTTTTCAGGCTTTCTATTACCACTGCTTTTAGTGTCTGCCCTACCTGCAATGAGTGAGCGGTGGCTTTTTGCTGAGTCGCCGTTTGAGGTGCGGGGGTGGGTGGGGTTTTCTTGATTTCCATCTGGCTGGTCGAATGAGTCTCGTGTTATTGGTTGCATTTTATGGTTAGAGATATCCGTGAAACGAGCATTATGATTGCCTATGATTTTATCGGCAGCTGCCAGAGTCTGTTGACGTTTCATTTTCAACACCGCTGTGAGCCTTTTTGCTCAATAAGGTGGAAGAACTGCGGTGTGTTTATTCTACATAAATGATTGACAGCGTTATAGGACAAAAAAGCGCTATTCCGCTGTTATCCATTGCTTATCTGGAGCAAGCAGTGCGCACCCCTTGATAGTACTCTTTAAGGCGCCGCAGCGATAAAAATGAAATGTTAACAGCCGCTGGTCATTGACCGCTAGAAGCACCTTGATTAGAGTGGGCCTATGAATTCATCAGTATCAGAGCAGTGGTATATCCGTCGTGGCGAGGTTATTCGAGGGCCGTTTACAGAAGCCAAGATAGCGCATTACCTACTACACGGGCGTATCAAGAAAAATGACGAACTTAGTCAGGACCGTAAAAAGTGGCAATTTTCTTCTGAATTTCCACAGCTATTGCCTTTGATGCTCCAGGATGCATCGGATGATGCATTTCAGCGGCAGCAGCTAATGGCTCGGAAACAGTGGGAGAGACAACGCGAGCTGAGCAGAAATGAGTCTCGTTATCTGCCATTACTGACTGAGATAGACGGTGATTCTGTTGAGGTAACTGTATTAGATGGGGGCGAGGCTGTTAGTGCTGTGGCGTCCGGTCTGAATGAGAAAAACCCGCTGAATCGGATGCTGGTGGGGTGCGTTACATTTTCATTACTGGCAGCGATGGGAGTGATGATTTACCTTAACTCTCCTGAGCCAGAGGTGGGTGGCATTGATTGCACTGTGAGTGCCTCACCAAAAGTGAACTGGAGTAACTGCCAGATGGCAGCTGCGCGGCTTCCTAATGTAGATTTGAGCGGTGCGCTAATGAAAAATATGAATCTCTCTCGGGCTGATCTGCGTGGTAGTCAGTTGATGGGCGCAAACCTCTCTTTTTCTAATCTTAGCGCCGGACTATTAAATGATGCGGACGTTAGGCAGGCAACGCTTGTCGGTGCCAATCTGAGTGGGGCTGATCTTGAAGGGGCTGTGTTTGATGGGGCTGATCTTTCGTACGCCGATTTTGGTGGTGCAAATCTGCTGGGGACGAGTTTTAATGGTGTCAAGCTTGATAAGGCGATTTGGCGTGATGGCCGTGTTTGTGCGGAGGGTTCAATTGGGATCTGTCAGTAGGATAAAAAAACACGGGGAAAATAAATGCCCGGAAAAAGTCTCACCTGACACTCTTTTACTGCCTTTAACCTAGAATTTATGCTCAATACCTAGCCCGTTAGCGCTTTTGTCAGTGCTATTGTCATCATTCTTAAGTGATGCGCTGTAGAAATAGAGCTTAGATTTTTTGCCCAGCTTATAATCAATACCGAAGGCAACTTGCTCTAGTCCTTTACTTTTTTCATCGCCCGAACCGAATTGTGCTTTTACTTTCCAGTGATTGATTTTGTAAGAAGCACTGATGACTGTGCTGCTTTCTTCTTTTGATTCTGGCGTGTTAGCGGCTTGTGAAGCGTTGAGTAGCGCACCGACGGTTAGATCATTGAGTTTGTATTGAACCACAAGGCGCGTTGCATCTGTTTTGTCTATTTCGCTATCAAGCGCCACAGCGAGGTAAAGGTTTTTAATGCCTTTGTAGGTTACAGAAAGCGAAATGCCATCGTCTTTAGTCGTTGTATCTTCATCTTGAGTAACTGCCGCGTTGAACGCAAAGCCCTTAAACTCTGGAGATCGGTACATCACAATGTCATTGACACGCTCTTCACCGAGCACAACATTTTTGATGTCGCCATAGGTCAGGTCATTGAATAGGTCAATTTTACCCTGAGCCATTTTCATTGGTGTATCGTGGGTACCCATCACGATGGTGCCTGCCACGGTTTCAAGACCAACGATTGCGTTACGTTGTTTGAATATTGTTGTGTCAGATGAACCTGCTTTTGAAGCGTTTTTTTCTGTTGGATTAATTTCGTACTCAAGTGTGTAAATAATAGACACACCATTATCAAGCGCTGTTTTTCCTTTGAAACCCAGGCGTGATGCATGGCTTTCTACATAGGTATCGGAAACACCTTTGTTATCGGCACTCAGTACTGCCGCATTGATTTTGCCGTAGACCTTTCCATCGACAGGGCCCTTTGCATGCGCTGCAACAGGTAAAACAAGCGCTGATGAAAGCAGTAGTGGCAGATAGTTTTTCATTGAGTAACTCCCTCGAGTATTTGATTGCTTTGTGATGGTCTAATGCGCTGTTACGTAACTGGGAAGGATTATGTGGTTGTTTTCTTACAAAAACGTTGTGAAATTGTGAATAAAATATGACATTTTCACGTCTGTAGCGCTGGGCGTATGTCGGGATGGTATTGAAATAGGGATGTATTGAAATGGAATGTCAGGTTTATCTGATTATGAAATTAACGATGGTTGTTCCTGGTCAGGCGGCGCTTGGCGCTGAGGCGCGCAAAGGTGGTATTATATATATGGGCACCTCTATTAATTCATGAACGCGCAGCTTAAATTCCAAATCCGCACCATCAGCGTTATCAATTTGTGTGCCCCCTTGGGTATTACCTGCTATTGACGCCTTGATGTAACGAATTTTGAATTCAATCTGCTACGCCCAGAATTAATAGAGGTGCCCATATGTTAATTCATTGTCTTTTAAAGAGAAAATCTACTGCAACGGGACTGATTGTCGCCATGTAATATGGTTGTAACAATTGTTCGTTTTAATCTTATATTCTAGTGAACCGATTATTGAAGTGGATTATTGATGGCTGCGAAGATTTTAATTGTTGAGGATGAGCCTGCAATCAGTGAAATGATTGAAGTGGCGCTGATAAGGGCTAATTTTGAGGTGATCAAAGCTGAAGATGCTGAAGAGGCGATGAGGTTGCTGGGCGACACACAGCCAGCGTTGGTATTGCTTGACTGGATGTTGCCCGGTGCTAGCGGTATGGAGTTTGCTCGACGGATTAAGAAGGAAGAGTTAACCTCCCATATTCCCATTATCATGCTGACGGCAAAGGGTGGCGAGTCTGATAAAATAAGTGGGCTGGATGCCGGTGCGGATGACTACATTACTAAGCCATTTTCACCGCGTGAGTTAATTGCCAGAATTAAAGCTGTGCTGCGTAGAACATCACCACAGGTAGAAAATGAAACGATAGAAGTGGATGGCCTGGTGCTTGATACGGCCAGTCACCGTATTATGGTGAATGATGAGTCACTAGAACTGGGGCCAACAGAGTATCGTTTATTACACTTTTTTATGACACACCCAGAGCGCGTCTATAGTCGTGGTCAATTGCTCGATAGAGTATGGGGGAGCAATGTCTATGTTGAGGAGCGCACCGTTGATGTGCATATTCGACGCTTGCGAAAGGCATTGACCCCTTCAGGGCATGAGCGCTATGTACAGACGGTGCGCAGTGCTGGCTATCGCTTTTCAACAAAGGTCTGATGCTTGTTAAATCCCTGGACATCTGAAATCAGGCGTTTGATTGCCCTTGTTATTATGACACTGTTGCTAGGCCTGTTAATGGGTGAGTTGTTAGTGGTGACCTTGGTTTCAATGTTTGGCTTTCTTTGTTGGCATGTTGCCAATTTAGTGCGTCTTGAAAAATGGCTGCGGAAAGGTGGTAGTGCGATGCCGCCTATCGGTAATGGCGTTTGGGGAGAGCTTTACTACCATATTTATCGTATGCGCGAGCGAAACCGAAAGAGTAAGCGTCGTCTGGCAAATGTGATTAGTCGTTTTAAAGAGTCTACCTCGGCCCTGCCTGATGCGGCGGTTGTGTTGCATGCCACAGGTGAAATTGAGTGGTTCAATGCTGCTGCTGCTCATTATCTGGGCTTAAGTACAGCGAATGATATTGGGCAGCGATTGATTAATCTGGTGCGGCATCCCTCATTTGCGGCATACCTGACACAAGAGGATTTCAGTAGTTCACTTGAGGTATCTTCACCCGCCGATGAAACGATGATGCTTGAGATCAACATCGTGCCCTATGGTGGAAAAAACCAGAATCTGTTGATCGCACGCGATATCACTCGCATCAAAAAACTGGAAAATATGCGCAAGGACTTTGTCGCCAATGTCTCTCATGAACTGCGTACGCCATTGACGGTATTGACCGGCTCGTTGGAAAGTCTGGCCGATGCAGATGATAGTGAGACATTAGAGACTTGGCGGCGCTCTCTTGGTCATATGCAGCAACATAATATACGTATGCTAAGCATTGTTGATGATCTGTTGATGATCTCACGGTTGGAAACAGAAGATAATAAACGTGATCACTATCCAGTTTCTCTGTCTGCTATGTTATCGACGATTTATGTTGAAGCGAGCGTTTTGAGTGCGGATGCTCATGAAATTAAGCTAGATACCCCCTCTTCACTTTGGTTGATGGGTGATGAAAAAGAGCTGCATAGTGCATTCTCTAATCTGGTAGCGAATGCGATTTGTTATTCTCCAGCGGGTGGGCTTATTTTGATTACCTGCCAACAGCGAGAAGAGGGGGTCTATTTTTGCGTCAAGGATGAGGGTATCGGGATTGCACCGCACCATATTCAGCGCCTGACAGAGCGTTTTTACCGGGTCGATGCAGGTCGTTCGCGTGCCAGTGGTGGTACCGGTCTGGGGTTAGCGATTGTTAAGCATGTGTTAGATCGTCATGGGGCTAAGTTGAAAATCACGAGTCGCGTTGAGCACGGCAGTGAATTTTGTTGTTATTTTCCGGCGGATCGTATTTATGACCCTGAAAAGTAGCGTTATTCCTCATCTGTCATGAAATTGTCATGAAGCTTTCATATCATTGACATCAATCTACAGAATAATGATCGTATCTGCTTTGACACTGATTTTAAATTCCAGACTAATAAGATTCACATTAGGAGCAATATTTAATGAAACTCAAGACTCTCTCGATTGCACTGGCTGGTTTGATGGCCGCCACTGTCACTTCAACAATCATGGCGGCGGGTGCCAAGCTTGACCCAAATCTACCTGTTTATGAGCGTGCCAGTGGCGTCTCTGGTAATCTTTCTAGCGTGGGTTCTGATACGCTGGCCAACCTGATGACCCTGTGGGCTGAAGAGTATAAGCGTTTTTACCCCAATGTGAATATTCAGATTCAAGCAGCAGGTTCTTCAACTGCGCCACCCGCACTCACTGAAGGCACTTCTAACATGGGGCCGATGAGTCGCAAGATGAAGGGTAAAGAGCTTCAGTCATTCGAGAAGCGCCACGGTTATAAACCAATGGCGATACCTGTTGCGATCGATGCGTTAGCCATTTATGTACATAAAGATAATCCGATTGAAGAGATGAGCATTGCTGATATCGATGCTATCTTTTCTTCAACCCGTAAATGTAAAGGTAAGCAAGACATTACTAGCTGGGGTCAGTTAGGGCTTAAAGGGACATGGGCAAATCGTAAAATGCAGCTTTATGGTCGCAACTCAGTGTCAGGCACCTACGGTTACTTTAAGAAGAAAGGGTTGTGTAAAGGCGATTTCAAAAATAACGTCAATGAGCAGCCTGGTTCTGCTTCAGTGGTGCAGTCGGTGAGTTCTTCAATTAATGGTATCGGTTACTCGGGTATTGGTTATAAGACGTCAAGTGTCAAAGCAATTGCAGTGGCTAAAAAACCAGGCAAGCCATTTGTCGATGCCACACCTGAAAATGCAGCGAGCGGTAAGTACCCACTGTCTCGCTTCCTTTATGTTTATGTGAATAAACATCCCAACAAACCATTGCAGCCGTTAGAAAGAGAGTTTTTCAAAATGGTTCTGTCTAAAATTGGTCAGGAAGTGGTGGTAAAAGATGGTTATATTCCACTGTCGGCTAAAGTGGTTACGCGTGCATTGGCTCAAATGGACTAACTACTGAACGTATTGTTAATTGAGAAACCTCACCAAGTTTTGCTGGGGTTTTTAATTTTGGGGAAGTGAACAGGGGAGTGTGGGTGGCTTTTAAGGTAGAATCTTACTTTTAGTGATAGCCGTGCGAGAGAAGATGTAATGCAAATTTCCCATTATGAACGACTGGGCGGTGAGCAAGGTGTACGCCGCCTGGTGGATCGTTTTTATGATCTGATGGACAGCCTGCCGGAGGCGGTGGTTATTCGAAAGATGCACGCAAAAAAGCTGGATGGCTCGCGCGATAAACTCTTTATGTTTCTTTCTGGCTGGTTGGGTGGGCCAGGGCTCTATATTGAACAATATGGCCATCCGCGTCTGCGCGCACGTCATCTGCCTTTTTCGATTGGCGAGGCGGAGCGTGATGCGTGGATGTTATGCATGTCACAGGCACTGGATGAAATGGCGCTCGATTCGCTGCTGCGAGATCATCTCAAACAGTCGTTGTGGAATACAGCTGATCATATGCGAAACGAGCAATCATAAAAAACCCGCCGAAAAGGGCGGGCTTTTAAATACTGTTCAGGAAAATATCCTGAATCTGTATTTAGCTTAGCTGGTCGCGCAAGCTTTTTCTTCTTCGATCAATCCAGACTCTACTGCTTCAATTGCTTTCTGGTCATGGGCATTTGCAGGGCAACCACAACTGTAACCTTCTTCGGTTGCGTGCATTCTTGCCTGTTCGATGTGCCACTGTGCTACTTTCAAATGCTGATCTACGTTCATTGCATTAAACCTTTTAGATTTCGGAAATAAAAAATAGTTGAGCATTATACTCAGGATGCGGACTTTATCATGAAAATAGAGAAAAGGTAACTGTTTTAGTGTGTTGACAGCATATTACGGGCTGGAATTGGGTATATTGCAGTTTAGCTTTGGGCGAGATGGTCGTCTACTTTAAATAACAGGATAACGAGTGAGTAGGTAACTAGTAATGAGTGATGAAGTAATTGATGCAAGAATTACCCCGCAAGGACACATGGATGTTTTATCTAGAGTTGAAGTCAGTAAACTGTTGGATCGAAGCCAAAGTGGTTTGTACACAATGTTTCGCAACTGTTCGTTGGCGGTGTTAAATTGCGGTAGTGATCTGGATGATGGCAAGGAGCTGCTGGAGCGCTACCCGGATTTTGATATCCGCGTGATACAGCAGGAGCGTGGCATTAAGCTAGCGGTTAAAAATGCACCGCCGAGCGCGTTTGTTGATGGCAAGATGATCAAAGGGATTAGTGAGCATCTGTTTGCGGTACTGCGCGATATTATTTACGTGAGCGATGAGATTCAGGATAACCCGACTTTTGATTTGAATGATTCCGAGGGGATCACCAACGCAGTGTTTCACATCCTGCGCAATGCCAACATTTTACACCCACGAACGAAGCCTAATTTAGTGGTGTGCTGGGGTGGTCATTCGATCGGTCGCCATGAATATGACTACACCAAGCTCGTCGGTTATGAAATGGGTCTGCGCGGCATTGATGTCGGTACCGGCTGTGGGCCGGGTGCGATGAAAGGGCCAATGAAAGGGGCCGCTGTTGGTCATGCTAAGCAACGTATCTTGGATGGACAGTATATTGGTCTGACAGAACCGGGCATTATCGCGGCAGAATCGCCCAATCCGATCGTCAATAATCTGGTTATATTTCCTGATATCGAAAAGCGCCTTGAGGCATTTGTGCGCACCGCGCATGGCATTGTTGTTTTTCCGGGGGGGGCGGGCACCGCAGAAGAAATTCTCTATCTACTGGGGATTTTACTGCACCCTGAAAACAGAGAGATGCCATTTCCGATGATTCTAACCGGCCCAGAAAGTGCGCGCGCATATTTTGAACAGATTGATCAATTTATCAGTGCCACGCTGGGTGCAGAGGCGCAGTCGCGTTATCAAATTATTATTGATGACCCGATTAAAGTCGCACGTGAGATGTTGGCCGGGATTGAAGAGGTGCGCAAATATAGAGTCGAAAAACGTGATGCCTATTATTTTAATTGGTTGTTGAAGATAGAGCCTGCATTCCAGCGCCCATTTTCACCGACCCATGAAAACATGAAAAGTCTTGCGCTGCATAAAAATCAGGCGTGTCATCTGCTAGCAGCCAATTTACGGCGCGCCTTTTCTGGCATTGTGGCGGGTAATGTAAAAGACGACGGTATCCGAGCGATTGAAGAACATGGTCATTTTGAGATCCGTGGTGACGCTGACATTATGGCGCGACTGGACGAGCTGTTAAGCTCGTTTGTCGCTCAACAACGGATGAAACTTCCGGGTGCAGTGTATACCCCCTGCTATAAGGTTATTCGATGAGCGACTGGACTGACTGGCTTGATTTAAACGAGGCGGGGTGTTTGTGAAACCATTTCCGTTGCCGCTTCCACATGGGATGAGTGCCGAGACATTTTTAGCGCAATACTGGCAAAAAAAACCGTTGCTGATTAAGGCGGCATTTCCTGGTTTTAAAACGCCACTGTTGCCCGATGAGATTGCAGGCATGGCTTGTGAAGAGGGGGTTGAGTCGCGTCTTATTCTTGAGCGAGATGGCGATACGAAATGGCAGCTGAGTCATGGCCCTTTCGATGAGGCGATTTTTCCTGAGTTGCCAGAAAGTCACTGGACGTTGTTGATTCAAGAGGTGCATAAATATGTACCAGAATTGGCACAGTTGTTGGAGTCATTTCGTTTTATTCCTAATTGGCGCATCGATGATGTTATGGTGAGTTATTCACCGCTTGATGGTTCGGTAGGGCCGCATGTTGATCAATATGATGTCTTTTTATTGCAAGGATTGGGGCGAAAACGTTGGCAAATATCGACAGCAGAGGTCTGCCATGGTGATCTGATTGCCGGCATCGATCTTCAAATTCTCTCTCATTTTGAGGCAGAGCAATGTTGGGAGCTGGAAGAGGGCGATATGCTCTACTTGCCGCCGGGTGTGATTCATCATGGCGTCGCACTGGGCGATGGCCTGACCTATTCTATTGGTTTTCGTGCCCCTGCTGAGTGTGATTTGATTACCAGTTTTATTGACTATCTCGCTGAAGAGCAGCGCCTCTCTGTCAAACACTATCGAGATCCTGGTCTCTCCTTTCAGCAGCATCCTGGTGAGATTAGTGCTGTATCGCTACAGCGAGTACGCGATATCATTAATAGTATTCCTGTCAACGATGATGATCTTGCACGTTGGTTTGGTCAGGTGGTAACGGAATCAAAAAGTGATGAGCGGGTCGAGCCAAATGCAAAGGCACTGAGCATTGATGCTTTTGTTAAGCGCTTTCGGCAAGGAGAGGCATTATTTCGCTGTGAATTGAGTCGATTTGCCTGCATTGAACAGCGCAGCGCTACGCTGTTGTTTGTTGCTGGGACTTTGACAACGCTCAGCAGCGAGATGAAAAGGGCTGTCTATCTGCTATGTGATCAACGAATGCATATTGCGACTGAGTGGGCTGTATTATTGGACAGCCCTGATAATGCTGCATTACTCTGTCGTCTGTATAACGAAGGACATCTATATTTCGATAATGATTAGGGTAGAGCAAGTTGATTGGACAGATAAGCAGGCGTTCATTTGTCCCATTCGTGAAGCTGTTTTTATTCAGGAGCAAAATGTACCTGTTGAGCTGGAGTGGGACGGGCTGGATGTGCAGTGCACCCAACTGTTGCTGTTCAGTGGTAATGAGGCGATCGGTACAGCACGAATGACGGTTAACGGCAAGATTGGGCGCATGGCTGTATTGCGTGAGCATCGAGGTGCTGGCGGCGGGAAGTTACTGCTATCGAAAATGATTCAAGTAGCTAAATCGGCCCAGCTTCCTCAGGTAGTGCTGGATGCGCAGGTGAGTGCGATTGTCTTTTATGCATCATTTGGTTTTGAGGTGGTGAGCGAGCCATTCATGGATGCGGGGATAGTTCACCGAAAGATGATGTTGGTATTATCGTAACTATTCAGCTCACTCCTGAAATCTGCCATTTCTGCGTTGAAAAATGATCATTTACACCTGTAAACTCATATTTTTCGCCTTAAACTGACAGATTTCAGAAGCAACCTGAATAGTGACATACCCATCTTCCACTATGCTGAATAGTTACGTATTATCTTAATAAGGTAATTGAACTCTCCCTACAAACCGCTTTAATTTAGCGAGACCTTTGTATGAGAACTGATTGCCGTTGCAGCAAGGCATCAATAGCCGAAGAATGGCATTTACAGCGAGTAAATGACCATTTTGAGGTTGTTTTAACGCAGCGGGAGCGGAAAATAGAGTCGTGCAAAGGTCTTATTTTAAACATATTGCCCCGCACACCAGCCAGAAGCCCATGCCCACTGAAAGTTATACCCGCCAAGCCAGCCGCTTACATCAACCACTTCACCGATAAAAAAGAGCCCTTTTACCTGTGAGCTTTCCATTGTTTTAGATGAAAGTGCATCACAATCAACCCCGCCAATCGTCACCTCTGCTGTGCGGTAGCCTTCAGTACCATTCGGTTTGATTTTCCAGTGATGAATATACTCATCTATCTCTTCGAGTTGTGGGGATGAGAGTGATTGTAAGGTTACCTCGAGTGGAAGCCCTTTTAATAAGGTGGAGATAATGCGTTTGGGTAGCCAGTGATGCAGTGCATTGCTTAAATGCAGTTGTGGGCGTTGCTGTTTCAATGCCTTCAATTCATCTATGATGGTGATTGCAGGGCAGAGGTTCATTGATACTGTTTCACCCGCTTTCCAGTACGATGACATTTGTAAAATCGCAGGCCCACTAAGGCCGCGGTGAGTAAATAGGGTATTTTCCCTGAACCCTTGTTTGTCGGTACTTACATGAGTATCAATGGCGATGCCTGAAAGTTCAGCGAGCTGAGCTCTATCGCTGGGCTGTAGTGTAAAGGGGACAAGCCCCGCGCGTGTTGGCCAGACGCTGATGCCAAACTGTGCTGCTAATTGGTAGCCAAAGGGGGATGCACCCATCTTGGGGATGGAGAGGCCACCGCTGGCGACAACGAGAGACTTGCAGTGGTAATGGTGGCCTTGTTGAGTGCGCAGGTCAAAGCCGTGATCAGTGTCGTGGTCACACTTATCAATCGCAGTAATTTCGGTGTTGAGCTGTATATTAACGTCAGCCAGGCGTGCTTCGGTGAGTAGCATGTTGAGGATATCTTTTGCGCTCTCATCGCAAAACAGCTGCCCATGGTCGCGTTCATGAAAGGGGATCTGGTATTGTTCAATCAGTGCTAAAAAATCCCATTGAGTAAAGCGACTCAGCGCTGACTTGCAGAAATGTGGATTATGAGAGAGGTAATTCTCAGCATCTATCTGGTAGTTGGTGAAGTTGCAACGGCCACCGCCCGACATCAATATCTTTTTGCCTGCTTTGTTAGCGTGGTCGAGCACAATGACACTGCAGCCGCGTTTCCCCGCTTCAATTGCACACATCAGGCCGGACGCGCTGGCACCGATAATCATAACGTCAGCGCTAGTGGTCATCAGGGTGTAACGGGAAGGGGTAACTACTACAGGTTACTACTGTATAGTAGTAACCTGTAGGGAAGTGCTAGTGGTCGTGCGACTTCGCATGTGATGAGGCTTTTTCATCCGTTTGCATGATGATCGCTTTTTCAACCAGTAGCGGGTATAGGTAACCAAAACCAAAATCTGTATCAAGTGCAACGGTGCCGGTGATTGTTACGTTGTCACCTACTTTGGCCGTCTCCGTGCTGGTGACGATCAAGTTGGCTGTCTCACCACTGCCTGAGCCATCTTCAAGATGGATGAAATTACGTTTCATGATACCGTTGTTCACCTTGGTGACGTGACCATGAATGATGACTGTTTGTCCGCTCAGAGCTACTTTTTCAAGATTAACGGCTTCAACCGTTTTTGTCGCATCACCCGCGTGAGCGAAACCAAAGCCGAGCATCAACAATACTGCCAGAGCAGTCTTTTTATATAGATGCATGGGTGTTCTCCTCATTAAAATCACCTGTCGTACGGAAGTAGCAGGTTATGGCTGCAACAACTATTTGTCCAACCGTTAATATAAATAGAGCGGTAAGACTCGTTGCTGCATATGAATTTATTCAGTATGAGTTAAATAAAGAGAACCAGGCAGGTGCCCGGTTCTCTTTTAATAATACTGAATAGGGCGGTTAGCCGTTATTCAGGAACTACGTTTGCAGCAGAAGGACCTTTAGGCCCCTGTTCTACTTCGTAGCTAACTTTTTGACCTTCTGTAAGGGTCTTGAAGCCGTCGCCTGAAATTGCTCTGAAATGAACGAATACATCGTCGCCGCCGTTATCTTGAGCGATAAACCACTTAACTGTACCTGTTGCCATTACACCCACCTTTTTTATTCTGTTAAACCATTATCATCAAAGTCTGCAGCTTTAAGCTTGTACTACTCAGGTGGTGCGCTGGAGAGGGTCAACAAAAACCGCCTATAGCAAAACCTGCAGATAGTCCGAGTGTACACTAACCTGATATGAAAATGGTAGGCTTCTGTGATGTGTCAATACTTTTTGTTTTGGCCTGTCATTTTATCGTCATATTGGTATGGGTTAGGCTTTTTGTAATGGTGGTGGAAGCCCCGACTTATTGATCAAAAGTAAGGGATATTGGAGTGTTTTCATTCAGCAGCGGCTGGTCAAGGTGTTGCGTGTGAATATTCCTGATATTGACTCCTCAAATCACCTGAGTCTGGCGGGATACTGTGATTTTTCGGTTTCATTGAGGATGTTAGTTCGAAGCGCCTTGTCCCGCTTTATTGACGCAGGCTCAGCATGTTCTTCATGACAATAAATGGTGAGCAATAGTATAGGGGATCATGCCGGGTAAAACTTGCACCATTAAGCCGTGCTTACAGCGCAAAATAACTTGAGGCGATAAATTAATGCGTTTGACACAAAAACATTCTTCCTGAACACAAGATGAGTAATACAGGACAAAACGGGGCAATTACCCAGCGGGAAATTGTATTAGAATATTAGCAAGTAACGATGCTTGATGAGCTGTTTTCATTATATGCTATTCATTGAGGCGTTAAGGTTAGCCCTTGGTATGCATTGGGTGATAAAAAATATTTCGCCAATAAAACATCATGCGCGATAGACACCAAAGTGCTAGCTGTCGCGATCATTATTGGGGGGCTTGCTGGTCTTTACTGTGTACATGCTGTTGTATTTATTTACAAATGTAGAAAGAATACTAAGGCTGATGATGAATTTACATTTGATGAACTAAAACACCTGGCAGCCAGCGCCTTGTTCCCTGAAAAAATCGTAGTCGATAACGCTATTGAAACTGTTGCCCTTTTCTATGAACATTGGCAAAAGGAAAAAACGAACTTACCACTCTATTCCAATGTGGTAGAGGCAATTGATAAACATATTGATAAAGTACCAATCGCAACGAAGCTTGGGTAAAAGCAAAAATAATGAGTTTTTTCGGGATTAGCAAAATGCTATTCAGGCTCCACCATGTGGTGTACATGATATTTTGCCGTGATAAGAAATTTGTATTGCTTAAATAGCTAGCGGTTAGCGTCTCTTATCGCGCTTTTCCCACATCGCTTGTGCCTGCGCCGTTGCATCTTCAATGCTCTCTGTTTTCCCCATCATTCTAAACGCAATGGCTGTTGTGCCTATCACGGCGGCAACGCCATATTCGTCATCAGCGTTACCTTGCCAGACTTGCAGCAGGCGATTAATGTCCATCGTTTCGTCTTTTAGATGGCGCATTCTGAATTTCGCAGGCCAAATCTCCTCGCTAGCCTCACCGTGGTGTACGGAGAAGACCTCGCAGTCACCATCTGGGTTGCGTTCACATTCCCCACCTTCGCCCTTAAAGACCGCCAGGTGAGCTTGTTGAAGGTGGATAGCCGCCTGTTGATGGATGGTACGGTAACCCGGGTGGAAGGTACCCTGCATTAGGTGAGGTGCGCCCAGTGGATTCAAGATACGCAATAGTGTGTTGATGGGTGAGCGCAGGCCCAACAGGCTGCGCAGTTCCATAATCTGTTTTAGCTTTGGGCTAAAGTGCTCTAGCGAGATAAAGGCGATGTTGTTGCGCTCCACTTGTTGAGCGGCGTGCGCAAGTGATTCGTTATTTTGGATGCCAAATAGATTCATTACATCAGGAGTGTAGATGCGATTATCACGTCGACCTGCGGTGCCGTGCATTAAAATTCTGATGCCGTTCTCGGCTAATAGTAGTGCGGCAAGAATGAACCAGGGAAGATGGCGTCGTTTACCCGCATAGCTGGACCAGTCGAGGTCAATACTGGCGACTTTGTCGGGCACGGGTAGTGAGGCGCGTGCCGCAGCGACAAAGCCCGCGAGTTCTTCGGGGCTCTCTTCCTTAACACGTAGCAACATTAGAAATGCGCCGAGTTGTACTGCTTCAACCTCATCATTAAGAATCATCCTCATCGCTGCAAAGGCTTCATCGTTAGTGAGCGAGCGGCTCCCTTTTTTACCACGACCTAAGATACGGACGTATTGTGCAAATGTGTGTTCGATATGGTTCATGTTGGCTATTGTGACGTTCTTTGATACATAAAAAAAGCCTCGCGATAAAGCGAGGCTTTTGAACTACTGTTAAAGCGAGTGATTAATCGTCGTTATTGAACGCGCCAATCAGGTGTAACAAACTGACAAACAGATTATAGATGCTGAGGTATAAGCCAACGGTAGCCATGATGTAGTTAGTCTCACCACCATTGATGATGCGACTGGTGTCATACAGAATGAAGCCAGCCATTAGCATTGCAATCATCGCAGAGAGTGCCAGATGCACTATTGGCATGTGATAGCCAAACAGGGTTGCACCAAATAGCACTAGCATGCAAACGATTGCAACGATCATACCCGTCATTAAGAAACCACCCATGAAGGTGAAGTCTTTCTTGGTGATCATTACGTAGGCAGAGAGTGAAAGAAAGATGGTTGCGGTAGAGCCAAGTGCTGTCATTACAATTGATCCGCCACTTGGCATGTTCAGGTAGTGAGTCAGCATTGGACCAAGGCCAAACCCCATTAAACCAGTGATGGCAAATACCACGCCGAGGCCAGCAGTAGAGTTAGCGGTTTTTGGCAATACAAGCCAGATGAGAGCAAGGGCAGCTAGTAAGCAGACAATGCCTGTGAAGCTAGGTGGTTGAATCGCGATAGAGATACCAGCCATTACGGCGCTAAACAGTAAGGTGACTGCCAGCAATGTATAGGTGTTGCGGATCAGCTTGGTGGTGGCAAATGTAGACTCGACGCCTGTGGCAACCGCGACCTTGACCTGATCTTGTTGGTAAGGGTTCATGATTCTATTCAATCTCCAGATTTATTTATCGTATGTGTACTATATGGTGTTCCGTTAGCTAAAATCAAGCAGGAGTTGCATCTTTTGTTGGAAGCGGGTATATTCCCCCGCGCTGATTACAAGGACTTGTTATTTCGGCAATTTTTCAGAATCTACTGTAAAATTGTCCGGGTGCCCCGGTGCACAGTTAATAAGGGTATAGTCTGCGACTCTTGGTTTGCCCCTGGGTTGTGAAGACTGTATCAGCAGAGAGGTGGCTGAGTGGTCGAAAGCGGCGGTCTTGAAAACCGTTGAGGGTTTGTAGCCCTCCCAGGGTTCGAATCCCTGCCTCTCCGCCATTAAAATAGGCGTTAGATATTAGCGAACCTGAGCCGATCCAGCTAACTGATGTGCATGACTAAATGGAGTAGGGAGGGGAGGGAGCTAGATGGTAAATGTCTTATTAGTGGACGATCACAGATTGGTACGCGCTGGTATTATGCGCATTCTCAATGATGCACCGGGTATCAAAGTGATCGGCGATGTCGATAGTGGTGAAGAAGCGATCCGCTTTGTGCGTCAAAGAAAGCCTGATCTTGTGTTAATGGATGTTCAGATGCCCGGTATTGGCGGCTTTGAAGCGACGCGTAAACTACTTAAATCATATCCTTCTCTAAAAATTGTTGTGCTTTCAGTCTGTGCCGAAGAACCATTCCCGTCACGCCTGTTACAGAGTGGTGCGGTTGGCTATTTGACGAAAGGATGCAGCCCGGAAGAGATTATCAACGCGATCAAGTCGGTTAATAAAGGCAAGCGCTACGTTGGTGCGGATATTGCTCAGCACCTTGCATTAACCTTTTTGCCTGGTGCAGGGTCCTCGTCGCCACTTGATTCGCTCTCAAATCGTGAGTTGCAGGTGATGTTAATGGTGGCGCAGGGGAAAAAGACCCAGGCAATTTCAGATGAACTCTGTTTGAGTCCAAAAACCATTAGCACCTATCGATATAGATTGTTTGAAAAACTACGTATTCATAGCGATGCAGAGTTGACGCATGTCGCCTTACGCTATGGTTTATTGGATGAGTCTCACCAGTAGGTAGGTTACTGTGGCGCTGTTGCTGTTAATAACGGTAGCAGGTAGTGCCATACATTATTCCGAATCATTGGCTGAGCGCTGTTGAGCGGGTGAATTCCGTCGCGCTGAAACAGGGTTAAATCCTGATCCATCCCTTTCAGCAAAAAAGGCAGCAATGCAATATCGTATTCATCGGCTAATTGCTGGTAACTACTCGAAAATTTTTGCGTAAAGCTGCGGCCGTAGTTTGGTGGCAGCTGCATTCCGGCTAGCAGCACGTCTGCATTGACGGTTTGTGCTGATTGAATCATGCTGGCGAGGTTTTGTTTCATTGCCTTCAGTGGCATACCACGCAGCCCGTCGTTACCGCCCAGCGCTATAATGATGATGGCTGGCTGATGAGCGTTGATAATAGCGGCAAAGCGAGCAAGTGCACCGTGAGTGGTTTCGCCGCTGATACTGGTATTAACGATATGGTAGGGTAGCGCCTCATCCTTTATCTTGATCGCGATCAGGTTTACCCACCCCTCTTTTTGCGCCATGCCATAGGCTGCGCTTAAACTGTCGCCTACCACAACAATAGTCTGCTGTTGTGCAGTTGCAGTTGTCGGTAGGATGAGGGTAATCAAAATCAGGAGTCGTTTTAGCATGGCAGAAAATATCTCACATTCGATTGTGCGTGTGCAAGGACTTAGCAAGCGGGTGGTCAGTCCTGAGGGCGAGTTGGTGTTACTTGATGACCTCTCGCTTGAGATCGATGCTGGCGAGGCAGTGGCGATTGTCGGTGCGTCGGGTTCAGGGAAATCGACCTTGCTGGGAATTCTTGCTGGGCTCGATGTGCCAAGCGACGGTCAGGTGTGGCTTGATGGACATGATCTGTTCAAGCTGGATGAAGATGGTCGTGCCGCGTTAAGGCAATCGACGGTAGGTTTTGTTTTTCAGTCATTTCAGCTGTTACCAAACCTTACCGCATTAGAGAATGTGATGTTACCGCTGGAGCTTGGTGGTGCGATGGATGTTGCACCGCAGGCCTCTGAAATGCTGGCGCGCGTTGGTCTGGCTGAACGACTGCATCACTACCCAAAACAGCTCTCGGGTGGTGAGCAGCAACGCGTAGCGATTGCGCGGGGCTTTGTGGTGAAGCCAAAGATATTGTTTGCTGATGAACCGACAGGGAACCTCGATAGCGCCACTGGCGAGCGCGTGATAGCGCTGCTGTTTGAATTGAACCGTGAGCAGGATGCGACCATTGTGCTGGTGACGCATGATGAAGCGTTGGCGCGGCGTTGTCATCGTTCGTTGAGGATTGATGCTGGCAGGTTGGTCGCCGTTGAGCGATCGGTGGCGGTGTGAGTCACCACATGGCAGCCTCTATTCGCATGTCGTGGCGCATGTTACGTCGAGACTGGCGTGCGGGTGAGCTAACTGTCCTGAGTCTGGCGTTGGTGATTGCGGTTGGCAGCGTCACCTCCGTTGGTTTTTTTACCGATCGTGTGCGTCTGGCGCTTGAAAACCAGGCCAATACACTGTTAGGTGCTGACCTGGTGATGATTTCTGACCGGGTTATTTCTGAAACGTTGCGGATTGATGCTGACAAACTAGCGTTGGAAAGTGCTACCTCGATTGAATTCCCAAGCATGATGATGGCCGCGGAACGCAACCAGCTGGTGTCGATTAAGGCGGTTGAATCACCTTATCCACTGCGTGGTGAGTTACGTATTTCTCAGCAACGTTTTGCGTCAGACCGAGTGGCGACAGGGGTTCCTGAAGCGGGTAGTATTTGGGTCGATATGCAGCTGCTGGATCTCCTTGGGGTTAATGTGAATGATGTGGTGAGGGTCGGTGAGGCTGACTTCAAAATCGCGTCGATACTGACGAACGAACCGGCCCGTGCCAGTGGCCAATTGTTCAGTCTGGCACCACGGGTGATGCTGAACCTGACTGATGTTGCCAGTACCGGATTGGTTACCCCTGCAAGTCGTGTGCGTCACCGCATGATGTTTGCAGGAGAGGTCGCGGCAGTGGCGAATTTTCGTGCCATGGTTGAACCGAGATTACAGGCTGGGCAGCGCATGGAAGGGATTGAAGAGGCGCGTCCGGAAGTGCGCAGTGCGCTGGAGCGCGCGCGACGGTTTTTGGGGCTCGCTGCGATGGTCAGTGTACTATTGGCTGGCGTTGCAGTGGCGACATCATCACAACGCTTTATTCGACGTCATTTAGATAGCTGCGCGGTGATGCGTTGTGTGGGTGGTTCACAGCAACAGATCTTGTCGATCTTTATGTTGCAGATGTTATGGCTTGGTTTAATGGCTGGCGCGGTAGGTTGTCTGCTCGGGTTTGGCGCGCAGTTTGTGCTGGTGGGTATTATGGGTTCACTGGCTGATTTTGCGCTGCCAACGCCGTCGCTGTTACCCATCTTGTTTGGCCTGTTAACAGGCCTGGTGACGCAGTTCGGTTTTGCACTGCCGCCGTTACTACACCTGAAAAATGTCCCCTCGCTACGTGTATTACGTAGAGATCTTGGTGCACTGCCGACGCGCAGCATCTCTACCTACGGACTGGGGTTTGTGGTGCTCTCCGCATTGATTGTGTGGCAGGCGGGAGACCTCAAACTGGGCCTTTATGTGCTGGGCGGTTTGATCGTCGCGTTATTGTTACTGGCTGGCGTTGCATTTTTATTGCTGAAGGTGTTGGCAACGTTTCGCGCGCACCTTTTTGTTGAGTGGCGTTTTGGTGTCACTAATCTAATGAGACGACCGATGAGCAGTGTTGCGCAGGTGATCGCTTTTGGCCTCGGTATTATGGTGTTGCTGCTATTTTCTGTGATTCGTGATGACTTGTTGAATGAGTGGGGTGATAGTTTGCCGGATGATGCACCCAATCGGTTTCTGATTAATATTCAGCCTGATCAGGTTGAACCATTAAGCCAATTTTTTAGTGAAGAGGGGTTAAAGGCACCTGCACTATATCCGATGATTCGTGGTCGACTCGTTGAGATTGGCGGCAAAGCGGTTCAGCCAGAGCACTATGAGAATCCGCGTGCGCAGCATCTATTGGAAAGGCAGTTTAATCTTTCGTGGGCCGCACAGATGCAGGTTGATAATCAATTGATCGCGGGTGAGTGGTGGACAGCTGCAGAGAGTGAGCGGCAATTTTCAGTGGAAGAGGGGATTGCAAAAGCATTGTCGATTGAGGTGGGGGATACGCTGGTTTTTTTGATTGATGAGCAGCGTGTTAGCGCGCGGGTGAGTAATCTTCGATCAGTTGAATGGGACTCGTTTCGCCCCAACTTTTTTGTGATTGCATCCCCTGGCGTGCTGGAGTCCTATTCGAGCAGTTTCATGAGTGGTTTTTATCTGCCTGAAGATGAGTATTTAGTACTCGATAAAATGGTACGTCAATTCCCTAATATTACGGTGATTGATATCGCGGCGGTGATGACGCAGGTGCGTATTATTATTGAACGTGTCACGTTGGCGGTTGAATATGTCTTTCTTTTTACCTTGATCGCGGGATTATTAGTGATGTATGCCGCAATCTATTCAACACTTGATGAGCGCATACGTGAGAGTGTCATTCTGCGTACGCTGGGTGCTGGGCGTCGCCGCCTGATGAATGGGGTGATTGCTGAATTTGTTACATTAGGTGCGCTGGCGGGAATGGTGGCAGCCGCTGCTGCAAGTCTATTGGGGTATGTGTTGGCGGTGCATCTGTTTCAGCTTGAATACCACTTTAATGGTTGGGTGTGGTTGATTGGCATTATTGGCGGGGGTGCAGGGATTGGGCTGGCGGGCGTACTGGGTACGCGAAAAGTGCTCAACTATCCACCATTATTGGCGTTACGTGAGGGGTGACTTGAGCGGATGGCGTATATCCGGCTTCTCAGGTATGCTTTTATTCAAGATTAGAAGTCATTCAGGGGAAGAGGGATGTTGCGCAACGGTTTGCTAATGGTGATGTGCTGTCTTTGGACGGGCGCGGCTAATGCCGAGATGGTCACGTTAAAGACCGCATATGGAACATCGTTTGATGCCTATGTGACTGGGCCTGCGGATGCCGAGGTTGGCATTGTCATTGCGCATGATCGTTGGGGATTGGCTGATGAAGTTAAGAGCTGGGCAGATCGCTATGCGAAACAGGGTTTTCGGGTGGTGGTGGCTGACCTTTTTGATGGCCGCCCAGTGCTGCGAGACTCCATGGCAAAAATGGTGGTGGCACAAACAGACCCGGAGTGGGTGACCGCTAACCTTCATGGTGCGATTGATTACCTGAAAAGGCAGCAGGATTTAGTCGCCGCGATTGGCTGGGGGTATGGTGCTAGCTATCTTTATCAAATCGCATCGAGTGATGATACCGATATCGACGCATTGGTCGCCTTTTATGCGATGCCAAAGGGGAATCAGCAGGCGCTTGAGCGTCTTAATGCGCCGATCCTAGGTGTGTTCGGGCGACTTGATCCTGCGTTTGGCATTGAGCAGTTAGACGAGTTTCAGCAGGTAATGCTGAGGCTTCGCATAAACCTGGATGTGGTGACGCTGGACGCTGATAGTGGTTTTGTTAACCCAATGAGTTCATCCTATAATGCAGCGGCAAGCGAAGAGGCGTGGTTGGCCATTCAGCGATTTTTAAAGCGTCATTTTACTGAATAAACAGGTTTTCAGGATGTGAGGTATTAACATGAGGTGCTATTTCAGGCGTGATATTGCTCTGAATTTTGTAACTACTCAGCTAACCCATGAAATCCACCCGTTCAGCGTTAAAAAATGATCATTTACACGTGTAAACCCACATTTTTAGCCTTGAACTGGCAGATTTCATGGGCGATCTGAGCAGCCACTGTTAATTTTGACTACTCTCTGAGTATTTTAGCAATGGCACGTCAATACCCCTCTTTTTTTGATTGGGATATTGCTGTGATTTCCGCTGTAAAACCGTATTAAACCGCGGAAATGGCTTGTATTTTCTCAAGTTTTTTCTTTCTTCCCTATCTTTTTGCGCCGAATCTCATTAAAATTCGATCCCGTATATTAATGCATTATTGGATTATTCTAATCACCCGTTCTGCGGGTGTTTTACTTGTTAAGAGACCTTTGCATGAACAGCGATTTTTTTCTCTGGCACCAACAGCAGGCGCTTTAGGCGAGGCAAAAGCGCACGGGATGAGGGCGTTTATAACGATAAATGACCGCTTGAGTCCGCTGTTAACGCCGCCAGAAGAGAAAAGAACAATCGTGCAAAGTTCTCGTTTTAAAGAGGGTGCTTGCTGTGGAATTAACCGGCGCGGAGATACTTGTCCGTTCCCTGAAAGAAGAGGGAGTGAAACATCTGTTTGGATATCCAGGCGGAGCGGTACTGCACATCTACGATGCGCTGTATCAACAAGAGGACATTAAACATGTACTGGTGAGGCATGAGCAGGCAGCGACCCATGCGGCTGATGGCTACGCACGCTCGACCGGTAAAGCGGGTGTTGCACTGGTGACCTCTGGCCCCGGTGCGACCAATGCGGTGACCGGGATCGCGACCGCCTATATGGATTCGATTCCGATGGTGGTGATTACCGGCCAGGTTTTCACCAATATGATCGGTAATGATGCGTTTCAGGAAGTTGATTCAATCGGCATCACTCGCCCCTGTGTGAAACATAACTTTCTGGTGAAGGAAGTTGCTGATCTGGCTGAGACGATCAAAAAAGCATTTTATATTGCGACGACGGGGCGTCCTGGGCCGGTTGTGATTGACCTTCCAAAAGATGTCACCGCTAACAAGGCTGAGTTCAACTACCCTAAGACGATTAAAATGCGCTCGTATAGCCCTGTTGAAATGGGTGATGCTGGTGAGATCAAACGCGCGGTGGCGATGATGCTTTCGGCTAAACGCCCTATCTTCTATACCGGTGGTGGCGTGGTATTGGGGCGTGGTGCAGCAGAGTTGACTGAACTGGTACAGCAACTGAACTACCCGATAACCAATACCCTGATGGGGTTGGGTGCCTATCCGGCGACCGATAAACAATTTCTCGGTATGCTTGGCATGCACGGTACCTACGAAGCCAATATGACAATGCATCATTGCGATGTGCTAATTGCGATTGGCGCGCGCTTTGATGACCGCGTGACCGGCAATATTGAGAAGTTCTGTCCGCATGCCAGGATCATTCATGTTGATATTGATCCCTCTTCGATTTCAAAAAACGTCAAAGTTGACGTGCCGATTGTTGGTTCAGTGACCAATGTGTTGCAAGAGATGATCGCGATGCTTAAAAAGGGCGGCAAAAAGCCTGATGAGCAGGCCATTGGCGAATGGTGGCAGCAGATCACCGCATGGCGCGCTGCAGACTGTCTTAAGTATGATACTGAAAGTGACAAAGTGAAGCCGCAACAGGTGGTTGAAGCGCTCTATAGAGAGACTAATGGTGATGCTTACGTAACCTCTGATGTGGGCCAGCACCAGATGTGGGCGGCGCAGTATTACAAGTTTGACAAGCCTTATCGCTGGATCAACTCGGGTGGCCTTGGCACGATGGGTTTTGGCTTGCCCGCGGCGATGGGGGTGCAGTTTGCTCATCCAGATGCGACGGTCGCCTGTGTGACCGGTGAAGGCAGTATCCAAATGTGTATTCAGGAGCTTTCAACCTGTTTGCAATATGGCTTGCCGATTAAAATTATCGCATTGAATAACCGTTATCTTGGCATGGTGCGTCAGTGGCAGGAGTTTTTCTACGATGGTCGTTATGCCATGTCTTATATGGACGCGCTGCCTGATTTTGTTAAACTGGCTGAAAGTTATGGACATGTAGGCATGCGCATCGATAATCCAGCGGATGTTGACGGCGCAATGGAAGAGGCAATGAAGCTCAAAGATCGCCTGGTATTTATGGATTTTGTCACCGACAGTGAAGAGAATGTTTACCCGATGATTCCTGCCGGTGCGGGCCTTAATGAAATGATTTTGGTGTAATCTGATGAGACATGTAATTTCAATTTTGATGGAAAATGAGGCCGGCGCACTGTCTCGTGTTGCAGGGCTTTTTTCTGCGCGTGGTTATAATATTGAATCGCTAACGGTTGCGCCGACTGAAGATGCCTCAATGTCACGTATGACGATTGTTACTAGCGGTTCTGAAGATATCATCGTGCAGATTACCAAACAGCTTAATAAACTGATTGATGTGGTTAAACTGGTGAACCTGAGTGAAGCTGAGCATATTGAGCGAGAGATGGCGCTAATCAAGGTGAAAGCCGTTGGCGAGGCACGTGAAGAGTACAAAAGGCTCGCAGATATCTTCAATGGGCGCATTATCGATGTTACCGAGGCGTCATATACGATAGAATTGACTGATTCTGGTGAGAAAATTGTTGAGTTCATTGCGGCAATTAACGCTGACCAGATCATTGAGATAGTGCGCTCTGGTGTTAGTGGCATCGCGCGCGGCGAAAAAAGCCTGCATTCTTAAGTTGTTTTCAACAGAATTAGCCGCAACTGGTTTTTAGACACGATGCCTGAATCAGGCGTAGTGGTATGAATTTAAATTTCAGTAAAATTTAGAAAAAGGAAGAGAAAGAATGAACATCTATTATGATAAAGATGCAGACCTGTCCATTATTAAGGGCAAAACGGTTGCAATTCTTGGCTACGGTTCTCAGGGCCATGCCCATGCGAACAATCTGAAAGATTCAGGTGTTGATGTGGTGGTTGGTCTGCGTGATGATTCATCATCTGCGGCTAAAGCGAGCAACGCTGGTCTGACTGTAAAGCCAGTTGCTGCTGCGGTTGCCAGCGCTGATGTGGTGATGATGCTGGTGCCTGATGAAAATCAGGCAGCACTTTATCGTGATGAAGTTGCGCCCAACATTAAGCAGGGCGCTGCACTCGCTTTTGCGCATGGTTTCAATATCCATTACGAGCAGATTGAGCCACGCGCTGATCTTGATGTGATCATGATTGCACCCAAAGGCCCTGGTCACTTGGTACGTTCTACCTACACTCAGGGTGGCGGTGTACCATCACTCATCGCTATCCATCAAGATGCGAGCGGTCACGCGAAAGGTATCTCGCTCTCTTATGCCAGTGCTAATGGTGGTGGCCGTGCTGGCATCATCGAAACTAACTTCCGTGAAGAGACTGAAACTGATCTATTTGGTGAGCAGGCAGTACTTTGTGGTGGCGCTAGCGCATTGGTTGAAGCCGGTTTTGATACCCTGGTTGAGGCGGGCTACGCACCAGAAATGGCTTACTTCGAGTGTCTGCATGAGCTGAAACTGATTGTTGATCTGATGTATGAGGGTGGCATCGCTAACATGCGTTACTCAATCTCAAACACCGCTGAGTATGGTGACCTGACCCGTGGCCCTCGTATCATTACTGATGAGACTCGCGCTGAAATGAAACGTATCCTGACTGAAATCCAAAATGGTGAATTTGCACGTGAGTTCATCCTGGAAAATCAGGCGGGTGCAGCCACTTTGAAAGCGAAGCGTCGTATTGGTCGTGAGCATGGTATCGAAAAAGTGGGTGCTAAACTGCGCGGTATGATGTCCTGGATCAAAGACAACAAACTGGTCGACCAGGAAAAAAACTAAGTGCTAATCTGACGCAGCGTTGTTGGCAGACATTCGTGGCTGGTTACAACGTGATAGAGCCTCAACACTGGGTCGATCCCAGTGTTGAGGCTTTTTAATTTTTACGAGACTGAGTTTATATTATGAGTCGTGCTCATCCCTATATTGCTCGTGAAGGGTGGCTATTTATCGCTGCGCTTGCGCTGTCTGGTTTTGTCGCAAAATTTTACTTTGGCTTATTGGGTGCTCTGCCACTCTGGTTATTGTCTCTTGTGCTGGCCTATCTGTTTAGAGACCCACAGCGCGTCATTCCATCTGCACCGCTTGGTATCGTGAGCCCTGCCGATGGTGTTGTGCTGGCGATTGAACGCGTGTATGACAACTACCTCAAGCGTGATGCCAATAAGATCTCTATTCGGATGAGTCGTTTAGGCACTTATGTGACGCGCGCACCAATGGAAGGGAATATTGTTCAACATTGGCATTCGTCAGCGAGTGATGACGGCGAGGCTGAGGTACTCGATCGTTATGCAATGTGGTTGCAGAGCGATGAAAATGATGATGTAGTGTTGGTGATGGCAGTGGCTAGTAACGCCCTAAAGCCTGTCTGTTATCATCAGACGGGAGAACGTATTGGACAGGGAGCGCGCTGTGGTCTGGTTCGCTTTGGTGGTTATATAGAAGTACTGTTACCGATTGATGCGAGGGTCGAAGTGGCGGTTGGCGATACGCTGTACGCTGGCTCTGATATCCTGGCGACGTTGATACATGAACATGTTTCGGCTAGTAAAGATCGAGCAAATGATGTTGCCCTGGGAACATAACGCTTAAGAGTAGACGTGATATGACTGAACAGAAACAAAGACGCCGTGGTGTCTATCTTTTACCCAATTTGTTCACCACTGCAGGGCTCTTTGCCGGTTTTTTTGCGATCATCGCCGCGATTGATGGACGCTTTGAAGCCGCTGCCATTGCGATCTTTGTCGCGATGATTATGGATGGTATTGATGGGCGTCTCGCGCGCATCACCAACACCCAGAGTGATTTTGGTGCTGAGTACGATAGCCTGGCCGACATGGTCTCATTTGGACTGGCACCGGCACTGGTGATGTTTATGTGGTCGCTTAGTTCAATGGGCAAACTTGGCTGGATTGCAGCCTTTGTTTATACCGCCGGTGCGGCGTTGCGCCTGGCACGTTTTAATACCCAGCTGAATGTGATCGATAAAAATTATTTTCAAGGGCTGGCATCACCACCGGCAGCCG
>QIJH01000009.1 GCA_003232725.1 Chromatiaceae bacterium | reverse complement strand
ATTGGGAGTGACCAAACCTCCCTCCTCGCGCCTTGATTGGCGATTTTTCAGGCGCAACAGTGGTGAAAATGAAACGTCAACAGACCCTAGTTGTGGCTTTGAGGGAGTGGGCTGATTTTAGCGTCGTAGCAGTAAATATGGATTGCTGGTGACGGGTGTCGCGGTGATACTGCTTTTGCGCTTTGGGTGGAATCCTGCTGACTATTGGCGGAATTCTGATGGGTTATCATGATGGAGAGGTATTCCATTGCATCGCGGATGTCCCGCATAATCATCTCTTCTTTGTCATTGAACTTTTTAACTGCGATCAGATGTGTTTTATAGCGGGCCATGGTCTCTCCTTAAGTTCCCTCAATGTGTCGGTTGTGAGGTGCCCTTAAGGAGAAGATTATCGAAATCGTATTATTTTTTTAGCTCTTCTGTTAGATGTGGTTGAATGCCTTGAAGGATTGCTTTGAAAATCTTCGGGTTACCGACAACAAGATTTCCTGTTTCTAGATAGTCGTGGCCGCCACTAAAATCACCGACGAGTCCGCCCGCTTCCTGCACTAGCAAAACCCCCGCTGCCATGTCCCATGGTTTGAGTGCAATTTCCCAGAAGCCATCAAGTCTGCCACTGGCGACATGGGCGAGATCAAGTGCAGCTGAACCTGCGCGCCGAATGCCGGCGGTTTGTAGGTGCATCACTTTGAAGGTTTCCAGATAAGCATCAAGGTGCTGTGGATGGCGGAACGGAAAGCCTGTGCCGAGTAGTGAGCCATCTAGCCCTTTGGCATTGCTGACACGGATGCGCTTGTCGTTCAGGAATGCGCCGCCGCCGCGTGTGGCGGTGAACAGTTCCTGGTGAAGTGGATTGTAAACCACTGCTTGCTCAATGCGATTGTTGCACTGTAGTGCGATCGAGACAGAAAATTGCGGGAAACCGTGCAGGTAGTTGGTCGTACCGTCGAGCGGATCAATGATCCAGCTGTATTCATCCCCTTTGTGCATGGTGCCTTCTTCGGCGTAGATGCCGTGGTCAGGAAATGCTTTGCGCAAGGTTGCGACAATCTCAGCTTCGGCCATTTTGTCAACATCGCAGACAAAGTCATTTTTTCCTTTGGCAGTGACATTCAGTGAATCGATACGGTCCATGTTGCGCATGATGATGCTACCGGCACTTCGTGCGGCGCGTACGGCGATATTCAGGGTTGGATGCATGGTTAAGGAGGGCGCTCTTATTCAAATAGGGATAGTAAATTTCTTCGCGGGCCAAGAATAGCAGAAATTGTCCTGAGGATGATATCCCGCTAGGTTAATTGGCTGGGTTTTCGTTGAAAATCCGCTTGATAGATGTTGTGGGCTCGCTGTATGGTGGCGCGATGTTTAAAAATATTAGAATTGTGATGGTGAACACCTCTCACCCCGGGAATATCGGCGCGACCGCTCGGGCGATGAAAAACATGGGTTTACAGTCGCTTTACCTGGTTGAACCGAAGGTGTTTCCGAGTGCAGAGGCGACTTCCAGGGCTTCGGGTGCGGATGATGTGTTGGCGCAGGCGGTGGTCTGTGACTCGTTGGATGAGGCATTGGCGGAATGTTCGTTGGTGATTGGCGCAAGCGCTCGACTGCGCAGCATTACCTGGCCACAGCTTGATCCACGCGAATGTGCGGCGAAGGTAGTGGCGGCGTGTGTTGATGGTCCGGTAGCGTTGGTGTTTGGGCGTGAGCACTCCGGTTTGACCAATGCTGAGCTCAGTCGTTGTCATTATCTGGTGAATATCCCGACTAATCCTGAGTACCCCTCGTTGAACATTGCGGCGGCGATACAGGTCATCGCGTATGAAGTGAGGATGACCCAGGAGAAAGATGGTGCTGTCGTGGCTAAGCGGTCAGATTCTGACGATGTTGAGTTTGCTACGATGAAAGAGGTTGAGCAGTTTTATGCACATTTAGAAGAGGTGATGGTGCAGAGTGAGTTTCTGGACCCGGCAAAACCAAAGTTCTTAATGCACCGTTTGAGGCGAGTTTACAATCGAGCTCGATTAGAAAAACAGGAGTTAAATATTTTACGCGGAATTCTAACGGCGGTGCAAAAGCGCTTCTGAACTGGATGATAGCCAATAATTTGTTCCCCATTTAATTCGTTAATAACCGTTGCTTTTTTTAGTGGACTTAAGGCGCTGTGTTAAGCTTTTGTTAGTGATTTTGTGTTTGAAGTTTTAATTTGGAAATAACCATGTTTAAACATGTGCGAGAAGATATTAAGTGTGTTTTTGAGCGCGACCCTGCCGCGCGAAACACATTTGAGGTGTTGACAACTTACCCGGGTGTGCACGCGGTGATTTTTCATCGCTGCAGTCATTCGTTGTGGAATTTTGGTCTAACCTGGCTGGCGCGGTTGTTATCGACCTTTGCGCGTTGGGTGACGGGGGTTGAGATCCACCCTGCGGCAAAGATTGGGCGGCGTTTTTTTATTGACCACGGAATGGGGGTGGTGATTGGTGAAACCGCTGAGATTGGTGATGACTGTACCCTTTATCACGGGGTGACATTGGGTGGTACCAGCTGGAATAAGGGGAAGCGTCACCCGACACTGGCAAACAATGTGGTTGTTGGTGCGGGTGCAAAAGTGCTTGGGCCGATTACAGTCAATGAAGGTGCGCGTATTGGCTCAAATGCGGTAGTCGCGAAAGATGTGCCCGCAGGGGCAACAATGATTGGTGTGCCGGGGCATGTGGCGCGAAGCAGTCAGGGTGTTGATGCTAAAAAACGCCGGGAGTTCGCTAAAAAGATTGGCTTTGATGCGTATGGGGTGTCACAGGATGCAGCTGATCCTGTTTCCAACGCGGTTAACTGCATGCTAGACCATATTCATGCGATGGATGGCAAGATAGAGGAGCTTAATGCGGCGCTCAAACAGATGGGGGCAGATGTTGATGTGTCGCCGCTACCTGAATTAGAACTCTATAATATTGATTCGGAAGAGGGAAAGTTGCCCGGTGGTGGTGAAGATCGTCAGATTAAAGATGATGCCGCGCTGCTTAAATAAATCTTGACTAAAGCAGTCAGTAATATGCATAATTAAATCTTGACTAAAACAATCAACAATGTAGAATGATTATTACCTTACAATTACAAAGGTAGATCGACATGAAACTGACGACAAAAGGGCGTTACGCAGTAACCGCGATGCTGGATCTAGCGCTACATGCGCAGGAAGGCCCGGTGCCATTGGCTGATATTTCTCAGCGCCAGGGGATTTCACTTTCCTATCTTGAACAACTGTTTGCCAAGCTGCGTAAGCAGGGCTTGGTCGATAGCGCACGTGGCCCGGGTGGCGGCTACCGTTTGAGTAGAGGTGCGAATGAGATTGCAGTGGCGGATGTGGTAACAGCAATTGATGAAAAAGTTGATGCGACACGTTGTGGTGGCATGGGTAATTGTCAGGATGGCAAGCCATGTTTGACACATGAATTATGGGCGGACCTAAGTCGTCAGCTGTATGAGTTCCTTGAGAACATCAGCCTGGGGCAGTTGGTTGAGCGTAACGCGGTGAAAGATATTGCAGAGCGACAGGATAACCTGCAGAAACAGAGTCAAAATGCGACGTTTGCTTCTGTGGCCGGTGGGGCTGCTAACTAGCCAATTAAGGTTGGCTGGTGTGGATTGATGTGCGTCTATCTGGATCATAACGCGACGACACCTATCGATGAGCGGGTGTTTGAAGCAATGCTGCCTTATTTGAATGGTAGTTGTTATGGGAACCCTTCTAGCGCACATCGACAGGGACGTGAGTCGCAACAGGCTTTGCAATATGCAAGAGAGCAGGTTGCGATGTTGGTGGGAGTGCAGCCTCGGCAGGTGGTTTTCACCAGCGGTGGCACTGAAGCCAATAACGTAGCGTTGAAAGGATTGATGGCCGTAGCGGATATAGGTAGCGCACTGGTTGTCGGCGCTACGGAGCATTCATCGGTTTTAGAACCGGCAAATGTACTGCAGCATGCGGGTTACCCGCTAACGTTTGCAGGTGTTGAAGGTGATGGTGTGGTGAGTCCAGCTGAGTTTGAGCGGGCGCTGGCTGAGCATCAAACAGCATTGGCATCGGTGATGTTGGCGAACAACGAAACTGGTGTGGTGCAAGATGTAGTGCAGTTAAGTGAGATTGCCCGACGTCGGGGCGTGATGATGCATACCGATGCAGTGCAGGCGCTTGGCAAGATGAACGTTGATTTTGATGCCTTGGGTGTTTCAGCAATGAGCCTCTCAGCGCATAAGATCGCTGGGCCTAAGGGAGTAGGTGCACTGGTGATGGCAAAGGGCTTGATGCTACAGCCGATGATGCATGGTGGTGGCCAGGAAGCAGGGTTACGCGGCGGGACTGAAAACCTGGCGGGGATTATTGGTTTTGGTGCTGCGGCAGCGTTGATGCAACACGGCTTAACGCAGCGAGTTGAGCACTATGAGCAGCTGCGTGAGCGAGTTGAGCAGGCATTACAGTGTATTGACGGTGTGGTTGTTTTTTCGCAGCAGGCAAGGCGGTTACCCAATACCATTTTTTTTGCGGTAAAAGGGATTGAAGGTTCAACCTTGTTGATGAACCTGGATCGTGATGGCATTGCGGTCTCAAGTGGCTCAGCCTGTGCCAGCGGTAGTGGCGAGCCATCTCACGTGCTTCAGGCAATGGGTGTAGATGATAGCCTGGCTTATGGTGCTGTACGTGTGAGTTTTGGGAATGGTAATACGATGAAAGATGTTGAGCGACTGATTTCATCGTTGCAGCAGCAGATCGAAAGTTTATTGAAATTGAATAGTGGTTGGACGTGAGTAATAGCTGCTTGAATTTCGAGTGTGAATGTTTAAGGTTAAGGAATGGCTGAGAAATATGAGTAAGAGTGAAAAGACACCTGTTTACCTGGATTATGCTGCGACGACACCAGCAGATCCACGTGTGGCTGAGAAAATGATGGCTTGTTTAACGATGGACGGCGATTTTGGTAACCCGGCTTCGCGTTCACATGTATTTGGCTGGAAAGCGGATGACGCGGTGAAAGAAGCGCGTGGACATGTGGCATCATTAATCAACGCGGATCCTCGCGAGATTGTTTGGACTTCGGGTGCGACCGAATCAGACAACCTGGCGATCAAAGGTGTGGCCCACTTTTACAAAAAGAAGGGTAAGCATATCATTACCTGTAAGACTGAGCACAAAGCGGTGCTGGATACCTGTCGTCAGCTTGAACGTGAAGGTTATGAGGTCACCTACCTGGAAGTCGAAAACAGTGGCTTTATTGATATGAAAGTGCTGGCAGATGCGATTCGTGAAGAGACGATTTTGATCTCCATCATGCACGTTAATAACGAGACCGGTGTGGTGCAGGATATTGCCGCAATCGGCGAATTAGCACGCAGTAAAGGGGTGATCTTTCACTGTGACGCGGCGCAGAGCGCTGGCAAGGTGGAAATAGACCTTGAGAAAGTAAAGGTCGACTTGATGTCGTTTTCTGCTCATAAGATTTATGGTCCGAAAGGGGTTGGTGCGCTGTATGTGCGTCGTAAACCGCGTATTCGTATTGAGGCGCAGATACATGGTGGTGGGCATGAGCGCGGAATGCGCTCTGGCACACTGGCAGTGCATCAGATTGTGGGCATGGGTGAGGCCTTTCGCGTTGCCAAAGAAGAGCTGGTCGTCGAATCTGAGCGCCTTTTAGGGCTGCGTGAAAGGTTGCTGAATGGTTTTAGCGATATGGAAGAGATCTATATCAATGGCGATCTTTCGCATCATGTGCCTGGCTTGTTGAATATCAGCTTTAATTTTGTTGAAGGTGAGTCGTTGATTATGGCGCTGAAAGACATCGCGGTTTCATCCGGTTCTGCCTGTACCTCGGCGAGCCTTGAACCCTCTTATGTGTTACGTGCATTAGGGCGTGAAGATGAGCTGGCGCATAGTTCGATCCGCTTCTCATTGGGCCGTTTTACCACTGAAGCGGATGTGGATTACACCATTGAGTTGGTGCGACAAAAAGTTGAGAAACTGAGGGAGCTTTCACCATTGTGGGAGATGTATAAGGATGGCGTTGATCTATCAAAAGTTCAGTGGGCTGCGCATTAGGCTCACCAGGAGATTATAAAGATGGCATATAGTGATAAAGTTATGGACCACTACGAGAATCCACGTAATGTGGGTTCATTCGATAAAGATGACAATGCCGTTGGTACCGGTATGGTTGGTGCGCCCGCCTGTGGCGATGTGATGAAGCTGCAGATTAAGGTGAGCGACGAAGGTGTGATTGAAGATGCCAAGTTTAAAACCTATGGTTGTGGTTCTGCGATTGCTTCTAGTTCACTGTTAACCGAGTGGGTGAAAGGTAAGACGTTGCAAGAGGCGAGTGAAATCAAGAATACTGAACTTGCAGAAGAGCTCGCGCTGCCGCCAGTAAAAGTGCATTGTTCAGTGTTGGCGGAAGATGCGATTAAGGCGGCAATCGAAGATTACAATAGTAAAAGTGCTATAGTTGTTGATGCGCCTGAAAAAATCGCTGACGCTGGTTAATTGCGGTTGCCAATGTTGTTTGCTATTTGAGAAAGAGAGTTATGGGAATTACGTTAACAGAGTCTGCGGCTAAGCATATTAACGGCTATCTTGAAGCGCGTGGAAAAGGCATCGGTCTGCGACTGGGTGTCAAGACATCTGGCTGCTCAGGTTACGCTTACGTGTTTGAAGTGGCGGATGAAGTTGAAAAAGATGATGTTGTGATTGAAAATTTCGGTGTTAAAGTCATTGTTGATCCTAAGAGTCTATTGTATCTTGATGGTACCGAACTGGATTACACTCGCGAGGGGTTGAATGAGGGCTTTAAGTTCAACAACCCCAATGTAGCCGATACTTGTGGGTGCGGTGAGAGTTTTACAGTCTGATTGTTGGCTGTAAAATTTTAGTTTAACGCGTTGTTATGGAATCTTTCTTTTCCAAAGATTATTTTCAGCTGTTTAATTTCCCTGCTGTCTACGATATCGATCGTGATGTATTGACGCAGCGTTATCGTGACATGCAGGGGCTGATCCATCCTGACCGCTTTGTCAATGCGACAGATAAAGAACGCCGGATATCGGTGCAGCTGACAGCGTTGATTAACGAAGCCTATAATGTACTAAAATCCCCATTGGCCCGAGCGCGCTACCTTCTGCAGCTGAGGGGGGTCGATATTGACGACTCAGTGACCAGTAAAGATATTGCATTTCTTACTGAGCAAATTGAGTTGCGTGAACATCTGGAAGATGTGAAGCACGGTGCTAATGCGGAGCAAGCATTGATGCAACTAGCGGATGAATTGCAACAACGTCTGAGAAGATTGCAGTTGGCATTAGAGGCGGTTTTTTTGGATGACTGCGCGGATGCTTTGGTGAAAGCGCATCGTTTATATGATGAGATGCAGTTTATCTCTCGCTTGAATGATGAGCTGGATGAGATTGAAGATGCGTTCAATTAACCGACTGATATCGACGGCGCAAAGGAATATTGATTAGATTATGGTGTTGTTTCAGATAAGTGAGCCAGGTGAGATGAAGCTGCAGCGTCAGCACCATCTAGCGGTGGGTATCGATCTCGGTACCACCAATTCGTTGCTGGCAACGGTGCGTGATGGCCATGCAGAGACGATGGTTGATGCGCAGGGCAACCACCACTGTCCATCCGTGGTACGTTATTTTTCTGATGCGCCACCGCTTGTTGGGCAGGCAGCAAAAGATGCGGCCTATCAAGACCCACTCAATACCATCGCATCGGCCAAGCGTCTGCTGGGGCGTGGTGTGGCTGATGTTGAAACTACCGCGAATAAACTTCCCTATGAATTTTCCAAGACTGAGAGTGGAATGCCATCTATTAAAACAGTTGCTGGCGATATCAGCCCGGTAACGGTCTCCGCTGACATTCTCAAAAAATTAATGCGGCAAGCTGAGGCAGATTTAGGCGGTGAGCTGGATGGTGTGGTGATTACGGTACCGGCCTATTTTGATGATGCGCAACGTCAGGCGACCAAAGATGCGGCGCGTCTGGCTGGTCTTAAAGTGCTGCGGTTGTTAAATGAGCCTACTGCGGCAGCGGTTGCTTATGGTTTAGACAGTGGTTCGGAAGGTGTGCATGTTGTCTATGACTTTGGTGGTGGCACCTTCGATGTTTCAATCCTGCGTTTTAGTCGCGGTGTGTTTGAGGTGATGGCCACAGCGGGTGATTCTGCGTTAGGTGGTGATGACGTTGATCGTGTATTGGCCGAGTGGATGATGGCTGAAGCGGGGCTGGGTGGTGAGATTGGGCATAGCCATCTGCGTCGTGTGATTGGCGAGGCTAATCGTGTTAAAGAAGCGTTGACAACAGCTGATTCTGTATCGTTTTCTATTGATACAGTTGAGGGCTCGCAGTGGCAAGACAAGCTCTCTCGGGCCGATTTTGAGGCATTAATCGAACCGTTGATTAAGCGGACTTTACGTCCTTGTCGTCGTGCGTTGCGCGATGCGGGATTGAGCATTGATGATATTCAGGACGTGGTGATGGTCGGCGGTTCGACAAGAATCCCGCGTGTGCGTGAATGTGTCGCTGAATTTTTTGAGCGCGCGCCAATGGTTGATATTGACCCAGACAAAGTGGTCGCGGTTGGCGCCGCAATACAGGCAGATATCCTGGTGGGTAATAAGCCGGGTGATGAAATGTTGCTGTTGGATGTTATTCCGCTCTCTCTAGGGCTTGAGACAATGGGTGGGCTGGTTGAAAAGTTGGTGCCACGTAATACCACTATTCCGGTGGTACGTGCGCAGGAATTTACCACCTTTAAAGATGGTCAGACCGCGATGTCGGTTCATGTACTGCAGGGGGAGCGCGAACTGGTCGCCGATAGCCGTTCATTGGCACGTTTCGAATTGCGCGGCATTCCGCCGATGAATGCCGGTGCTGCACGAATCCGTGTGACCTTTCAGGTCGATGCGGATGGCTTGTTGAGTGTTGCGGCGCAGGAGCTGACGAGTGGTGTTGAGAGTCGCATTGAGATTAAGCCTTCATATGGTTTGAGCGATAGTGAGGTCGAGAAGATGCTGGCTGATTCACTGCTTTACGCTGAAGATGATGTTAAAAAACGTCGCCTGCACGAGCAGTTGGTTGATTCGGCACGTTTGATAGAAGCGGTCGAAGCGGCACTGAATATGGATGCTGATGGCATGTTGAGCAACAAAGAGTGTGTCACCATCAAGGCGGCGCTGATCTCTCTTAAGGAGACGCAGCAGAGTGAAGAGATCGCACTGATTAAGGCGGCTCACGATAAGCTTGAATGTGCTACCAGCGATTTTGCTGCACGACGTATGGATATTCACATTAATGAAGCACTGGCGGGCAAATTGCTCGATCAGATCATCGACTAATTACCTGTTTACGCGGAATAGAGTTATGCCAAAGCTGATTTTTTTACCACATGAAGTTCTTTGCCCTGACGGGGCGGTGATCGAGGCCGCTGCTGGCAAGACCATTTGCGACATTGCACTTGCAAATGGTATTGCGATTGAGCATGCCTGTGAGATGTCCTGTGCCTGTACCACTTGCCACGTCCATGTACGTGAGGGCGGTGAGTCGCTCAATAAGGCAGAAGAGCTTGAGGATGATATGCTGGACAAGGCATGGGGACTTGACCCTGACTCGCGTCTAAGCTGTCAAACGGTTGTGTCGGATAAAGACCTGGTGGTCGAAATTCCGAAATACACCATCAATATGGTCTCAGAACAACATTAATCTGCGCGGATAATGGAGATATTGGCATGGAATTGAAATGGACAGACTCGCTGGAGATCGCCATTGCGCTGGATGAAAAGTACCCTGACATTGACCCGCTGACGGCACGCTTTGTCGATCTTTCTGATTGGGTTCAGGCACTTGAAGGCTTTGATGATGATCCGGCGCACTGCGGTGAGCGCATCCTGGAGGCGATTCAGATGGCCTGGATTGAAGAACGCGAGTAGTCGCGCGCGTCCTGGCGTTGGAATAGCTATCTGTGTGATTGCTTGAAACGAGCTAAGACGTTAAAATGGCTAATTAATTCGGTTATGCAAACCCGCCTTGAGCGGGTTTGCTGTTATTTAGAGCATATCGCGGAGTAATCATTTCATGTCCATCGAACGTACCCTTTCCATTATCAAACCTGATGCTGTTGCCAAAAACCACATTGGTGACATTTACAGCTGCTTCGAAAAGGGTGGACTGAAAATCGTTGCTGCGAGAATGATGCAGCTGAGCCGTGAACAGGCGGAAGGTTTTTACGCCGTTCATAACGAGCGTCCTTTCTTTAACGACCTGGTGAGCTTTATGATCTCGGGCCCTGTGATTGTGCAGGTTTTGGAAGGCGAAAACGCAATCCTTAAGCATCGTGACCTGATGGGTGCTACCAACCCTGCTGAAGCGGCTGAAGGGACTATCCGTCAGCGTTTCGCGAGCAGCATCGATGAAAATGCGGTGCATGGATCTGATGCGGTTGATACTGCAAAAGAGGAGATCGCTTTTTTCTTCGAAGCAAACGATCTTTGCGCTCGCACCCGTTAATCAACGGGCCTCGCTAGTTGAGTAATGATCGTTTGGAGAAGCAATCCAAAGTCAATCTGCTGAATCTTGATCAGCAGGCAATGAAGGCCTTCTTCGCCGAGCGTGGCGAGAAGGCCTTTCGTGCTTCTCAG
>QIJH01000255.1 GCA_003232725.1 Chromatiaceae bacterium | reverse complement strand
CAACCATCACCAAAGATGGTGTTTCGGTTGCTAAAGAGATCGAACTCGAAGGTAAGTTCGAAAACATGGGCGCACAGATGGTTAAAGAAGTCGCATCACAAACTTCTGACGTCGCTGGCGACGGCACCACCACTGCAACCGTTTTAGCACAGGCTATCCTGCGCGAAGGCATGAAAGCAGTAACCGCCGGCCTAAACCCAATGGATCTGAAGCGCGGCATCGACAAAGCGGTGATTACCGCCGTTGCATCTCTGCGTGACAGCTCAATCCCTTGCACCGACGACAAAGCGATCGCACAGGTTGGCACCATCTCAGCAAACTCTGACGAAGAAGTGGGCAACATCATCGCAGAAGCAATGGGCAAAGTTGGCAAAGAAGGCGTCATCACCGTTGAAGAAGGTTCAGGCCTTGAAAACGAATTAGACGTGGTAGAAGGGATGCAGTTCGATCGCGGTTATCTTTCTCCATACTTCGTTAACGATCAGCAGACCATGACGGCAGACCTGGAAAACCCTTTCATCCTGCTAGTTGACAAAAAGATCTCAAACATTCGTGATCTGCTGCCACTGCTGGAAGGCGTCGCTAAAGCCGGTCGTCCGCTAATGATCATCGCAGAAGACGTTGAAGGCGAAGCACTCGCAACACTCGTTGTTAACAGCATCCGCGGCATCGTTAAAGTAGCCGCTGTTAAAGCACCTGGTTTTGGCGATCGTCGTAAAGCGATGATGCAAGATATCGCAGTACTCACCGGTGGCCAGGTTATCTCTGAAGAAGTTGGTCTTTCTCTTGAAAAAGCGACGCTTGAAGAGCTGGGTTCAGCCAAGAAAATTCAGATCGGTAAAGACAACAGCACCATCATCGATGGCGCTGGTGACACCGCTGAAATCGAAGGCCGCGTTACCACCATCCGCGCACAAATCGAAGAAACTTCATCTGACTACGATCGTGAAAAACTCCAGGAGCGTGTTGCTAAACTTGCTGGCGGCGTCGCCGTCATCAAAGTCGGTGCTGCTACCGAAGTTGAAATGAAAGAGAAAAAAGCACGCGTCGAAGATGCACTACACGCAACCCGCGCTGCCGTAGAAGAAGGTGTTGTACCTGGCGGTGGTGTTGCTCTGGTTCGCGCCATTGATTCTCTGAAAGACCTTAAAGGCATCAACCATGATCAGGATATCGGTATCGCAATCCTGCGTCGCTCACTAGAAGAGCCTCTGCGCCAGATCATTACCAATGCTGGTGAAGAAGCCTCCGTGATCCTGAATAAGGTTGCTGAAGGTTCTGGTAACTTCGGTTACAACGCAGCCACAGGTGAGTATGTTGACATGATCGAAGCTGGCGTACTGGATCCAACCAAAGTAACCCGTTCAGCACTGCAACATGCAGCATCTGTCTCTGGCCTGATGATCACTACCGAAGCAATGATTAGTGACATCCCAAGCGAAGGTGCAGGTGATGCAGCTGCAGCTGCCATGGGTGGTGGTATGGGCGGCATGGGTGGTATGGGCGGCATGATGTAAGCTGTTTCTACAAACCCTGTAGACATTAAAACCCTCGTCAGCTTTTGACGAGGGTTTTTTTATGGGTGCTATACGGCCGTTGCCTTCTGAAACGTATTTGCCCGCACGGAGGTACTCATGACCATTAAAATTCTACATCAGCACAGGTGCATCCGCCCGCTTTTGTAAGCCATTCAGAATGATCCAGGTGTCACCCTTACCTCGTCACAATCAACCATAGATAGCCCAGGCTGAATAACGTCATAATAGCTATCCCGAAGCGGCTCCATAAAGACATCAAACCATTGGGCCGGTCAGCTTCCTGAATTGTATTTCCGTGCATCACTCTGAAATTGATGTAAGCAATAACCGGGGCTGACACAAAAGATACAATAGTGGCAATGGTCACGATCAAGCCCATCGCGCCCGACACGTTTTTGATAATCAAAAATACGCTGATGGTGCCAATCACTGCTACCAACAATATGGTACGGTAAACAGTCTTTGAGGCGCCTCTCCGAGACTCATGATTGCCTTTTCCTTTCCAGATGCAATAACTTTCTTGCAGCGTTCGGGGGTAAGCATCCAGGCAGGTCAACGTAGTGCTGAACATCGTGGCCAGAGCCGCTATACCGATCAGCGGATATGCCCAGCTACCCAACGAATCCGTATACATGTTGATGAGCTGGCCTGCAAAAACAGAACCGATTGCTGAAGGTGGCTCGTCGCTACCAAACATGACCAGTGCACCCAACGATAAAAAAGCCATCGCCAAAAGAGCGGTACCAAAGAAACCTACCCGGAAATCCAGCATTGCTTTATGAAGAGGGGCACGGGTTCCATTGCTTCGATTCGCTTCTTCCGACCAAACTGAATGCCAAACGCTAACATCCATTGGTGCTGGCATCCAGCCAAGAAAAGCCACCAGAAAAATAATGTCCGCGTATTCGTAAAGACTGAAGAGCGGCGTTGCAGCGGGATGAATGCCGCCAGGAGCCACTAGTAATACGATGGCTAGTGCAGTGATGGTCGTCAGCGCCAAAATAATGATCACCGCTTTCATCATCTTGTCCAACATGCTGTATTTCCCAACATACAAAATGATCGCGGCGGCAAGGAGAACCATCATCGCAGGAATATGAGGCATGTATTCTGCAGGCACTTGCAGTGCCAAAAAATGAATGGCGATTGAACTGGTAACAATGGTCACCGCAGCCTGAATCAGACACATAGACAACACCGTCATAACAACATAAATTGCCAGTGCCCATTTTCCAAGATCATAATATCCATACAAGATATTACGCCCGGTCAGAGCGGTATATTGGGGGCCAAATTTATAGAATGGATACTTGATGAGATGAATCAAAGGGATCAGCATAAGAAAAATATACTGATAGCTTGCCCCTGCTTTGGTGGACATCACTAGATGTGACACACCAACCGCAGCACCAGCATAAAGCAATCCAGGGCCCAGAGTGGATAAGATTTTTGTCAGATGAATAATCATGTAGCCTCCTGTTCAGCAGTAGAATTTCCAGCTAAAATTCAGCCGAATTACATAGAGATTATCCGGAAGAACAGAAAGTCACAGCCTCTATCTGACAAGTGGCGGTATGTTGGTATGAACGGTGATTATTCGCGGGCGAACGGGATTAGACGACAATACTTTTTCTGCTTTCCATGGCCCTTCGGGGAATCCACATCCAAGAAAAGTGTAACGATTCAGATTACCTCTAGAACTTGCCAGTTCGAGGCAAAAAATGTAAGTTTGTATGGATAAATGATCATTTTTTAACGCGGAAATGGCGAGCTTTAGGGGTGAGCTGAATAGTTACGAAAAAATTTCAACAACACAGGCACATCAGACAATAGAAGGAAAATTGCCCATAAAATTCCGACTGACCGGTATAGTATGATTTCCATAAGTGTAAATTTGCCCCAAACCATTGTCCAGTTTTTCTATAAATTTTATATAATCGAGATTTACCATGTGCTGTCGGTGACACCGTTTTAATTGACTATTGTCATCAAACACTTTTAATGGAAGGTTGGTTTGAAACGCTTGCCCACTGTCGCCGGTGACAAGATGCACGCCCGTTGTGGGGCTGGAAAATGCATGGATAATCTCTTTAACATTGACCAGGTAATATCGGGTTCCCTGGTAACAGGGGACAAATTCCAGGCCAGTGGAAAATGCCTCAGTGACGGCAGGCTGGGGCTGGTGATCTTCCTTCAAACGTGCCAGTGTTATATTCAGGCGCTCATTTTTTACCGGTTTGAGTAAAAAATCAATTGCATTTTTTTTGAATGCTTCAATCGCATATTCACCATGCGCGGTCACAAAAACAATACGTGGCATATTATCTTTATCCAGCATGCTCAGCATCTCTATGCCGGATATTCTGGGCATCTGTATATCAAGAAAAACAACATCAGGATGTTGGCTGTTTATATCTCTTATCGCCTCAAATGCATTTGCGCATATCCCGCTCACATCGAACTCATGATCGGCTCTTATTTTCTTCTCCAGATCTTCCCGGGCATTCGGTTCATCATCAACAATGATTGTGCGAATCATGCTTGTTCCTTGTTTTTTGGCAGGTGAATGTTGACTCTTGTCCATTGCTCGGGTTCGCACTGTATATCAATGCCATACTGGTTGCCATAGCGCATCTTGATGCGCTCATCTATTTTCAGGCCAATACCGTTTGCATTATTTTTTTTATATAAACCAGCATTGTCTTCGACCATCAGGGTGAAGCTGCCATTATGCTCAACACAGGTAATTCTAATCATGCCTGTACCCAATAGTTCACTGGTTCCGTGTTTGATCGCATTTTCAACAATGGGCTGTAATGTAAAGACCGGTACGGTTTGTATCAGCAAATGCTCAGGGATGTCTATTTGCACCTGTAAGCGATCTTCAAACCGTGCTTTTTCTATTTCCAGATAAGATTCCACATGCTCAAATTCGTAGCCCAGGGTGGTGGTATCATCCGATATTTTCAGGTTTTTCCTGAAATAATCAGATAGGTAATGCAATAAATTACGGGCCCTCTCAGGCTGTTTTTCGATGATATGTCCAATAGTCGTCAGCGCATTGTAAAGGAAATGCGGATTAATCTGCGCCATCAGAATTTTGTATTGGTCTTGAATACGCAGCTCTCGTTGTAATTCATAGTGGCCCGCCAATATTCTACCGGATAACAGATGCGCAAGATTTTCTCCCAGCTTGCGGTTGATATTGCGGAACAATTTATTTTTGGGCTCATACAGTTTAATTGTGCCAACCACCTCATTGTTGGCATCATCTCTCAGTGGAATAATGAGCGCGGAACCCAGTTCACAAGACTTTTTTAGTCGGCACTGATAGGTTTTGCGGATACCGTCGGCAAATAAAACCTTATTTTTCCTGATCACCTTCAGTGTGTCTTCAGAAGAAATGGGTGTGCCAGGTCGATGATGGTCTTCACCCAGCCCGGCAAATGCGAGCAGTCTGTTTTTATCTGTAATCGCAACCGCGCCCACTCGGGTTTCGTGTTGAATAATTTCGGCGATTTTCCGGCTCGATTCCTGATTAAAGCGGCCATAAATAATGCTGGCAGTTTTATCGGCGATTCGCCATGCCACCGCACTGCTGCTGAGTTCGTCGCAAGCTCGTTTTTGCTCTCTAATCATATACATGATGAGGGCAGCACCGACAGAGTTGGCAATCAGCATGGGCACGGCAATTTCTTTTTCCAGGTTCCAGGCCGCTGCACCTTCACCCACAGATACGCCAAATAACAGAATAATGGCCACATGTCCCAGTCCGACAACGAATGCGACAAACCAGACAAAACGGGGGGAAAACAGCGTCTCGACTTTACCCTTTCGAGACAGGTAATGGTGTACACATCCTGCAAACAGCCCTTCAAATGTAGTGGCAACGGCACAGGCCATGTCAATGTAATTAATCGGGTCATCAATCGACGACATGCTGAGAACCCGATGAATACCCCCCGTAATGCCCACCAGAAAACCAACGACAGGGCCACCCAGCAATCCACCCAGAACAGCCCCGATTGCGCGCGTATTGGCAATGGCATCATCTGTTTGCATTGATGACTCGCTAAAAGATGTTCCCAGAATGCAAAAACCGGAAAAAACCAGGTAGATAATCGCCTTGTCCGGTAGTGAGAGTGTGTTGTTTACCAGAGCAGTAAATACCGATGTTTTAGTGAATAAATAGGCCAGTCCCAGAAATACCAGCATGTGTTGTAACAAAGGAATCATATGCTCCAAAAATAAAATATCTTGCACTGAATGGATTCTCCTTGAATATGAGACCTTTGCACGAGAACTCGTTTTCGTGCAAGGGTCTCAATATGTATAAAAAAACAGCGTGCCAGTTGATTAAGGCTAATCCTTATTGTTTTGTGTGTACATACCGTTTAATCGATATAGCAACCATTTAATCACCACAGCCGCCACTTAACTTAACTGACCTCTTTTCTTGAGGAAAATGATCAAATCACTATTTTTTATTTACAGACATTAAGTCTGAGGCCTTTGCACAACTGTTTTTTCTCCTCTGGCGGCGTTAAACGCGTTCTCAATCGGTCATTGATACCTATAAACTCCCTCGCTCCGTGCGCTTTTGCCTTACCGAGAGAATAAAATGACTGCTCGTGCAAAGGTCTTAAGTTGATAACCCCAGTATTTTCGAATACTTAACTCCAATATTTAATTTCCAGCCTGGTGATATTTTTCATCCTCCATCATGAACACAACCCGCCGCAGCGACAGCTCAGACTGATTTCAGATTGGACAATGCGCCATAAAACGAATAATCTTTGCTGTTCCGCTCATCGTTACAAAGAGGCGGAGCAAGAACAACTAAACCAAATTGACTTGAGGGTAGCGGGCGATGAACACGGCATTTGAAAAAAAAGCACGTTTCAATATGATCGAGCAGCAGATACGTCCATGGGACGTGCTCGATCCTGAAACCCTGGCGCTGCTTGAAAATATTCCGCGTGAAGCCTTTGTCGCTGAAACACATCGCGCACTCGCCTATGCCGACATCGCTATTCCACTGGCACATGAGCAGGTGATGATGCACCCCATCGTCGAGGCGCGCATGTTGCAGGCGCTCGGCCTCAGCAAAAGTGATCACGTGCTGGAGATCGGCACCGGCAGTGGTTATCTCACCTCAATGCTGGCAGCAGCAAGTAGCCATGTGACCTCGGTTGATATCCAGCCAGACTTCATCAGCGCAGCGGGCAAACGCCTTGCCGCGCATCATATAAAGAATGTCACCCTTGAATGTGGTGATGCTTCACAAGGATGGGAAAGCAGTGAAGTGTTCGATGCGATCGTGATCACCGGCTCACTGCCAACACTGCCAAAACGCTACGCCAGGCTGCTTAACCGCGGCGGCCGCATCTTTGCCATCATCGGCCAGCCGCCGGTGATGCACGCAACCCTGCTGCGACGCACCGACGATGGCGAACTGATCAGCGAACAGCTGTTCGAAACCGAACTGCCAGCATTGATCAATGCCGCTCAGCCCTCTTCTTTTGTCTTCTAGGCAATACCAGACAACAAACACAACCGCGATTAAATCGACTAAAATAGCCTCCGCCATGCAGAGAAAATTAGCCACTCAACTAGCCTCTTTGATCCTGCTCAGCAGCGCGCCGTTTATCAGCACTGGCGCTGCGGCCACTGGGCTACTCGAGATCTACCAGCTGGCAATTGAAAACGATCCCCAATATCGCGGCGCTGAAGCGGCATATTACGCCGCGCTTGAAACAAAGTCCCAGGGCCGTGCACAGCTCTTGCCATTGGTTAATCTGAGCGCCAACACCAGCAAGAATAAACAAGATACCATCAACTCCGGATTTTTCGCCCTCGGCACACGCCGCTTCGCCAGCAGTGGCTATACGTTATCGTTAAGCCAGCCGTTATTCAATTACGACTATTTTATTCAACTGCGCCAGAGCGACGCAACCATTGGCGAAGCGAAAGCCAATCTCTCAGCTGCACAGCAGGCATTAATGGTGCGCATCTCAGAGCGCTACTTTGATGCGCTGGCAGCACTCGACGGACTCGAGTTTGCGCGCGCCGAAAAACGCGCCATTGATCGCCAGCTGGAGCAGACGCGCCAACGCTTTGAAGTTGGCCTGATTGCCATCACCGATGTGCATGAAGCGCAGGCTGCTTATGACCTGGTGACTGCGCAAGAGATTCTCGCCGACAACCTGCTGGCCAGTCAGTATGAAGCATTAGCCGAGATCACCGGCCGTTATCATAAAAAATTGGCCGTGCTCTCCGCCGGAACACCACTGATCACCCCTGAGCCTGCCGACATCCGCCAATGGGGCGATACCGCGTTAAACCAGAACTTCCAGCTGATCGCCGCTGAATTTGTCTACAACAAGGCGCGTGACGAGATCAAACGCCAACGTGCTGGTCACCTGCCAACACTGGAGTTGAACGCCAGTCACACTTACAGTGACTCGAAAGGAGGTAACTTTGGCAACAACGAATCAAAAAACCAGGCGATAGAATTGCGCCTCAACATGCCACTCTTTCAAGGTGGCTCGACCAGCTCACGCACCCGCCAGGCACAACGCCTCGCCGATCAATCCCGCGAAGGCTTTGAGCAGCAACGTCGTGCGACTCTGCGCCAGGCACGTGATGCCTATCTGAGCGTACTGGCCGAGATCAATCGCGTCAAAGCGCTTGGGCAAGCTGTCGTTTCAGCACAAAGTGCACTCGATGCTACCGAGGCAGGGCTTGAGGTCGGCACACGCACCACCGTCGATGTGCTCGATACAAGGCGCGAACTATTCCGTGCACAACGCGACCATGCCCGTTCCCGTTATGATTACATCCTGCACACACTGCGTTTGAAACAGGCGGCAGGCATTCTGGCCACGGCTGATCTGGCGCTGATCAATAGCTGGCTGCAAACCAAAAGCGCTTCAGTAGCAGCCACTGCTAAACCATCATTGGCCGATACCCCGGCCGCCATCGATATTGAGTAACCAATCGCAGCACCTGCCAACGCTGGCCATGTTAAAATCAGCATAACTATTCAGCTCACCCCTGAAATCCACCATTTCGGTGTTAAAAATGATCATTTACACTTGTAAACTCACATTTTTCGTCTTGAACTGACGAATTTCAGGGGCAATCTGAACAATTACGTCCCATTTTCAACTATGCTGAATAGTTACAAATCAGCGCTGCTAAACAGATGCCAACACGATGACCAGTCAATTCGCCGATTTCCAACTTAAACGTTTTCTCACACCACGTTTCTGGCCAACCTGGCTCGGGCTCGGTGCGATGTGGCTTGCCGCACAACTCCCCTATGCCATCCAGCTGTGGCTCGGCAAGCAAGTCGGCACGCTGGCGTTTTATCTACTCAAAAATAAACGTCATGTCGCAGCGGTCAATGTGCAACTCTGTTTTCCTGAATTATCAGCAGACGAGCAGGCCCAACTGGTTAAAGAAACCTTTCACTCCGTTGGCGGTGGCATCATCGATGCGGGCTTTTCATGGTGGGGTAGCGATCGCCGTCTTCATGCGCTGACACATGTCGAAGGAGTAGAGCATGTCACCAAAGCCTTCGAGGAGAACAAAGGCATTCTGCTGCTCGGTGCACACTACACCTCATTGCTGATGGGCGGCCGTTTGATGGCATTTGAAGTCCCCTTTCATGCAGTCGCCAAACGTGCACACAACCCACTGTTTGACTCGGTACTCAATCACTATCGCCGCAAACATTTTGCCGGGCTGATCAACCACACCAATATGCGCGGCATGTTAAAAGCACTCAAAAAAAACCAGGCCTGCTGGTATGCGCCTGACCAAGACCTCGGTTATGAAAGCACCGTATTCGCCCCCTTCATAGGTATGCCTGCCGCCACCTTAACAGCGACAGCGCGCATTGCACGTGCCACCCACTGCGCCATCATCCCAGTCGACTTTGAACGCCTGCCCGGCACGCAGGGCTACCGGATCAGATTCCGTGCAGCGCTTGAAAATTTCCCAACGGGTGATGAGGTGGCTGATGCAGGCACCATTAATGCCGCGATTGAAGAACAGGTACGGCGCATCCCCAATCAATATCTGTGGATTCATCGCCGCTTTAAATCACAACCAGACAGAATCAGTCCGTATGAATAAAGCACGAGCAAGTGATGAACAAATCAGCCGCGAATGACGCATAGATTATGTGGCGCTACCATCTACTACTAACCCTCTTTTCTATTCCCGCCATCCTCTTCACCGCATGGCAGGCGTGGCAGCAACGTGATATCCGTTTTCTACGCGAGCGCCTCAGTTTTATTCGCCACCACCACAAAGGGGGCATCTGGCTTCATGCCGCCTCAGTGGGTGAAGTGAATGCGGTGATGCCGTTGATCCACGCGCTGCGCGAACTCTACCCGGACAAACACATCACACTCACCACCAGCACCCCGACCGGTGGTGAAGTGGCACAAAAACAGCTGCCTGCCACTGCAACACACTGCTACCTGCCGATCGATTTCAACTGGATGAGCCGGCGTTTCATCGCCAAACTTCAGCCTTGTTGTGCGCTGATCATGGAGACCGAGCTATGGCCACATCTCTACCAGCACTGTGCGAATAGCGGTGCACCACTGCTGATCATCAACGGCCGCCTCTCAGAAAAGACGGTTGATGCACCGCAGTGGCTGCGTGCACTCTGCCCACATGTGCTGGCAAATGTTACCGCAATCCTCGCCCGCTCTGACAGCGACCGCGAGCGTTACATCTCACTCGGCGCGGCTGCCAGTCAAGTCAAAACCATCGGCAACATCAAACTGATCTCAGCCACCCATTCAAGCGTCGAACCCATCTCACTCGGCCGCTCATTTGTACTCGCGGCATCGACCCATGATGATGAAGAGCTGCGCATCGCACGCCTGTGGTTCTCTATCCAACAACGTAACCAACGGCTGCTAGTGATCGTGCCGCGCCACCCTAAACGCAGCGCCGCGATTCAACAACAACTGGTAGCACTGAACTGCAACGTCGCGGTACGCAGCAACAACGATGCGATCAATGCAACCAGCGACATCTACCTCGCGGATACACTGGGCGAACTGCCTTCATTTATCGCCGCTGCCGATTTTGTCTTGATGGGCGGCAGCCTGGTGCCGGTGGGTGGGCACAATATTTTAGAAGTGGCACAACACGGCAAAGCGGTATTGTTTGGCCAACATATGGCAACATTCTACGACGAAGCAAAACTATTCATCGATGCCAACGCGGGTATTCAGGTCAATAGCGATGAGATGCTACA
>QIJH01000122.1 GCA_003232725.1 Chromatiaceae bacterium | reverse complement strand
AAAAAACACCAAGTGTAGCAGGAAAAATCATCTGCACGCACATGTAATGAAATAATAATCAAAGACTTACATTAGATGACCACACAGCCAATTGCACACCCGGAAGACCGAGACCTTATCAAGTTTCTGTTTTTTTCTACCTTTTGTTTAATGGTCGGCACAATACATGGCGTGTGGCAGATTCAGCCCCCGGTGCGTGAATGGCTCGACTCCATTGGCAGCCCATACGGCGGCCCGGGACATATGATTGATCCGCTCGCCCACGCCCACATGAATCTGATTGGCGGTGTGGTCACCCTCTGTATGGCAGCCACCTACTACATGCTGCCTAAAATTACCGGCGTCGCACTTTGGTCACGCCGCCTGGTGTTCCACACCTTCTGGTGGACAGCCATTGGACTGCTCGGTTTTTACACCACACTGATGACCTTCGGCACTCTGGAGGGTAACCTGCTGCTCGCCGGCGACCTGAAAGGGATGGACGAAATGCACCAGCTGTTCAAACCCATGATCGCCACCATCTCGGCCATTATGGGCGTCGGCTTCTGGGTCTTCTTTTTCAACGTCTTTGCGACCATCAGAAAGTTCTACCAAAAGCCATGATTCGTGAATGCGGCTGTCCCAGCGAATACCCTGAGTGGCACAACAAGGACATCGACCTGGCGGGCCAGTGCATTCACACCATACCGACCTCGTGCTTTTTGCATATGCCGCTCGCCTATGAACTTTATGCAAAGCGCCAGCAGACTGAGATTGAAAACCTGGAATTAGAAGAAAAATGGCCCGGGCTGTCACTGACCCGTTCCGGCATGTTCCGTGGCAAGCGCATCCGCTTGCTGACGCATAACCGTTCAGCATCACGCCGAATCAGTTTTCTACCAAGCCCATTTAACGTGCGTGTACAAATTAACAAAGGCAACATGAGTACCGTGCAGATACCGGTGCGTGAGATGTCAATTGGCCTGATTGAATCAGGCAAGCGCCCCAAGGAACTCTACATCAGTCACCTAAACTGCCCTAACTGCATGAAAACAGAGGGCAATGACAGAATCATGCTGTTACGCCACTGGGTCGATGCACCAGGATTGAAGCGAAAATAACACACCAATCCCAATTCCCTCGCCAACGTTACTGAGCGGCAGCCTCAACCACTGAGCGCTGCTGCGCGAGTGGAAAATAAAGTATTTTCTCTTTATCTGACTTTTTAACTCTTAATTTTACTGCCAGCACATCTTTAGCAGGATCACGCACCAGAACGACGCGTCGGTAGACACCAAGAAAGCCATCCTGAATCGCCTGGTGCCACTTCTGGGAGCCTTCCATACGCAGAGAGACTACCAATTCATTTTCTGGCTTACGCCCCTTAGTCGCCGCCAACACCATGAATTCGATCATTCCCGCCCTTACCTGTGGCGGGCGTGTCTGCACCGTTATATGGATATCACCCCACTGTTTAGTGGGCAACTCCATTGTATCTTCGCCACCAACACATCCGACTAACAGTAGCGGCAGCAGCAACAGGCTAGCGGTCTTCATCATCCGTTTTTTTATACTAACAAACATATCTCTTCTCTGAATTGGCTGAAGGGCACTTCTATTAATTCTGAGCGCGGCAGATTTGGGGTTCAAAATGCCTGTTCATGGGTTATATAGAGATACCCTTTTAGTTGATATCTAACTACAGATCTTTTTTGTCGTTACGCAATAGGCTATCTAACTCAGCTTCTTTACGCGCCTGATCGGCCTTTGCATCGCTGTCTCGATGACGGTAATCCACCATGTAGTAGATAATACCGGCCATAATCACACACCACGCAACGCCGATTGGAATCCCCCAGTCAAACCACGGACGCTCATAACCCGGGCGCACGCCCCAGAAAGGGAAGGTTAAACCAACCGCCACTAACAACAATACCCCAAAGAGGGCAAAAAACCAGTATGGGATACGATGTTCTGAGGTTTCCATCTTTTCAACCATTTCCCAATCTTCGAGGCCACGCTTGGCATAACGCTCCTCTTCACTGCCATATCCCATTTGGTCATTTCCGATCTTGCCCCACTCAGCCTCTTTGATTGGCTCAAGTATCTCTTTCTCATTGGAATCATTATTCATCGTTACCCCCGATCCACTAAATGCTGTATTCGGTAATGCCCGCTCCAGCCATCATCCGCCGTCACCCGCACAATAAATGTTATCAGCCCTTTTGGCAAAGCGTCACTCAGTTTCAAATTGACATCCTGACGACCGGCTGACTCAAATGTGACGCCTGTCGCTTCTAATGAATACATCGATTCAGGCAAGCCTTGCACTTCAATCGTCAGCGATTTTTTATCATAGGTCTTATTCGCAATATTTACACGATAATTAAAGACCTGCTGGCCATGCAGTATCTCAGCACGGTAGACCGTTAGCTGATAAGGCTGGTACGACCACAGCCCCCATACAAATAGACTAAGGCCTAGCAGAAAGATGGGGGCAACCAACATTGCACGCTGCTTACCACTGGTCATTTTTACCGTATCCGCTATCGTGCGATTTTTACGCCGACCAAATTTAAGGCTCAATAACCCCACACCACCTTTTTTCTCATGCAATGAATGACAGACAGTGATGCATTCACCACAATTGGTACAGCTATCAAACGTTTTGGTTTGACGTGGGTCAATACTCACCATGCAAGAGGTCACGCAGTAGTTACACTTTTCACACTCACTCGAGCGGCTTTCATCGTATTCAACATGCAGGGTATCACGTGTTTTAAACAGGTACTGCCACATACGATAGATACACATGTAGCGACACATGTAGTGACGGATCACCGCCAGATTTACCAACGCGATAAAAACAAACACGGTATAGATCCAGTGTAATGAACCCGCCAGCCGCTCATCTTCCTGGAAAGTAACAAACGACCAGACCGCACCGGGGGAATTAAAATAGAGCATCGGAATCAGCGCCAGCGTCATCGAAACCAATAACATCTTAATGCTCAGCAGCGCCCAATTACCCCATTTGTTTTTGGCGTTGGCAATGCGTGCAGACATCTCATTGTTCCAGTCAACCACCGCGCGTTTGCCCAGGTGCTTTTCAGTCACACTATTAGCCCAATTGGAAAAGGTATTCTGTGGGCACGCCCAGCCACAAAAAACGGTGCCCAGCATTGAATACATCACCACCAAAAGAGAAGCCGCTGTCAGCCAGAAACCAAATACTAAAAAGAAATCAGCGAACCAGACCTGTCGTCCAAGAATGACGAAACCAGAAGAGACATCAATGCGAAAGATGCCCAGCATGGGTACCAGGACCAACAGCGCAATACCGAACCAGGCGGTTTTTCCAGTAGAGCCCTTGCTGTGGGATTGCTTGTTTGGCCTCTGCCGAAACAACCGGGATTTTGCGCAAAGCTTCGTTGGCACTCATAATAAATATCGTCCTCGTAACCACTAAGCTTACCACATCAATTAGCGCTTTCAGTCCTCAGATAGCCATTTAGCATTAGACTTAAATAGCGCTGACTTTCACCAACCACTTTTTCGCCACTGTCATCGCGTAACACTCCCCATCCTTAGATCGATATAAGCTATTGAGTTTTGATGGTGAATTGGCTATAGTCGGCGTTCGGTCTGGCCCAATGCGGGGACATCAGGCCAGACAATACAACAAGATATCTTAGAGGAGAGGGGAAATGATTGAGCAAATTGGTGTAAATATTCTGATTCCAATTGGTGTGTTTATATTTCTGATCGTTGGTTCATATCTCGTTTCTGATTCTGCATTCAGAGACGTTATCAAGCGTCGCGGTGAAGGCCAATAAGCCTCTCCCGACCACAGATAAGCGAAAACCCGGCAATACCGGGTTTTTTTTCGCTTGAAATTCACTAAGAGAGACCTTTCCACCAGCCGGAGTCTCACTAAATCTAAATATCACGCCCTAGCGGGCTAATCATCTTAATTTTCCTCCGATACTCCTCAGCCTGCGATAAGTTACCCTCACGTAACTCAAGCTGCCACATCGCCTTCAATGCCATCTCGTGATCAGGGCGCACCTGTAGAATCGCCCGCAATGACTGCCGCTCATCTCTACCCTGTGCCATCATCTCGGAAAAGGTCAGCCACATCGCATCCGCAAGATCAAAGCCAATCCAGTGGTCCTGCGGGTTAGCCTCATAGGCAAAGCGCATCAAGCGCAGCGCCTCATCTGCATCACCCTGAAGCGATGCCAGCCATCCCTGTAGCGCCAACCCGGTCGCCACGTAACTACGCTCGAATTGCTCTCGCTGATCATCTGCTACCTGCAGTAATGCCATCGCTTCGTCCTCTCGTGGGCGCTTATTCAGCAAGGAAGCGAGCAACTGAGGCAAAGCGCCACCATCGCTAAAGCGCAACCGGGGCAGTGCATATTCCAATTGCGGTGCCCATTCATCCTGAACGACCCCTTGTCCTTCGTTAATCGTACCCCAGAAACGGCCTAACCAGGTCCAGCCACCCTCACCACCAGTCACTGCCGTCTGCTGCTCAACACTTAGGCGCTTCAAATTAGCCAATACCGCAGGTGCCCCTCCAAATTCATCTTTTGGCCCTACCAATCCAACTCTAAAGCCATCGACAAACAGCATTGCCTGCGGGAAGACTTGTTCAAAACTACGCAGCACAATACTCAGCGAACGAGCATCAAATTGATTCAGCGCTAACCACTGAACGAATAACCCACCGCTACTCAGGCGCTCGCGGGCACGTTCAAATTGCTGTACTGACAGCAGCGCACTACGCCCAACAAGGTCCGGATGGAATAGATCACCGATAATGACATCGTAGTGGCTATCATCAGCACGCAGGAAGCGACGCGCATCATCACGTACAATGGTCATCTGCTGCATGACCTCACCATTGACCGCACCAAACAGCTCAGAGGCAGCATCAATTGCTCCCTGAGACAACTCCACTCCGGTGCGCGCCAAACCAGGGTACGACAGTGAACCTGCGGCTGAAATACCTGTCCCTACGCCAAGGAATAACACCGACTGTGGTGCAGGATGGAGTAGCAGTGGCAGTCGTGCCTGATTCATCTGCGCCACCACTGCAGCGGGATCAGATGAGGCATCCATCCGTTGCAAGTCACCCAGCAGCAAGCGTTGCCCATCTTTACGTTCAATCACATGCGTGATCGAAACGGCATCTTCATGCCGATAAAGGTCCTCTGTATCAGCTTGTGAGTGAGGCAACAGTACATTAACCGCAGGTAAATGAAGTACCGGTATAGCCATCACAATCACTAATAGCCCCGCTAACCAAATCCTGCTGGATTCAACCCAGGCCATGCCACAAACAAAAAACATCACGGCCGCGAGCAATATGCTCCCGGGTGCACCAATAAGTGGTAGGAGCACGAAACCTGTCACAATGGCCCCCAATGCTGCGCCAACTGAGTTTGCACCGTATAGCTGCGCACCGATCGATCTGTTTTGAGACTGCTCACCCGACTGGTGATGTGCGGCCAGCAGCGGCAACCATGCGCCTAATGCCAACGTCACTGGCAGTGTTAATAACGCCAGCATAAGTGACTGCCGCCATAGCGCATCAAATAACGATTGATAGTGCGCATCCTCTGCCCACTCAGCAAGATAAGGCAAGCCCCATAACGTCAGCACCGTAAATATTGCCGCTATAACAGGTAACAACGACAGCCATCGTGGTGAGGAACGTCGCCGCACCAGTGCGCTACCCAATGCGATACCCACTAAAAATATCGCCAGCATTACCGCCAACACATATTCTGTGCGCAACAGAATCATGCCGAAGAGACGCGTCCATGCGACTTGAAGAATCAACGCTGCCGCACCAATTCCGGCGTATGCCAACAGGTAGCGACTCGCCAGCCATTGCGTGCTTGTGTGCTGATCATCCCCTACAGTCGGCATCGCTTTGCTGCCACGTGAAAGTAGAAACATCATCAGCGCAACAGCAAGTCCCAGAATAGCAACGAGGCGAATCGATACCGTCCAGCCAAATAACGGTAATAAGCCAAGTGGCAGTAGTGCACCAAGCGCACCGCCCAGTGTATTCAGTGCATAGACCTTACTGAGTGAGACATCACTATCCGCGAGCATTGCGAGCACCATGGGAAAACCAAGCCCTAAAGCAAATGCAGGGATAAATAAAACAAGGAAAACTACCACCCCTTGCAGCCCATACCACTGCAACAGACCGCTACCCTCAGTGCTCTCCCCGATCCATAGATCAATCGATTGAAAAAGCTGCGGTGTAAACCAGGCAAACAGCGCCACTGCAACTTCCAGTAGCGCAAGGATTAAAAGTGGATTACGTAACGTCTGCACAAATCGTGCGCCAAGCAAGCTGCCGCCACCCAGACCAGCCATGAATGCTGAAACAGTCACCACAATGCCAAAGATACTGACACCAAATTGAAGTGATAACATACGCGCCCACAACACCTCATACGAGAGTGCCGCCAGACCAGACATGGCATAAACGATTGCGAGCGACCAAGCCCACCATGCGCTTCTTTTTTGAATGGAATACAACAAAGTCTACCCCGCTTATGCTTTGAAACAATGACCGCTGAAGCCCTTAATCAAAAAGGGCTAGAGTGGATAAACTAGGGTATCAACGAGTAGCGGGCAACATCAACCGCGCCATGGAGGCGCGACAAGATTTATAACGTAAAGGGAAAAAACCAGACGATTGCGGTTACCGCATGTGCAAATGCCAGAAAAACGGTAAAGCCAGCACTAATCATATGCTGCACAAATAACTTTTTACCAAATAGTGCCATCCGCAGACCGATCACAGCTGTCGTCACGATCAATATCAGCAATAGCACCCCCATGTAAAACAAGATTTCATGTTTTTGCTGGTCTTCGATCAGAACAGCCTCACCCAACACTACATCTTTTTCAATAAAAGGCGCCAATACAGAGTGAGCATTATTGATATCGACCTCATCATCAGCAAATACAGATGTACTCACACTCGACAACATGACCGCTACCAGTAGAACGAACAGCGTTGAAATTTTAGATAATAACGTCATCAATCAATCGACTCACTCTTGTCTACTCGAGGTTTAGAGGCCGCTAACTCAGCGGCCTCTCTTTTACGCGACTCTGGTGTCGTACCAGCAAACTTCCAGTAAAGAATCGCCATTAGAACGGCCGGGATTAACACCATTGGCAGTAATATAAGAAAGATCATCCAGGGTGTATCGATCGTCACATGCAACCAGCGATAACTATCAGCCGCCAGACAAACTGCCGGGGCTGTTGCCAGACCACCAATCAATAATGTAGATATTATGCGTTTCATAATAAGACCTGTAAATTACGGTGTTTGCGCACATCGAAAACCAAAAAAATCAGATGCAAAATTCGGCCATGCATAATTTCGATGATAGGTAGCGGTCGAGAACGGATCGCTCTTCCATGAGCCACCACGCAATACTTTATAAGGCAGATCCGTCTCTACAAACTCCGCCATTTTCATCGCTTTAGCAGGCCCGAGGCGCGGCTCTTTAGCCCGTTTAGCTTTAAATAAGCTCGCAGATGCTGTGCTACCTGCATACGCAGTAAAATCATCAGCCGTCCATTCGCTCACGTTACCAACCATGTCCATCACCCCATAGGGGCCCGCGCCTTCCGGATAAGCATTGTAAGGTGTAGTACTACCAACACTGTAATAGGTGTTAAGACGCTCTGCATCCATCCGGTCTCCCCATGGCCAACGCAACCCCTCAGTTCCGCGCGCGGCCTTTTCCCACTCAGCTTCTGTTGGCAGCCGTTTACCAGCCCAAGCCGCATAGTCAGCCGCATTTTGCCACGAGACCATCGTCACTGGGTGTAGTTCTTTCCCCTCGCCAATCTTGCCATCTTTCCAGTCTAATGGTGGGCGGTGGGCGGTGGCAGCAATAAAACGAGCATACTGCGCATTTGTCACTGCATATTTATCAATTCTGTATTCATCAGTGCTTGCTACATGTTGCGGGCGGTTATAAACATTCGACTGCCGACGATCAGTGCCCATCAAAAAATCACCTGCAGGTATCAAAATGGTCTGATCCACATCGACCCACTGCTCTGGCGTTAATAAAGCCTCGGCCTCTGCAACCGTATAACTCGATTGCTGATCATCGCCAAACTCAAATTCCACCTGTCTAAACAACTCCTCACCAGCGGCACGAATATGGTCATGCTCATCCGCCAAGTCGATACCCGCTTTATCACGCATATCATGCATTCTATTTGAGCCGAGTTCTAATACGTGAATCGTGCCACCAACCAGTGATAGCACAATACATGTCACAAAGGTCGCACCAATATAGCGCTTTCGTATCTGGCGCTGTTCATCGCTCAACGTAGGTTGGTTTTTTATCATATTCATAATATGCAATCTATCTTATGTCATAATCAGAAAACAACAATTACACTTTTTCTGATGGTTCATCCTGTTTTTTTTGAAAGCGCTTATGTAATTTTGACTTAGCAGAACGACCATAAACCTTCTTATTAACAATCTCACCAATCACACCACCGATCGCAGCAGCTTCAACGGCGAGGATAACTATCAGTATCCAGAAGCCTACTGGTAACAACGTAACTCCATCTGGTAAATCAAATCGAACATCATAGATTGCATTGTATTCATACACCCTAACAATAATCGGTGAGAAGTAGGCTAATATTTTACCCCCTAAACCAAATATCAGTGAAACGACAACACCCGCTACAAATGGGACAAAAAATAAAGTAATGATCCACATCGGGTTAAGAACACCATAAAAAACCTCTAAACTAATCCCCGTTAAGCGATCGCCGACATAGATGATTGCGGCACCAACGAATACTGCAAATATACCCCACACGACATCTTTGGGAGTCATTCTAACTACGGACGTAAACGACATAATTATCTACTCAGGTTGATACGCTTCGCCGGTACGTTTCTCATATGCTGCTTTCCGCGTCTCTTCCAGATACCAGTCTTCTACCTTAAGACTAGCCATGTACGCGGCTAACACTCTACGCTCTTCTTCCGGAAGATGTGAAAATGAAGGCATCTGAAAACGAGCTTTTAACCTCGAGGGAACGATTTCTTGTGGATTTTCTGCAGAAAAATAATCATAAAACCACTCTTCTTCTCTCAGTGAACCAATACCATCCAATGATGGGGACGGGACGTTTTGCATCAGATTGTTTAAAAAGAAAAGTTTGTGGCACTCTTTACATGAATTCTCCCTCAACAACTTACCAGCTTTGCTACTAAGCTCTGTAGAGGCCGTGGTGTAATATGGAATACCAGGATCTTTTTCAGTTATATGTGTGCTCTGCCATACCTGATTGGTAACAGATACAATCGCAATCAATCCAACCAGGCCAAAAATTACTTTTTCACCTTTTTTCATTTTGTTTTTCTAACTTCTGCTCTGCCCGTTTTCTCAACACGTCTTCACGTAATTTTTCCTGTTTTTTCTTTACTTCTTTATATTTCTTAAAATCTTCATCTGACATTTTATCGACATCGTCATCATCAAAAACAACGTACTTGATATCTTCATCAAACTGATTGTTTTTGAATCCCCAGCGAAGAAGAAATGCTGCTCCGATTAATATACCAGCAGCTGCCACCATCCATAAGTAAATAGTCCAGCCATCTGGCAATGATTGCATATATTCTTTCACATCACACCCCTGCTACAATAAGTACCCTTCAATAAGCTGTAACCAGCCCATTCCGATTGCGATAAAAATCCCTGATATTATCGCGCCAAACATTACCTTTTCGCCTGTTTTTAACTTGTTTTTATTATCTTTTCCTCGCGGCAGATAAAAATAAATTATCATCGAGAAAAAAATAAGAGAAATAACTAAAAAGACAAATATACCGACACTGAATGACTGAGAGCGCAAGCCCTCAATACTCATGTCAATCCCTAGTAATCTATTCTCAGCAACCTCATTAACGGACAACATGGCACCATCAAAATACGACGACAGTTTAGTCAATAAAGCACTACTATTAATCAAATCAAAAAACATTTCATGTACACACTATTAATTGTAAACAGTACCATACTAAAGGACTGTAGATTATATATTAATGACATTCGACTGTCGCTCAAAAAAAAACCGCTCAAGAGAGCGGTTTTTCCTTCAACCAAAATAATCTTTAATTGAAAACGTCATCACCACCTTCAGAAGCATTATCTCTGTGCTCCTTCCAGTAACTATCAACAAAGAATATTCCATATAACGCTGGAATTATAAATACCAATACAATAATACTACCGAATACTGTAGGTCCATGATCAATATCGAACATTACAATTCTCCTAATTATTATTTAGCGCTTGACATATCAGGCTTACGGCTGAAATGTGGTAGGCGCTTGCAAACAAAGAAAGCAAAGATAAAAAAGTAGGTCACATAGAAGACATCAATGGTGTATCCCTTATCCCACCAAGGCTGTTTTCTTTCCGGTGAACCATCCGCCGTAGGATTACCTTCAAAGTTAGCCAGGACAATTGTATCTGCTAACACTGAGTAATAATCCAGCGGATATTTACCAGATGCCTGTGCTTCTTTGATTTCAGGCGCGATGTTTAGCAGATCATCCCAAGTAATAGGATGACGCTCTAACGATGCTTTCACACGCGAATCAGCTCTTTGATATGCGATTTCATGAACCCGAGCCATTTTAGCGACTGGGTCTTCGATCGCCTGGATTTCAGGGGTATCCATCAGTGCAACATGCTCAACAAAATCATGTGCAGTAGGACGCTGCCCCCAGATAGGCATTGTCATCATAAACGCAGTTAAGACAATCAAAGCCATCAGAAAAGTCAGTGGAAGTGGTAGGCGATTATTTGCTTCCCATAGCCCACCGTGCTTTTCGGCCTCCCAAAGTTCAATTATTCTATTCTGCTCTGTCTCATCAGAGAGAGAGTAGAACGGTTGGTCAAATTTAATAGCCATTTATATTTCTCCCCAATTGTTACTTGAGACTCGTTAAGATCCAGTCGACGAGTGCACGTACTTCAGAGTCACCCGCATATTCTGGAATTTCAGGTGGATAGATCCTGATTCCCGCGCGATATTCTTTATACTCAGTACGCCATTTGTCGAAATCGATCTTATTGCCATGTGCATCTGTTTCACCCCAAAGGTAATCAAAACGCGGCATGATCGAATTAGGCTGAACAAGACGTGGATTGAAGAAATGCATGTCCATCCATTCTCTTGATGAGTTACGCGAAGCCACATGAAGAATATCTGGTGCTTTACGATCAGAACCAAAAGCGGTAGGCATTTCACCATTGAAATCGCCTAGCATTGGAGGTGCGCCAAAAACTTGCCAATCCTGCGTCTGTTCAGGCAGAAGCGTATGACACCACCAGCAGCCTTCGGTGATATATACAGTTTTACCCTTACCTACATAGCGAGTGTTTTCATCTGTAGCAGCGCGCAATGTATCAGCGGGTGTCCAGCCTTTAAGTGCCGTCAGATTTTCGATGTAATCCCAATCTTTACCATTAACTTCACCACGATTGATACCAAAAACAGCACCCTCCGCTTCACTTGCTTCACCCATTCTACCGACATTCAGGCTCAGCTGACTAACCGTTGGTCCGGTGTTAGCGGGATGACGTACCGCTGGCGCAAATGGTACGCCTGGCTCGTATACATATGCACGCATTGGTGGATCAATCTTCTCGCCGGTTTTTGGGTCTTTGTCCAAAATGACGGTAATCGGCTTGTTCGCACCTATTACCAGCGGATCTTCATAACTAAAACCAATCACACGGCCATTTGACAAGTTTTTATCAAGGCCAACCCATGTTGATTCCGCAGAGCGAAAGTCAAAACTTGGAAACATTAGCGTAATACACATCGAAATGCCAAGCATGCCCCCGATTGCCGCTGCTCCTAATTTATGTTGTTGAAATGACACGTTATATACCCTCCCATTTATCTTTTTTATCCCCTCTCTCTTTGCAGTTTACCTACAAGAGAGAGGGACACGTATGATGATTCCGAACTATTTTCTATCGTTCGTAAGCCATCTCGTGGGCATAACGACCAGCTGGAACCACGGTTCCCTCTCGAGCGGTCATATACATATTGTAGAGCCATACCAGGTTACCGGTAAATACCATCGTGCCGCCAACCCAACGGGCGATCATGTATGGATGCTCTGCAACCACAACGTCGATGTATGGCACTTCATAGATCTTGCCTGCGCCCTGAATCAGACCAGCGATAGTCATAGAGATCCAGTAGATACAGAACCCGATCAGTACAAACCAGTAATGGAAGTTAGCTAGCGCCAGAGAGTAAAGTTTTCTTCTCAGGATCTGCTGCAGACCAAAGTATACAGCTGCGATTTCCAGGAAGGTGGACATACCCAGTAACGCCAGATGGGCATGAGCAACAATCCAGCCTGTCCCATGGATATACCAGTTAATTGCACGAGTCTGTTGGAAGCCACCTTGCATGTTCAATGGAATAGCCAGTAGTACACCTGTGATTGAGAATTTTGTTTCAATATTCTCAACAAACATGCTCCATTTGCCCTTCATAGTCAGCAAGATGTTAGCGACAAAAGCGACTGCCGGGATCAAAATCAACACACCTTCTACAGATGCAAAAGACTTCAACCATTCTGGCAGAGGTGCAGACATCAGGTGATGCGATGCGGGTGTTGAGTAAAATGCGATGATTGACCAGAAATGCAGATGACCAATTCTATGAGAATAGAGCGGATTACCCGTCAGTTTTGGAATGGTGTAGTACGCAATCGCCGCAGCAACGGGTGTTATCCACAAGCCTAATACGTTATGCGCAAACCAGAAGGTCATATACGCCTCGGTTAGACCTGTGAGGTTAAATAGCTCAGGTGATTGACCTACCGCAAAGACAACCATAATCATGAATACACATGCGCCAAAAAACCAGTTAGTAATATAGATACCCTGGGTTCGACGATGTGCAATGGTCATCCATACATTAATCCCCAACGGTAGTAGAACACCAAAGAAAATAATGATATCGACAGGCCAAATCAGATCCGAGTACTCACGACCGGATGTGATACCCATCCATAATAAGAACAAACCAATGCTCAGACCAACATTCCAAAGAAACGCATTCCAAAGACCCAGTTTCTCTGACCACAATTTGGTATTACCCAAGGCTGGTGTCATGTACATCATGGTCATGGCGAATGCCATGGAAATCCAACCAAGAATTACGGCCAGCACGTGTACTTGACGCATATGACCGAAAGCAAACATTTCCGAACCAGTTACCCAGTCTGGAAATGCCAGCTTAGCGGCGTTAAAGGAACCAAGCCCCGTCCCTACCACAAACCAGAAAATTGCAGAAAAACCAAAGAAAACCGACGATGAACCCGCCGGAATGTCTTCGTTTTTCGCAAATAAATATTTAATCAGCATTTACCCTCTCCTCCATAAATCGCAATTTATTCGACACAGTATCACTGGCCGGATTTAATGCTTTTATCACTCTGTTGTTTTATTCAGTAGATACCAAGAAAACCACATACTTGAAAATGCCAGGATTATTCCACATGCACCTGCGAATGTTGCCATTTTACCCCCCTCCTCTACTTATATCTTTACGAATGTCTTAAACTAAACTTAAAAAACACTAGTACTACCAAATACCGCTAGACTGCCCGCGCGCTTCCATTGCGCCGTGTTTTGCCATTGCCAAGCCTGTAATAAGTGCAAAGGCAAAGCCAAAGACCAACATCACAAAATCTATAAAACCGGTGAATGTACTTGGATTAAACGCTTCCATACCCCAACCGCCCCAGCTTTCAAATGGACCACGGCCTACCGCACACATCATAGCAGCGCCAAACACGCTTCCGTTACCCATACCAGTTGTAAATGCAGCGATTAGCAGTACCCAAAAGGTATTGCCAAGTGACAATTTATTTTTCATCTCCACCCTCCCATGTCGATCTTTATTATCGTACGTACAATTGACTGTTATCGATTGTGTATACGCACACCTTCCCCTATAAAATGCGCCTTACTCTTAACTTTCAAGAGTATTCCCACGCCACTATTTCGGCATCTGGTATTTACACTTCTGTTCCGAGACCATAAATTCGCCACGGAGACAGGGAACTTGATCGAAGATATTGACACATGTAAGTCAATATCGTCAAGGTCTTTGTGACAAATATTCAGATGCGATTGACGCTGTTTTTCACGGCAAATCAGACATCCCACAATCAATTTACTGACCATAATTCATGTCACATAACACCTTGTTCACGCTCTGTTTTTTTATACGTTCGACTGAGAGTTAAAATGCACTAGCGACTAGTGATCGTAGTGACAAATTCATATATCATCAAGACTCGGTTTTTTGGTTTTTCAATACAAATACACGGATCAACTAAGGCTCAAAAATGAAAGAAACCATCATTTATTTAATAGTAGCCATCAGCTCGCTACTTCTCATGGCATACACCGTCCACATGTTTGTAGGCGGTCTCGTAGAAGAAGAGACTCAATATATGATCACCATCATAGTGCTTGGTATTGCAGTAACTGTGATGGCTTTTCTAGGATGGGATATTGTCAGGCGGCGTACTGGGGGCAGGTGATGATAATTGGCACATCATCATCCTGTCTGTTTACTACGATGGGAAAAGGACTAGCCGTAGATTCGCAGGAATTCACGTAGTTCTTTATATTCATCCATATCTGCAAACTGCCCGCGATGAAAAACATACTGGCATTTTTTGCCGTTCAGGTCTAAACCGGTAATCGCAAAGCTCTTCCCGGCGAAGTCTGGAAAGTATCGAACACTCTTCACTAACTCAATCTGCTCTCCATTACGCAGGCCGCATAAAATCCGCTGTTTATCTGCATCAATACTGATAGGGGATGAGCCCGTCAGCATCATTCGTGATTTAAGTATCCGGTTTGTACCCGCCATCAGGAAAAACGTTGCCATAAACATCAATAGGTACGCCCAATTCTTATCTGCGGTGTACCACATCTTAAGTGCGATCGAGACGAGAAAGATGACTGTCGGAACATAAAGTGCGAGATCCCAATACATTCCATTCTTATCTTGAACGAGCGAAACCTGGTACTGCTTCTTAGCCACTGCAAAACCCCTGTCAATTAACTTTGAGCGGCCACCAGCGGCTGTAATGCGATATCAATCTCATTATAAAGCAGGCGACCTGCTCGCTTAAAGACAACTTTCTGATTTTTATCAATCACAAATGTCCAGGGATCACCCGTCACCTTATATTCGATAAATGCCTCAGGGTTCTGATATTGATCCATGTGAACAATAATTATTTCCGATTCATATTTATTCAAAATCCCTTTCAGTACCTGCAATTGTTTATCGCATACCGTACAGTGGCCGGGTGTTGCAAATTCGACAATTACCGGCTTTCCTTGCGTTAATGCGTCATCAATAGAGTATTGATACATCCGCTCATCGGGATAGCGATAGGTCGTAATACGGCTAAAATCCCCATCAACATCGGCAAGTGTTTTTGTTTTTAAGCTAGGGGCCAGTTCACCCACTCTAAGTGTGGTATCACTGATTGTAAGGCAACCAGAGAGAACGGTTGTTATGCCCGCAATTAATAAAAAACGATTAAACCTTCGCACTGTCTCTAACATAATCTTTCTCCCATCCTTTACATGTTCGGAAAATATTGTATCCCCAAATAATATTTGCTAATAACACGAGGAGCCCAAACATCCCCACAGTTATCATAATCGGGCGTACAATTGCACTGGTTTCAGCGGGTGACATTGTCATACTCGCCATCCCGCCCATCACCCCTGCCGCTACGAATGAGGCGACCATTCCCAGCAAGCCAAAATTATGCATCCAAAAATGTATTCTCACTAATTTAAAACTATAAATAGGGCGCCTGACTAGCCGAGGAATGATGTAGTAGATCGAACCAAATATTGCCATCTCTACCCAGCCTAACAAATTAAGATGCCCGTGACCCAGCATTATCAAATTACCATGCGGGCGATGGTTAATAAACTCTCTTAAATCCGGGAACATGCCAACGACAACCCCCCATGAAAACCCTATAATACTGTAAATAACACAAGCGTATATAAACCATAGTGTGTATTTACGATAATCGAGCTCTCGCTCATGTGTCCAGGGCCTAACGCGCATCAATTTCTACCCTTTCAGCAGCTTCGGTTTCTGCCGCAGCCTCTGCTTCTTCACGCTTTAGGCGGTCACGAATATCCTCATACTTATCCTTCCACCCTTCTGGTGCCCAGGAACCGACCATGCTATCAATAAACTCTGATCGCTCAGGTGGCGGCGTTTTTGAAACAGATGAACCAGCAATAGCCGTCAGTTCTGAAAGAAATACAGCGATAGGCCTTATTTTATCCTCTGAAAGCCTGGCAATAATTCTCCCCGCCTCTTTACCAAGTCCATGATCAATTGTTGCGCCTTCATAAATTTGTTCCGGGTTTAACAAAAATTCCTCTAACCAATCAACACTTCTTTTTGAGCCAATACCATCCAGGGATAATCCCATGCTAGTACCACTACGTAACGCACGATGACAGGCATTACAGTTTGCTTTCATGTAATAGCCGTGCCCCTCCTTTCCTTCTTTAGAAAAATTAAAAAATGTCGTCTGTGTATACATCGGTTTATCAGAAGTCAGACGAACACTCTCGAGCACCACGTAGCCAATTGCTGCCAGGCAGAAGAAAGCGCCAAATATCCCCAGCAATATTTTCTCACCAGACTTTAAAGGTTGTTTTTTTGCCATGCCAGAAAGCTTACCAATTCGTGTAATGAGGCCATTCAGCGCTCATATATATAAATTTCAGAGATAAAAAAAGGGCGGGCAATTTGCCCGCCCTTTCTTCCAACGTTTACTATGTCGTTACAACAAGCCTTGTTTTATTAGTGGAATGTGTAAGGAGTGTGGATATTGCCTGGGGTGCTGCTCTTCGCAGTCGTCAGGTATGCAGCTGCATTGTGAATGTCGTCATCAGACATCTTTCTAGCAATTGCACGCATTTGTCCCATTACATCATTTGCACGACTCCCATCACGGAACTTTTTCAGCTGACTTACCAGGTAGGTGTAACGCTGGTTCAGAATCACTGGGTAAATCGGTGGTGCACCACGGCCCGCATAGCCATGGCATGATTTACATGCAGAAAGCTCTGGGCTACCGATTTCTACCAAGGATTTACCGAAGTTAGTTTTGCCAGTGGCGATACCATTAGCGGTGAGCTCTTTAAGATCAGAACCGGCAAAGCTATTGCGCTTCTGTGAAAGATATGTGGCCACGTCTCTACGATCCTGTGGACTCATCCCTTTTGCATTAGCGTTCATGACAAACATGGTCTCATCCATACGCTTATCAGTTGCAAAATCTTCCAACTGCTTCAGCAGGAATGTAAATCCCTGGCCAGTCAGACGTGGTGTGCCCATGTTGTCATCGCCATCACCATCGACACCGTGACATGAATTACAAGCAGGAACATCGCCTTTCCCTTGTTCATAAATGGTTTTGCCATTGCTGACGTTACCGTCCCCTTTCGAGTACTGACCAGCTGACATAGCCGCAGTTGGTGCAAGCGTACCTGCAGCAAAAACCATGGCTGACATCAATATTAAGTACCTACGCATTTCAAGACCCCTCCCAAATTTTATACATTTTTCCCAGATGATCTTGGAATTGGTCGTACCTGCTATTATGAGGTGCGAACAGGCCCTCGCCATCTTTAAAAGTCATCCGGCTGAACTTAATGCTATTTTTTTACGAATTCATTTTCAGCATTACTGCTGCCAAGCCAAAAGCCAAGATAAACCAAAGCAGGTACAGTGTTGCAATCGCTGGTGTCTCTAACATTATCAATCCCTCCTAACAAAGCCTCAAAAATAGTTCTAATTGCGACGAATTCTTATCAATCCGATTCGCGCATTATACCTCCCCCAAATCTTAAAGTAGACCAGCCACATGCATTACAGCATTTATTGGCTGGTAATACTCAAGGATGGTGATATATACCATGACCAATCAATCCAGTTCAAGCACTAAATCCCTTTAAATTCCTGAGCACCCGATAAAACGCCCTATGCCCATACGCTACGCGCTTAAATTTAATCTGAGAAAAAATCATGGTTTGTTAAAGCAAAGCACAGCGCCATACAACAGTCTTTCAGATACGACCACGAACAGACCCACCACCCTCAGTCACAATATAAACCAAGCACCAAGCGCTGACAATCGAACATTTCACACCGAAAGTACGATGCGTAGAGTTATTGACATCACCCTTGCAATGTAGATACTCTCTGTATCTTAACGTTTTGTTAATAAAAGTAAGGTTCGACCTGGCATAGACACGAGCAGGTCATGCCAAATATGTTTAGAATTCATTTTGGGAGGGGATTGATCATGGGTGCATTACCAGCAACAACAATCGCAGTAGTTTTGGCTATATTTATACTGATACCTTTACTGTTCGCTAATTAATAGAATCAAGTTAAGCAGTTAAGAAGACACGCCCCAATGGGGCGTGTTCTGCTTTTAACGGCTTGTAAACCGAAGTAAGTCACCAGACCCTCCACTCGAAACTAAATATCACTGTTTTTATTTCTGCCAGCACGGGTTCGCTGCCACACAACGAATTGCGAGTCGCAGGTATTGTATAGAATATCGTCTGATACAAAATTACTTACCCGGAGAGAATATGCGCGTCGCTATCCCTGAAAAATACCTGAGGCTGATCATTCTGGCCGTCTGGATTGCCGCTCTTTTCTGGGGATTTAACCTCATTAATCTAACGCCTTATGGCCTCAATGAAGGTGCGGCGAAGGCTTTACTGTTTCTCTGGTCGATTGTCGATCGCATCGCCAACCCGGTCGCCACCTTTGGCACACCTGATATGCGCGCGATTTTGCTACTGCCCGTCGCCATTTACTGGTCTGGCAGCATCCTTGCCACCAAGATATTTGCCGCTATGCTGGCATTTTTTAGCGTGATGTTCCTCTATTACTGGGCACGCAAAGAAAACCATGAATCGGCGCTGATGGCCTCAGCCCTGCTGCTGATCTGCCCACTGACCATCACTCAAATCAGCTCAGTCGGCACAGGCCCAATGCTACTGCTCACATTCGGCATCGGCCTGTGGGTCAGTAACACCTACCGTGCCAAACCACGCCCACTCGGCGGCTGGTTCTTTATTCAACTGCTGGTTGTGATCACCGCGGTGAGTTTACACCCCGCGGGCCTTGGCTACGCGCTCGCACTCGCATGGCTCTGGATCAGAGACCCGCTGAATAAGCAACAGCGCAGACAGATACTGGCTGGCCTCGCAATCGCCATCCCGCTGATCATGACGTTTCAAAGCGGCTGGCAAAAAGATATCGTCTGGTTTAGCAATCCAATCATCACCCTCTCTAACGCGCTGCAAAATGGAGCGGTGGGATTTGGTGAACCGGCAGGCTGGATTGGCGGGTTCATTGTTGTGCTACTCCTCATCATCGTCATCATCAAAGATCGCGCATTTCTATTTAACGACCTGATGGGCAGCGCGCTATTATTTGCAACCCTCATTGGAACCCCGGAGTGGGCGCTGGTTGCGATTGCATTACTGCTATATCGCGGCCTCGCACTGCTGGTCTCCTTCAATCAATCCTTCAACAGCCAGAGCCTGATGGGTCAGCGCGGCATCGTACTGGTTGTTTTGATGATTGTTAGCAGCACCTTTATGTTGGCCGATAAACAGTACCGTCAGGTTGTACAAAATGAGCTATTGTCGCCCACGGACGACATCATCCAGCAGCTTGCCGCCGAAGCGGCAGACCCGGACAAACCATTTCAGGCTGCCAGTCAATGGCCAGCGCGCACCATGCTGGCGTCTCGGCGTGATGTGTTCCCACTACCCTACGCAATTGAAAATAGCGCGGAATTTCTCAGCAGCATAAAAGGGATCACTCATCTGATTTTTGACCACACACTAGAGGCAAATCTGGGCTTAAGTAAAAATATCTCGGAACTCAGCGGTATTGCAGAAACAATGTCACTGCAGGAAGCAGGCGTAGTCATTCGTATCAAAGGAGAGACCCCAGCCGATCCATTTGGCACCTCATCACATGCGCCAACAGGCGATGCGACAACTAAAACAGAGGGCTAATCTCAACGCTGGCAGCGCCCACAGTACCAAGTGGAGCGCTGCCCCTGCACAATCTGACGAATCGCAGTCCCGCACTTCACACACGCTTCGCCACCTCGACCATAGACCTGTAGACGCTGCTTAAAGTAGCCCGGCTCACCCGCACCATTGTAAAAATCCCGCAACGTAGTACCGCCCTGCTCGATCGCCTCCGCCAATACCGACTTTATCGCAGCCACCAATCGCTCACAACGTGCGCATGAGATACGTTTCGCTGCGCGCCCCGGATGAATCCCGGCACGAAACAGTGCCTCGCTAGCATAGATATTCCCGACTCCAACGACCACCTGACCATTCATAATCAACTGTTTGATCGCAACACTGCGCTGTTGCGTAATTTGATAGAGATAATCAACATCGAATTCATCTTCGAGTGGCTCCACCCCAAGCTTCGTGATGAGTGGATGCTGCAGCGGCTCTTGCGTCGTCCACAACACCAATCCAAAACGGCGCGGATCACGATAACGTAATGACTGCCCACTCACCAACAGAAACTCAACATGGTCATGTTTTTCAAGCGCCATACCCTTATCAACCAGGCGCAGACTACCAGACATCCCAAGGTGAATAATCGCGGTGCCATTCACACTCTTCAGTAGCAGGTATTTTCCGCGGCGCTCAACCGCCTGGATTTCTTTATTTTTCAGCCCCGCAGCCAATCCTGCCGTCACCGGCTGGCGTAACTTGCGCTGATAGACCTTAACCTCAACCACACGTTGGCCCAGTAGATGCGGCTCTATACCTGCGCGCGTTGTTTCGACCTCCGGTAACTCAGGCATCATCACCTTCTATCACTGCTAACAGATGCTCACCCTCTTCTTCAGTGAAGTGGTAACGTACCCCACGCTCACGCACACCTAATATAAACTCCGGTTCACGTAACAAGATGTCTAGCAGCAACGCTGAGCCATCACTCAGAGTCAACGTCAGTGATTCAACATCGCTTTCAGACACCTCATAACGCGAGACACGTCGCGCATGCGCCTCACCCCACGCCGCAAGCGTAAGCTCATCGCTCACGACACGATGCTCAAACCGCACTTCCACTAACTCACTTTGCGGCAATAGCAGCGCTAGCGCGACAAAATCATACGGCGACATCAACAGATAGTGCTGAACCCGATCCGATAACAGATGCACAGTTTGATCCTGCAACACATAACGATAACCATTTAATGGCTCAACAGCGCCAAAGGCGTAACGCTCGTCATCGATCGACAACCAGACCTGTGGCGACGACAACTCATATTGACTCAAGGCACTTTCAACCGCCGGAAAACTGGAATGACTCTCCGCCCGGCGCAATTGCAACAGCGGCTCAATGCGAAATGGATTGGCGGGTAAGTTGATCGGCGCCGTTAATTGCCAGCCACTCTTACGGCGCACAAACGAAATGGTCTCTCGTCCTGGCCGCTCAATTTGCACTCGCTGTGCCTGCTCCGGTAGCGCTTGAGAGAGCGTAGCCGGGGATAAAGGCTCATCAAGCCCCGGCCGCAGATAAGCTAACGCAACCAACCCCACGACCAGCAGTAACAACAGTAGATTCAATAACCAGCGGGCGCGCATTCAGATCCTCATCGACGGCGACGTCGCCACCAGATAAAAAAACCACTGCCAAGTAGCAGTAATGGTAATACCACTAAAAAGGCCAGCCCTACCATCGCCAACTCAAACTCATCCATATCCAACGTGATATCAGATGAGCTTTGTGCCGGTATCGACAACAAGGTGTCATCATTTACCAGCCAGTTAGCAATGTTCATCGCCAACTGCAGATTGCCACCCACACCGAGATAACCGTTCGACAGAAAATCGCCGTCGCCAATCACCACCACGCGCTGCGGCGCATCATCACCCTCACGACTGAGCGCCACCCCTATATTTAGCGGCCCGGCAATATCACCCGCATCAAAACCGATACTGCCTGCAACCTCACCATTCTCCGCCCAGACATTTGATAGCGTCTTCAACAATGTCGTCGGCTGCCACCCATCAGCGCCACTAATCTCAATGCCACGCGCCATCGGGAACAGAGTATTGAAATCAAAATCATTCACCACCGGGTGGGCACCATAGCTCGCCACCAACACCATGCGAGGATCATCGGTGCCAAACAGCTGCATCCCCACCTGTGAAACATTGGGGTCAATAATCGTGCCCGATAGAAATTCAACCCCCAGCTGCTTACCAATCCCCGACAGCCCAAACAGTTTGCCGGGATCCACCAGCCACAACAGATTACCGCCACGATCAAGATAACCCTGTATTGCCACCAGTTCCGCCGGCAGCAGATCAGCCTGCGGCCCTGCAATCACCAGCAGAGAGGTGTTATCGGGCACCACTGCCTCGCTGGCAAGGTTCAAACCGTAAAGCTGTGCGCCCTTCGCCTCAAGTTGCTGCGCCCAGGTAGCAAGATCATAGGCTGCTGTTCCGAGAAAATCGCGCTCACCATGCCCCTGTAAAAAAGCGATCTTGCGCTCACCACCACGCAGTACCTTTTGCAGCGCATTGCTGATCCCCTCTTCCGAAATCTGTTTAGTCCGTGCTTGTTGTCCTCCCGACTCAACCACCATCTCACCTTCAGTGGTGATATTCATTTCGCGCACCCGCTGCGGGTCAGCATCAGGGTTTACAAACTTCAGTTCAATATCGGCATTATAACGCTGATAGCGCGCCACCAGCTCGCTGATATGTTTGCGCAACAGCGGTGTCTCGCGCACAAAAACGGTGATCACCACCGCTTGCGAGACCTCACCCAACAACGCCACACTGGTTGCCGATAACGTGTTGCGCCCATTCTCAGTCCAGTCTGCATGATAGTTATACTGTGTACTCAGCCAGCCAGCCAGGCCAATCGCAGCGAGGAACAGCACCACAAACAACAGATTCTGCAATAACATCAAACGGCGGGATTTCAGCGTCACCTTCATTAGTGTTGTGTCCGCTCTGCATCCAGTCGACGAATCGACAGCACCAGAAATATCGTAATAAATAACAAGTAATAAATGACATCGGCACTATTGAAAACACCTTTTAACAGTGCCTCGTAATGACGCAGGATGGATAGATACGCCAGCACATCGCTACCGCTTCCACCATCCGCATGGTTACCCGCCCAATCCAGAATCCACAACAGCAGCAACACCCCAAAGGTACTCACCGCCGCAATCGTTGGCTGCGCGGTGAGTGATGACATAAACAACCCCACCGCCGCAAAGCTCGCCAACAACAGAAACAAGCCAAGCGTGGCGGCCGCCAACAGCCCAAAGTCGAGCGAGCTGCCTAATAGCAACGTCAACGGCATCATCAAGATCATCAGTAACATGATTAACAGAAAGGTCATCACCCCCACAAACTTACCCAGCACAATCGTACTCATTGAAATCGGTGCTGCAAAAAGCAGCGGTAATGTCTGGTTACGACGCTCATCACTAATCAGCCGCATGGTAATCAACGGCACAATCAACAACAGAATCATCGCCGCATTGCCGAGCAACGGCACCGCCACGATCTCAGTAATGCCCGGTGCACCCGGCAATGTTGGCAGGCGCGGTTGCAACTGCATAAAAAAATCGATCTGCGCCAGAAACATATAAGCAAGGATCAACTGCACCACCGCCAGGATAGACCACCCCAGCGGTGACAAAAATAGCCCTCGCAGTTCACGCCCTGCAATCGTAAAGATCATGCCGCCTCACCTTTGCCGCCATGTTCGCCACGTTCATCAAACTCGCCATGTGTGTGGGCATCACTGCTGGTGATATCCACAAATACCTGTTCCAGTGTCATCCGCTCCGGCGTCAACTCATGCAAGCCCCAGCCATTTGCCACCGCCTGTTCGACAATCGCATCCGAGGGATCGTTCTCCACCTCATAACCAATACGCACACGCCCATCCTCAAGCCGCTCAACGGATGCCACACCAGCAACGGATTCCAGTTCACTGAGCGGCGGCATCGAGCGCAGCGCGACCAATAGCGTGGTGGCCTGTAACTTTTCACGCATCTGCTCAATCGACTCATTCAACACCAGTCGCCCGCGGTTAATAATCTGCACCCGATCACACACCGACTGCACCTCCGGTAGAATATGGGTCGAGAGCACCACGCTATGCTCATTCGCAACATCGCGGATAAGCGTGCGGATTTCGCGAATCTGAATCGGGTCAAGCCCCACCGTCGGCTCATCCAGCAACACCACCGATGGTGAATGGATAATCGCCTGCGCGATACCGACCCGCTGCTGATACCCCTTGGATAGATTCGCAATCAGACGTCGCCCCACTTCTGTCAGGCCACAGCGCTCTTTCGCCGAATCGATTGCCGCCCGCTGCTGCGGGCGTGAAATACGGTTAATACGTGCACAATAGACAAGGTACTCATTAACGGTAAGATCACGATAGAGTGGCGGCGTTTCAGGCAGGAAACCGAGTTCCGCCTTTGCCAGCATCGGCTGATCAAGAATATCAACACCATTGATCAGCACCCGCCCGGCACTGGGTGCAAGATTACCGCCGATAATGCGCATCGTGGTCGACTTACCCGCACCGTTTGGCCCCAGAAAACCGAGAACCTCGCCGCGCCGCACCTCAAAACAGAGGTCATGCACCGCACACAGCCCACCATAATAACGATAGAGGTTCTCAACGCTAATTAGACTATCCATACTCATCACTTAATAGTACTTTCATACCGACAACAATACAAAATAGAATACCCCCTCAGCGCAATATAGCAACACCATAAAAACAGAGATGATGAAACAGACCAGCAAACTGCTTGGCATCGATACCGGCGGCACCTTTACCGACTTTGTGTTGCGCGATGGCGAGCAGCTTAAGATCCATAAAGTGCTATCGACACCGCATGCCCCGGAAGAGGCGATCATCCAGGGCATAACCGAACTCGGCCTGCTCAATGAACCGCTCAATATCGTCCATGGCTCAACCGTCGCCACCAATGC
>QIJH01000084.1 GCA_003232725.1 Chromatiaceae bacterium | reverse complement strand
GCTGTTTACGTTTCTTGCTCATGATGATGGTGCTCTCTAATTTGGCATGTCAGAGCTTAACAACCTGTCCAGATTTCGGGTACCACTTCAGCTGATAATGGCTTACGCTTTTTGTATTAAAAATAGTTAATCTGAGACCTTTGCACGAGAGCTAGTTTTCGTTCCAGCAAGGCATAAATGATCGAAAAAATGGAGTTTACACGCAGTAAATGACTATTTTGAGATCATTTATAACGCGGCTGGAGCGGAAAATAGACTCGTGCAAAGGTCTCAATCTATTTTCCCCTTCAATTTCATATCGCCTTGTATGAAGCTCCGCTGGTTTCTATGTAAATGGCTCTTGTTAATAAAATGAATGGCTGAGTGGTTTTTTAGTGAACGCAAATCACTTGCGTTTTATATGTATTTATGAATTATCGATAGTTCTTTATAAAGAAAGACTTATAGAAATTGTATGATTATACTTCTATCCGTAATACCGAATATGGTTAGCGTTTTATTTTATAACCGCGCAGTTGGATCGGAGCGAAAAATAATTAATGTCTTGGCTATCAAGAATACAGAAGAGATGTAGATAACATGTAGTGATAACTTTATTGAAGGGGGTTTGCGCATGTTGTATTTGAGCGATTGTCATCTGATGAGCTGTAATTCAGTAAGCTGTAATTCAGGAATAGTATTAACGTTTACATCGTCTGTTCATGTAGGAGTAAATGGATGTTAATACGTGAGCTTATGACTTCACACCCAATCTATATTCACATCGATTCTACCATTGGTTATAGCGCGGAGATCATTGCTGTTAGCGATGTCAATGAATTGATGGTGGTGGATCATCAACACCGCTTGGTTGGTGTCATATCTGAATTTGATTTAATTCAGCCATTATTACCGGATATGAACGATGTCACTCAGCTTGGTGGATCAATAGAGGACGCAGTGAGTTTTTTTGAACATAAAGGAATCGAATCTGCATGTTATCCCATTGCACCATTGGTGCATCAATGCCCTGTGGTGGTCAAACCTGACGATGAAGTGTTCTATGCGGCGACCATTTTGTTACAGCATAAAATTCGATACTTGCCCGTTGTTGTTGAAAATCGCCTGGTGGGTACGATTAGCCTGGTGGATGTCTGCAGGACAATGATTTTCTCTTCTTATCACTATGTGCGCGAAATTATCAAATGTCGTCAAGTATTAAAGAATTTACCTTCTGCCACTGTCTAAAAGTCTGCTGGGTTTAGGGCGAATCTACTGTAAAAATCATGTCAGCTCGTTTTAAGAGTTGTTGATATTTGTGACAACGAAGATAATTGATGGAGTGATGCTATGGATCAGGCCATATCTCTGCGACGTTTGCTTACCGCAGCGCAAGAAAGTAACGTTAGGTTCGGACACGAAAATCTCGGATTTTTATCTGAGAAGATGGGTTTTTTACCGCTGTCTCCCCCGTTACAATCACTCCCCGCAAGTCACCACCGCTGGGATGCGCTGGCAGTTAGTCTGCCGGAATTGATCAGCACGCTAACGTTGCGTGATATCGTTGATGAATTACCGTTATTAAATGCCACGGCAGAGGCTCTTCCTGATCGCTACTTGTGCCGTGCAGCCCTGTTGTTGTGCAATATAGCTCATGGTTATTACTGGGTAGAGGTTGGCTCACCGAAGACACCGCCCCTCAGTATCATTGAGCCCTGGACAATCGTCAGTCAGCGTTTACGACGCCCTCACCCCTCTTTATTATCACTGGATGTTCTCTATAACTGGAAGTTAAGTAATCCACTGCGAATAGATCCTTTGCGGGTTGAAAACATAGAATTACTTTCGCCTGTCACTGGCAATCAGGCCGAGCACATTGAATATCGGACTGCAGTGGAATTGATGATGCAGACCATTCCTGTGGTGTCAGCAGTAGTCAGAGCACATGAAGCAGTGGTGGCTGAAGATACGGAAAGTCTTAAACAGGCATTGTTACTTATTCTGGAAAGAATTCAACATGTCACGGAAGTAACATATTCTAAAATTGATCTGAATCCTCATAGCGCCAACTATGTTAACCCCAGTATCTGGGGCAAGGCAGCAGGGGGGGGCTATTTTTCAGGCCCCATTCACCCTGATGAAATTGGCATGAGTGGCGCCGGTTATCCTATTTTTACATTATTGGATATTTTCTTGGGGCGCAAGGATTACAGCTCATCAAAGGGAAAAGAGTCGCTGGCCGTACGTCATTGGTATCCGCCGCATTTACATCTTTTTTTTATCGCACTTGAAGAGATTTCGGTAAGAGACTTCGTATTGGGTTATGGCGACAAAGGATTGCAAAATATCTTTTATCAACTATTAGATGCCTATGCAGGGGATAACGGTTTTCTGGGAGTACATCAGCTGAAAACCTTTGGTTTTATGGAAGTGGGTTTTAAAACCGGACGTGCAGTGACCAATGGCGGTTTTAAAAGTCTGAATGTATTTAAAGAGAAAACCTGGGAGGTGATCAATGACGAGCTGGAAGTCGCACGAAATGAACGCTATAAAGGGTTGCCGACACATAGCTATTTTGCCATTCCTGAAAACAGTAAGATTATTGAGTCAGGTCCGGACGCCATCATCAAACAGGTCGGATTCAATATAGAAGGAAATTATATCTATTATCAGCCGGGTGATCGATGTGGTATTTTACCTGAAAATAGCGATGATTTAATCCAAAAAACGATTGCAGCACTGCGTGCCAGACCTGATACCCCTATACACCTCCACACCCCCTGGAAAAAGGCGCTTCAGCTTCGCAGGGAATATCATTGTCGTGAGGGAGTGACCGCTACTGTTTCGCTTTATGAATTTTTAAAATTTGCCAGGATTCGTCCTGTGACACGTGATATCGCTAAAAAATTATATGTTGTTACCGCAGAGACTCGATTAAACGATATTCTTCACGCCCGCACGGAAGACCAATGGGAGCTGTGGGATTTTTTGCAAATAGTGTCTCGTGGTCATTTTGATGTGAAACGTCTATGGCGTGCAATGCCTTGGGAGAGAGAAGCCTTGTGTCGGTTGGTGCCACCAGAAAATTTTCGTCCTTATTCGATTTCCTCTTCACCGCTGAATCAACAGTCGAATCAGCTTTTGCAATTAACCGTTGGGCGACTGAAGTATAAAACAGAGGACGATGATGCCACCACCACTGTAACAAGAAGCGGAACCGCCTCCAGTTATTTACATCGACTGGCTGTTCAATGTCGCACCGATAATCCGCCCGTTTCACTATTGGTGATACCCGCCTCCCGTTTTCGATTACCCATGGATCAACAGCGTCCTGTTGTAATGTTTGCGGCAGGTACCGGGATCAGTCCATTTCAGGGTTTTATTGAAGCACGTACACAAACAAACCGTAGTGGGGAAAACTGGCTGTTTTTTTCCACCCGAACCACCAGCCAGTTACATGGTCAACAATGGCTCGCAGACAGCGTGGTATTAAAAAGACTGCAGTTACGTATCGCATTTTCGCGTCAGGATATAGATGTACGTTGTATTGCGACGCCGCAAGGCGGAAAATTGATTTTTGAGCCAGGCAAACGTTGTCGAATAGGAAGCCTTATTTCCCAGGAAAAAAATGCTCATGCGTTATGGGAATTGTTACAGGCTCGCTGCGATGGTGGCAAAGAGGCTTCATTCTATATTTGTGGTAAAACAGGTTTTGCGACTGCTGTTCTGAGTGCAATTAAACAGATTATACGACGATTTTCCGCTGCAAGTGATGCCGAGATTAACCAGACTATCTACCGCCTGGTAGCCGATCGACGTTTGATGATGGATGTTTTTACTACTTACAGTTTGCCGACGATGGCACAGCAGCGGCTCATCAATGCGACTGATCTTGTGATGCATAATGACGACAAAGCAGGGTGGTGGATGTTAATTAACGGGAAAATATATGACCTCACCGAATTTATGCAGATGCACCCGGGAGGGCATCAGACGATTATGATTAACTGTGGTCTTGATGCAACGCGTACCTATCGAAGGATTGGACATTTTACCAACCCACAAATCGAAGCGATGCTTGGTATGTATGAAATCGGGGCGATAAAACGGCTCGATTTCGGTAATGCAAATAGCGTGGCGATCGGTCCTGACGGGCCTTTTTTTGTCACCCTGGAGGAGGCATTTTGTGTGTGGGTGCGGTATCTATATCTTATTGTAGAGATGCAAAATGCATATAAAATTGATATCGATTTCCTTAATCATGCGACAACTGCTCATGAATCGGCCAATGATCTTAGTCTGTTCAAAGTTCAACTTTTGATGCAAACGCATCGGCGTTTTTTAAGCCATTGCATCGATGTGTTAACCGGTGAGGATCTGCAAGTGTTATGGGCCATTACCTCGGGTTTATGTGATTGCAAGGCTGATGTGTTATGGATTAAGAAACAGCTGGCAGTGATCCATAATAGCAACATCACCCAGCGAGCACGCAGTTGTGAACAGATACTGCAGCAGCACCTGGACAGGCTGAAAAACAGTGATACTGGGATTACCCATAGGGTGTCTGATCGCCATTCTACCCTGGCTGTTTTATGTGCGGCAATAATCAAGGAAAATTCACAACTATTGAATACGCTTAAAGAAGTTGTTTGTGAAGGTGTTAGTGTCTTTGAACAATATGAAGTAAATACAGTGTTATCTGGTGGTCAATTATTATTACAGAAAATGATGGAGATACCACAAATTTTGGAAAGTTATTACGAAGGTATCTGGCTTAATATTATCGTACCGAACGATAATCGATATTGTCTGAAACCTGATCGTAAAATTACCGTTAATGCACGTAATGAGTTGAAGCATAGCCATGACTGCGATACTGAGGAGATTAAGATGAATAAAATTGTGATACAAGGAGCAGGTCTGGTTGGGCGTGCAATCGCCTTTGATTTATGTGAAGAGCACCATGTGACTGTGATTGATATTGATCCAGAACGTTTGGCTTCACTCAGTGCTGAACTGCCAAATATTGAGACGATTGAAGCGGACCTGTCCATTACTGAGCAAGCTATCCCGTTGATAAAGGATGCTGATCTGGTGGTGGGTGCTTTGCCACCATCCATGGGGATTGAGACGTTGCGTACGGTTATCGAAGCCGGTATCAATTCGGTTAATATCGCCTCATTATCAGGAGATATCAATGAACTGGATATGTTGGCGAAGGAAAACGGGGTGACAGCGGTGATTGATGCGGGCATTGCGCCTGGTTTATCAAATTTGATTCTGGGGCACCGTGCTGAGCAGGTGGAAGTGGTCGATTACGAGTGTTTTTTTGGTGGTCTTCCTATGGTGCGTGAATGGCCGTTATATCACCAGGATTTTTATCCGTCCGCTGATATATTGCATGAATATTTGCGCCCTGCTGAGGTGATTGTTCAAGGGGAAATCTGTACCCGAATGCCACTTGACAGCTTTGAGCAGCTGGATTTTCCTGGCCTGGGGATGATGGAAGCCGTTCACTATAATGGTCTCGGCACGCTGCTTGGCACTATGCCGGGAAAAATTCAGAGTATGAGTCAGAAAATGCTGCGCTTTCCACAACATCTGAATTATATTCGCAGCTTGCACCATAGTGGTTTTCTTAGCGACAAGGTGGTTTCACTGGAAAATGGAATCGAACCTCGTGTACTTGATGTGACGGCAAAGGTGTTAGCACCCGTTATGTGTTTTAAAGAGAATGATCATGATTATATTGCACTGCGGATTGTGATTCGTCACAGCGAAGAAACGTTTATCTACCATCTGCTTGATCAATATGATGAAGCCACTCAATTATCAGCCATGAGTCGTACTACCGGGTATACCTGCACCGCGATTGCGCGTCTTTTACTAGAAAAACTTTTTTGCCAGAGAGGGATTATTTCACCTGAAATAATAGGTGCCCAAACAGCATGTTTTACGCAAATTATTGATGATTTGGCAAGCCGTGGTGTGGTACTGACTGTTGAACAGACGCCACATCAGGCGTTAACTTCCAGCCATGAGCATCATTCTTTATCTGCTTCCGTTTAGTCTGAAATCCTCAATTGGCTGGCATGAGCCGCGCGGCAATTGAGCGTACGACTAAACGTACGGAGTATCAAGAGTTTTTCTACAGCTTGAACGTTGCCACTAACCGAAAGTTTAAAGCGTTGTTTTGGTTTACGTAAAATGGGTTGTAGCGACCTGCGCAAATCAAACAACGCGTTAAACTATGCCGCTTAATTGGCTTTGTATGAATAATATACCTTACTCAAGATACGTGATAATTCAGTAAATTCGCCGGATTTCAACTTAACCCCGAAACACTCTTGTATAGACTGAGCATATACAGGCCAAACTTTTTTGAGCATTTTCTCACCTTTATTGGTGATTTTAATTCGATTACTTCGTCCATCTTCTGCACAGGCATGACGACCAACCAGTTGATTTTTTTCCAACCTGTCAATCAGACGGGAAAGATTGTGTTTATTCAGCAATATTTTTTCGCCAATTTCATACTGGCGTAGTCCCGCGCTTTTTTCTCTATGTAGTTCAAGCAAAACATCATACCAGTCTAGAGGAGGAAAACCTTTATTTTTAAGTGAATTTTCAACTCTCTCCAGTAGCAAGCGATGTGTACGGTGCAAGTGTATCCAGGCTTGTACAGTTTCTTTTGTAGGCTCTTTTATCATACACGTAAGAATAACTCATAATAGTTGCAATTACATCTTTAAAGACCTATGATTAATATCGTTGCATTTACAACTATTATTAGTGGGGGAACTTATGATGGCTAAGACAATTACGCGCGAACAAATTAAAGAGAATTTCGATACTAAAGAGCAAATGACGATTATCGAAGCCCTTCCACGGAAGTATTTCGACGCTAAACACTTACCGGGAGCGCTGAATATACCACACGATGAAATACAAGAATGTGCTCCAGATATGCTACCGGATAAAGATGCCTTGATCGTTGTGTACTGCGCCAGCACTGATTGCCAAAATTCAAAAATCGCAACGGAATCGCTTCAGGAAATGGGATATACCACTGTCTTTGAGTACGTGGAAGGCAAGCAGCATTGGCTAGAAGCTGATTTTCCAGTTGAATCGACAGAGTGAGGTAAATTTATGAATGTTGTTGATGAAATTTACGGTGCTACTGGAGCAATGGTTTTACGACTAGGCTTAGGGATAATGTGGATTGCACACGCACTGTTAAAGTGGTTTGTATTTACCATCCCCGGTTTCGCTGCCTGGCTTGAAACCCAAGGCATACCGGGGTTTATGGCATGGCCAGTGTTTCTTCTTGAATTAATTGGCGGTGTAATGATATTGATTGGTTTGTACGGTCGTTATGTTTCAGTCGTCTTAGTACCAGTTTTACTGGTAGCTGCATGGACGCATGTTCCAAACGGCTGGCTTCATATTAACGAAGGCGGCGGCTGGGAATATCCAATATTTCTGGTAATGGCTTCAATAGTACATATTCTTCTTGGAGACGGTCGGTTTGCAATACGCTCCAAACAAAACCTTATTTTGAGACCTTTGGACGAGAAATAGTTTTCGTTCCAGCAAGGCATAAATGATCGAAAAACCGAAGTTTACACGCAGTAAAGGACTGTTTTGAGATCATTTATAACGCAGCTGGAGCGGAAAATAGACTTGTGAAAATGTCTCACTTTAAAACAATGCAAGGGCATGCCATAGATATCAACTACTTATTCTGCCGCTAGCTGGTTTGCGCCGATGTAGTTCGTTAACCGCGCAAAAATTTCAAGGTCTAGCACTTCGGCACGTAGGCTGGGATCAATCCCAAGTGAGCTAATTTCGTCGCCGCTCATGTATGGTTTTAGTGTGTTGCGGATTGTTTTGCGACGTTGTGAAAAGGCTTGCGTAACCACCTTGGCAAACAACGCTTCGTCATTCACTTTTACCGCTGGTTTGCTGCGCGGGGTTAGGCGCACGATTGCGGAGTCGATCTTCGGCATGGGGTCAAACGATTCTGGGCCGACGATAAAGAGATTTTCAACCTCGCAATGATATTGCACCATGATACTCAAGCGGCCATAGGTCTTGTTGCCCGGTTGCGCGGCGAGGCGTTCGACCACTTCACGTTGCAACATAAAATACATATCGCATATAAAACTCGCCTGAGTTAACAGGTGAAAGATCAGCGGCGTTGAGATGTTATAGGGCAGGTTGCCCACCACGCGCAGTGATGATGCCTCTTTGGCGAGAGATGAAAAATCAAACTTCAACGCATCGACGTTATGAATATTCAACCTGCCGTGCGGCGCGCAATTTTTTTCAAGAATCGGCACCAGGTCACGATCAAGCTCAACGGCATTCATCTCACCCAGCTCATCCAGTAGCAGAGTAGTAAGTGCACCCTGGCCTGGGCCGATCTCAACCACGTTATCGCCCTTGCGTGGGCAGATGGCATTGATGATGCGCAGAATCACCGCTTTATCATGCAGAAAATTTTGCCCAAAACGTTTGCGTGCGCGGTGCTGGCTCATGATTCATCACTCTCTTGATGGCGGCGCATCTCTATTGCCGTAGTGATCGCTGTTTGCAGGCTACCGATATCGGCACCGCCCTTTCCGGCCAGATCGAACGCGGTGCCGTGATCTACTGAAGTGCGGATAAACGGTAGCCCTAATGTGATATTAACCGCGCTACCAAAACCGAGGTGTTTCAATACCGGCAAACCCTGATCATGATACATCGCAACAATCACATCGGAGGCCGCAATTCTGGCTGGAATAAAAGCGGTGTCTGCAGGCAATGGTCCCTGTAGTCGCAGCCCTTCGCCACGCAGTTTTTCCATCACAGGAATTATAGTCTCTTGCTCTTCACTGCCGAGGTGGCCATCTTCACCGGCATGCGGATTCAGGCCACATACTAAAATGCGCGGTGCCTCGATCGCAAAATATCTTTTTAGATCATGCGCAACAATGCGCAGATTGCCTTCCAGGGTTTTGGATGTGATCGCTGCGCTGATTTCAAGCAATGGTAGATGCGTGGTAACGAGCGCCACGCGCAGCCCTGCAGTGGCGAGCATCATGACTACCTGTCCGGTATCACTCTCGTCCGCAAGAAATTCGGTATGGCCACTAAACGGAATCCCGGCATCATTGATAATACCCTTATGCAGTGGGCCTGTGACCATGGCAGCAAAGCGACCATCGATACAACCCCGCACGGCGAGACGTAACGTCTCCAGCAGGTATTCAACATTGGCGACATCAGCTAGGCCACAAACAGCGGGGTTAGGGCAGCCGATGGGAACAACTCTGATCGTACCAACGGGTAACAGTGACGATTCCACCGTTTCATCGTAGCATTCAATGTTAATCGTTATGCCCAGTTGCTGCGCGCGCAGGCGTAACAGTTCAGGATCAGCGATCACCACCCACTCAACCGGCAATGTTGTTTGCGCCAACTGTATGCAGAGGTCTGGGCCGATGCCCGCAGGCTCACCCGCTGTAATTGCAATCGGTGTCGCTAAACCGTTACTAGTCGTCAAGGCGATACTCGACATAGGCATCTTCGCGCAATTGACGCAACCAGCTCAGGTGTTCTTCTTCGGACTTGCGTTGAAAGATCAGATCACGCACCTTGGCGTTATTGTGCTCTTCGGTGTTATCAAGTTCACGATGCGCCAATACCTGCGCCATATGCCAGCCAAACTGGCTCTCAAATGGCGCACTGATCTCGCCATCCTTCAGATCAAAGATCACTGTCTCAAATGACTTCACCATCACACCCGGGCTCACCCAGCCAAGGTCACCACCATTCACCGCACTACCTGCATCATCTGAAAAACTTTTTGCTAATTCGGCAAAGTCTTCGCCCGCTTCGATACGTGTACGCAAGCTTTTAAGTTGCTGTTCAGGATCAATCACATCTGCTGGCTCGGCTTGCGGCTTAATCAAAATATGACGAGCCTGCACTTGCTTAATGATGTGGCGTTCGGTATCACGAAAATCAAAGAGCGTCACAATATGAAAACCACTTGCACTGCGAATCGGTTCACTCACATCTGCCACTTGCATGTTGACCACTATATCGGCAAACAGTGTTGGTAACTCACCCGTTTTACGCCAACCCAGGTCACCGCCCAACAACGCCTGACGCCCGTCAGAGCGGCTAATTGCAACCTGCCGGAAATCAGCGCCGTCGTTTAACGTTTCAAGAATCGCCAACGCCTTAGTACGCGATGTTTTAATCTGTTCCGGCGTTGCCGCCTCCGGTAGCGCAACCAAAATATGGCCAAGATGGTAATCACTATTGATATTGCCCTGCACCTTTTGCGTCGCAATAAAATCGTCAATCTCCTGCGCGGTTACCGTGATGCGACTATCGACCTGGCGTTGACGCAGACGACGAATGATCACCTCTTTACGGATATCTTCACGAAACGAGGCAAACTTAAAACCATCGCGCTGCAGGACTTCGCGAAACTCAGCCAGCGATAGATCATTTTGTGATGCGATGTTGCTGATGGTGTTATTAAGGGTCTCGTCATCAACCACAATGCCGTTCATACTGGCGTGCTGCAGCTGAATTTGCGTGGTGATCAAACGTTCCAGTACTTGCTTATTCAGCACTGACGCAGCAGGGGCGCGAATGCCCTGTTGCTTTAACTGCTGACCTACTGCAAAGAGTTCATTTTTCAGCTCATTTTGGGTCAGTACCTGGTCGTTCACTACCGCGACAATGCGGTTCAGTGGGACTAGTTCAGTGCGCTCTGCGGCGAATGCCAATACTGGCGAAGCCATCTGTAGCACCCCTATCAGCGTTGTCATAAATATGCTATGTTGGAAAAATTGCCTCATGTGTAACTCACTTGATGTATTGGTTGATTTAGCTAAAAAGTAAGTAACTACTCAGCTCACTCCTAAAGCTCGCCATTCCCGCGTTAAAAAATGATCATTTATCCATACAAACTCACATTTTTTGCCTTGCACCCGAGGGTATAAAGAAACTGGCAAGCTTTAGGGGTAATCTGAATCGTTACACGCTTATTTTCTACTGTGCTGAATAGTTACAAAAATAGTAACTACTCAGCGAGTAGTCAAAATTAACAGTGACTGCTCAGATCGCTCATGAAATCTGCAGTTCAAGGCGAAAAATGTGAGTTTACACGTGTAAATGATCATTTTTTAACGCTGAACGGGTGGATTTCATGGGTTAGCTGAGTAGTTACCAAAAATAATTCAATTCGAATAACCTAGGATACCATCTTCCAGTAGGCCATCGATGGTTTTACCCAGCTTACCCATCCCTTTCAGTTCCAGCTGAATGAATATACTTCTATCATAAGGGTCGACAGACTCTCCACCTGGAAGCGCGGCCTGATCCACTAACACTTTATTCAGGAATCTGTGTTTGACAATATGCAACTTCCAGCAGCAAGTCTGATATTCCAGCCCAAAAAACGATTCAATAGTTGCTTCATCCAGCAGCGAGCGAGTCTTATGCCCAATGAGATGCCAGCGACGGGTATGCGGGACAGGCCATAATATGGAGGCATCAATCTGCGATTGCGTGACATTGCGATAGCGATACCCCAAATTAAGGATACGCCGCTTTGCGGGCTTGTAATTAAACTGAATCGAGCCCTTTGCGACTTTATGAAGGTTCACATCCCACTGATAATCGGCATTAATACGCAGGTCACTACGCAAATAGGCGCTACTTTGCGCCACAATATCGGACTTTTTAAGTTCATCGACATTATCCGCCGCCAGTGTCACCCGGCGATCGCTAAGATAATAGATCTGTCCGATACTCGCATTAAAGCGTTCAACACCCGTCTGCTGATCAATCAGACGGGTCGTCACGGCAAGCGTTACGCGGCTGGTATCACCGACGCGGTCAACCCCGCTAAAACGATTGGCGCTAAATAAACGGGAAAAACTAAAAGTGGGTTCGCCGCTATCAAAAACAGGGATATCGCTCTGTTCACGGTAAGGGATATAAGCATACATTAGGCGAGGCTCCAGGGTATGCAAATAAGCTCTGGAGGCAATGTTCGTATCTCTTTCAAAAAATACCCCGCTATCTAACGTCAGCAATGGCAGGGTTCGCGTCAACGCATCGTCGCTTGCTAAATCACCTGGCAGACGCGTTAAATCATAACGCGAATGTTGTACCGTCAATGAAGGGGTGAAATAGACCGCATCGGTACTCAGTGGAAAACTAATGGTCGGTTTGAGATCCAGGCGTTGTCCCGTCAGTCTATCCGTGCGTTCAAAAGCAACATATTCGCCGCTCAGACCATAGTTCAGGGCATTTTTCTCAATCGGACGAAGCGAGTTAAATGTCAGCTGGGGCAATCTTTTATAGGGCCTCGCGCTTTCAGGAATCATCTCGTCCACCGTTTGGTAGCTCTGTACACGTAGTTTGCTACCCCAGTTATCACCCAGATAGCGAATATCCGCGCTACGCTCCAGATGCGTAACGCTGCTGATACTCAGAGAACTACCGAGTTCAGAGAGATAATCGGGATCCGAAACATAGTTCAGATCAATATTGGTGTGTATGCGCTGGAGTGGATTGCCACTATGAGTGAATGTAGCCCGCCCTCTTTTGCTGTCATCACCTGCTATTTTTTCTTCATATAGCCTGTCCCGCCCTAAATATTCAAGATTGAGAATGCCACTGTTCCTCGGGTTAAGATAACGAAATTCGCTATTCAACACCAAACCTCGCTTCCCAATATTTCGAGGTGTTACCGTTGCATCACGATGAGGACTCAGATTCAGATAATAAGGCACACTGAAATCCACCCCATTCAGCTCCGATCTCCGGTAGGCTGGCGGTAACACCCCTGATTTCCGACGATCATCAATCGGAAATGAAATATAGGGCAGATAGAAAAATGGCACATGCATAAACGACAATACCGCGTGCCGTGCACTGCCCATGCCAGTCGAACGATCTAAGCGGATCTTCGTCGACGACATCAACCAGTCTCGGCGAGTCGGATCGCAGGTCGTGTAAGTTGCCTTTTTTAATACCGTGACATCTTCAGACTCAAAAACAATCTGCTCAGCATCTCCCCGGGCATGGTTAGCGCGCAGCTGAAATTGTGCGTTATTGATGGTACCGCTAGAATTACCCAGCCACATACGCGATGAGTCCCCCTGAAAAAGCGCATCAGCAGTGGTGATACTCACATTGTCATAGGCATCAAGGCGCTCAAGCCGCTTGTCATACACGGCACGTTCGGCATGCAAATACTGCTTAGCCTGCACAAACGCCACCTCACCACTCATTTCATAAAGGTTCCTGCCCGTTGCCAAACCGTAATCCGCGCTAATCAGCGTCTTTTCACCTAGCGCCAGATCTCCTTGAAAGTCAGGTAAATGGTGACGGCATAGCTGCCACTCATTCGCCGTTGCCGGGCCACTCTCAAATAAAAACAACAGGAGCATTAGCAGCAGTGAACTCAAGGCGCTAGAGATGTATGCCGATCCAGGTAATTCGATGCTAACCTTTTGTCGACACAACTGTTTCTCAGACTGGATTGAGTGGTAAGGTATATACAAAGCGGTTTTAAATTTCGTTAAATAACAGGTATGGTAACTGTATGAGTGAGGCCGATATACAAATCAAAAAATTATCATTAAAGTATATCCTGATTCTCATTCTATGTGTGATTTGCCTAATTGCCATCCTGCTGCTCACAGCACCGCAAAAGAAGCCGGTACTACGCGAAATCGCCGCCACGCAGGTGATAGTGCAGCCCATTGTTCAGCAGTTAGTTCAACCGATAAAAAAGGTCGGTGGTCACCTGAGGCCAGTACGCAGCAGCGCACTTAGCTTTGAGCTCTCGGGGCAGGTATTGGCTCGCCACGTTGAGCCTGGCGACAGGGTCAACGAGGAGGACGTATTAATCACCTTGCATCGTGGCGACCAGCAAGATGCGCTGGCCGAAGCAAAAGCGCAGTTATCACAGGAGCACAAGGCGATAGCGCGCGACCAGCGCATACTCAAATTGATTAGTGAAAACCGCGCATTGCAGGCGCGTGAAGTTACTCGGCTGGAACAACTCGGACAGAAATCACTCGCCTCGCGTTCAATGCGAGACAGTGCCAATCAATTGCTGATTCAACAGCAACGCGAGGAGGAGCAGCTCAGATATAGTGTCGATACCAGCAAGGCACGCCTCGAACTTAAACATGCGGCGGTACGGCGCGCTAAACGCAACGTGGCACGCACCGCCATCAGCGCGCCCTATGGTGGCACCATCAATGCCGTACAGGTTGAGGCAGGCGATTATGTTACCCCCAACCAGGTAGTGGTTGAACTGCTTCAACTAACACAACTTGACCTCAACCTCGACGTCAACGGCACCACTGCTGCGATGTTAAGCCTGCAACAACCCGTATCCGTCACAATTAACGGCGAAGCGCGCCGCGGTAAAATTATTGCACTGCAGACCAGTCCCGATGCCGAAACCTTTACCCACGCGGTGCGCATCCGCCTTGATGGCGACGGCCTGCAGGCAGGTGCGCCCGCCACCGCAACACTTGAACTCAAAGCACTGCCCAATGCATTAGTGGTGCCGGTCTCGGCCATTCTGCATCACAACGATGAGCGCTTTATTTTTATCGCTGAAGCGGAGACCCTGCGCCGTGTCGCGGTCACACTCAGCGCCCGCCAGGGACAATTGCAAGTGGTAAGCGGTGCTATTCAGGCGGGAGAAATGGTCGTCGCGCGTGATGTGGCCTTCCTCACCGACGGTCAGTCGGTCGTGCGCGAATAACCCCACCATCACCAACATTACACTTACATGCGTCTAATTCGTTTCAGTATCGACAACCCGCTAATCACCAACTTGATGTTGGCGTTGATTTTGATCATGGGCGTGCTGTCGTGGTATCAACTGCCACAGGAGATGTTCCCGGTGGTAGAGATGGACAAGGTAAAGATCACCACCATCTACAAAGGGACCTCACCGGAAGAGATGGAACGCCTCGTTAGCCTGCCGATCGAGGAAGAGTTTGACGACATGATGGAGATCGACACCATCACCTCGACCAGCAGCGAAGGACTCTCCAATATCATCATCGATCTCAAATCTGGTACCGATGTCAGCGAATTTGTTAACGATGCGCGCTCCATCCTGGAGCGCCTCTCCGATATGCCCGATGATGCGGAGCGCCCCGAGTTAAGCCGTATGAAATCACGCATTCCGGTGATTAGCGTGGCACTTTATGGTGATGTCTCGCGCAGCCACCTGTTTGAGCTGGCGCAGGATGTAAAACGTCGCCTGCTAAGCGTACCGGGTGTCG
>QIJH01000064.1 GCA_003232725.1 Chromatiaceae bacterium | reverse complement strand
CAGCCCCAGATATTGGGGGCGACAATTTTAGTCGCCATCAAAATCGCAATCAGTTCACCGATTTCACGCGCGCCAAAACCAAGCGATTGCAAATACAATCCCCAGTAAGGCAGCAGTGCCCCAAGGGCCGCAAAGTAGAAAAAGTAGAAGCCAGAGAGACGCCAGTACGGCGCCACTTCATCAGGTTTTGACATTAAGGCTGAGCAGGGATAACAGGGGTTTCCGACTGCACATCAGCATTCTGCGCACGATGACGCAGCATATGATCCATCAACACAATCGCCAACATCGCTTCAGCAATAGGTGTTGCGCGGATACCAACACAAGGGTCATGGCGCCCCTTGGTCACCACCTCCATCGGCTCACCGTTGATATCAATGCTCTGTCCCGGCAAACGCAGGCTCGACGTCGCCTTCAGTGCAATACTGGCACGAATATGTTGCCCACTAGAAATACCTCCTAGTACACCTCCCGCATTGTTAGTGAGAAAACCTTCTGGAGTAATTTCATCACGGTGCACTGTGCCCTTCTGCTCGACACAATCAAAGCCCGCACCAATCTCAACACCCTTGACCGCATTGATGCTCATCAACGCATGGGCGATGTCTGCATCGAGACGATCAAAGATCGGTTCACCCCAGCCTGGTGGCACCCCTTCGGCAACCACGTTAATACGTGCGCCAATGGAGTTACCCTCTTTGCGCAGCGCATCCATGTACTTTTCCAGCGCCTCGACCTTGGAGGCATCTGGGCAGAAAAAGGCGTTATTATCCACCTCATCCCAATCCAGCGCTTCCGCCTTAATTGGTCCCAACTGCGCCATATAACCACGAATTGTGATGCCGTAACGCACCTTCAGGTATTTTTTGGCGATCGCACCTGCCGCCACGCGCATCGCCGTTTCACGTGCAGACGAACGCCCACCACCGCGATAATCGCGTGTGCCATATTTCTGCTGATAGGTGTAGTCAGCGTGACCCGGGCGAAAACTATTCATAATATTCGAGTAGTCTTTCGAACGCTGATCGGTGTTTTCGATCATCAACCCAATCGGCGTGCCAGTGGTCTTACCTTCAAATACACCCGACAGAATCTTCACCTCATCCGCCTCGCGCCGTTGCGTGGTGTGGCGCGAGGTACCCGGTTTACGCCGATCGAGATCAAGCTGTAGATCCGCAACGTCTAAATCAAGCCCAGGCGGGCAACCATCAACGATGCAACCGAGCGCAGGCCCATGACTTTCACCAAAAGAGGTGACCGTAAAAAGTTTTCCAAATGAATTTCCTGACATGGACAATATTGTAGCGGAAATCGGGGCGCGGCGTCTTGTTCAACATCCCCCACTATCGTTGCCCGCTTAGATGCCCTGGAGCTTTTGCCATGCTATCTAGCTCAAGCCTTATTCAGGTACGACTAACGTCGCCTTTTTCACCCCTGATTGATCGCTAAGCTGCACCTGCTGGTAAGGGCCGCGTTCCAGTTTTAACAACAGGCAAGGGCTGGTTAACATTTGCCCAACCATCATATTACGGTCTGGCGCTATCCATTCAAGCAAAACCTCTGCATTCCCCTGTTCGATTCTGGCCTTAGGACTCACCAACGCCAAACGATACCCCAATGTGGGACGCAGTCCCATCTCCATCAAGACAACCCGCTCACGATCAAAATTTATCGACGGCATGGCCTCTTGCGGGAATTTGTCATAAAGGTGCTGCAGCTCTATCGTATTTGAAGCCCAACTGGCTCGTGCATCAGGATCTTCTCGCCCACATTGCATGCCTGCATAAAGCACGCTGACCTCTACATGGGCTGAAGTAACATCACCATTACGCACCTCTGAAGAACTTGAGGCACATGCGGTCATACCTGAAAAGGTTGTAGCAAGTAACAAAGAGAGTATCGTTTTCATTGGTTATTCCAGCTGTTTGATTGTCGGTTGCCGCCTGAATCCCTTCGGGATGCCTGCGCGCTGGAGCAGCGAGCTCGCCTGAACCCCCACACCAAACCCAGTGATAAAATCGAGCCCATTATGAACATCATCAACTCCAATGGTACGAAAATCTCCCGGTGAAAAATAGATACCACACGCCTCACCGAAATCACAGATCAGATAATCATTATCGAGGTCTGTCCCCCCAACCACATAGTATTCACGACCAGCAGGGAAAAGAACATTATCAAACTGGTAGCGATAACTGCCTCCCTCTACCGCACCTTGCCACTGGTCTAATACCCTAAAATCAACAGTATCGATCAGCAATACATAATGATAACCAGCATCAGCATTCAGTGCTTGCGCTATCACCTGCAGCGATACAGATACAGTCACGCTATTCACCGAAGAGGCAAAGACAATATCAGCCTGATAGCTCCCTTCTGATACGCTCGCCCTGTCAACAGTCACCCGGTAGAGTCCTAGCTTTGAGGTGGCATTGACCGTTACTTCACTCACAGCCAACCACGCAGGCGCAGCCGTCACTGTCACCAAATTGATTTGCAATGTACCACTGCCGACATTGCTCACCGCCAGCATCGCACTGCTGCCTACCGCCCCCATATTAACGGTGGTTGGTGAGATCCCCAGCAATGGTGGTGGGGCGGGTGCCGATTGAGCCGCGACGACGGCGCTATGGGCATTGATCAAGCCATGGCCAAAGATATCATCGCGTCCCACTGCACCAAGGTCTTCGACAATATCGCCACTCTGCAACAACGCATCAACAGCAGCGGGTGTTAACGCACTGTTACTCGACTTCATCAACGCAACCACCCCAGCCATATGTGGTGCCGCCATTGAGGTGCCATTATAAACACCATAGGTAAAACTCACTGCTGCGCCCGAATCATCGCCCAGGGTACTCAACACACCATCGCCAAAACCATCGCCATCAATATCCGTACCGGTATAACCGCCGGGAGCTGCAACATCAACCGTCGAGCCAAAATTGGAATAAGGTGCCTTCTGTTTACTGATGTCCACCGCAGCGACAGAGATCACACCGGCATAGGCCGCCGGGTAGTTAAATGCACTCGAATTTTCATTGCCCGCAGACGCAACAACAATGACACCGGCAGCGCGCACCTCGGTGTAGAGATCCTGCTCAGCCTGTATAGAACCACCAACCCGCCCCAGGCTCAAATTAATCACATCAGCCTTCTGTGTTGCATTCAATATTATGTTAGAATTGTTACTCAAACCTGCGGCATAACGCACACCCTGTATGATGTCGTAACTCGTTCCACCAATTTTACCCAATGCGCGTACCGGCATAATTTTCACACCTGGTGCCACCCCTGCAATGCCACTCCCGCCCGCAGAAAAAGCGGTGGCGGCGGCCACCGTACCCGCCACATGCGTGCCGTGAAACGAACTTCTTGCTACCCCAATGCTATCACCGGGATCGTTAGGATTGGCATCAATACCCGGTTCGCCATCACCTGAATTACTGTCACTGCTGATAAAATCATAACCACCATCGGCAGAGAACTGGCCCTGCAGGTCTGGATGGTTAAGCAACACGCCGGTATCAATCACTGCAACAGTGACACTCGACACCCCTGTTTCAAGATCCCATGCCGCAGGTAGATTAATCAACGGATAATGCCACTGACTGCTATACAGCGGGTCTGTCGGCAGCGCATTTGTCTGGTAGATGTAGTTCGGCTCAGCATAAAGCACATCAGCACGTTGTCGCAGCGCCTTGATCACCTGCATTGTCTCAAACTTAAGCTGCTTATCAGCATTATCAAAGCGGAACTGGCGATCACGGTTTTGCGCTAATCCCAGTATTTTAAAGGTCGCATGCCGCGCCTCCGATGCGCCAAGATTCATTAACTGTAAACGTTGATGACTACTGCCCGCTTTCGCCTGTAATCCAAGCACGGCTGCCCGTACTGCAGGCAGTTGCTTAGCAACGGGAAGACTCAGGTCATCACGAAATTTTACCATCACATCCCCTGCGACAAACGCATCGGTAGAGTTCAACCTGCCCTGCACCTGCGCAGGGGCGAAATCGCCAACTGTTAATGTGTAACTGGAGTAGCCCGAAGCAACCCGCACTTCAATAAAATAGTCACCACTTGCGCTAATGGAAAGCGTTTCAATCGCTCCGGATGCAAGCGAACTGGCTTCCAATGTAGGCGGGGCAGTGCCATTATCGCTATAAAGATAGAGATCCAGATCACCGGCAAGGACATTCGCCATCGTAACCGTGACTGTTTGCCCAGCCTCCAGACGCACACTGTAATAATCAAACAGATCCCCTGCATCTAATGAAGCTCCGCTGGGACCAACCCCCGCCCGATTCAGATAACCGCCCAGTGTAACCGGACTCGGTATGGCTTGAGCTTCCAGGTAGGTATCATTAGAAACATTGCGTGCAAACGGGTCATTAACATCACTATCAACAACCGTACCTGCTGCAATTCCGATAGTGCCGCTAAGCGTCGGTATGGGGGCCGTCACAGGTGCCGGAGCCTCACCACCACTACCACTACCACAACCACTGATAAAAACAGCGAGCACGATACATAAAGAGAGGCAGTAATAGTCTTTTCTGCCCGAACAATTATCAATCAAATTCATTACGAAAACCCCGACAAAAATTTCCGCTACCCATTTAATCGTGGTGTCGGAAGAAGCAATTTTTTTGCGCTCAAAAGCCCCCTTTCATGCGCGTATCGGCCGCGAGCTGCAAGGACTTGAAAATCTATGGAGTGATTATACCTGCTGGCGAAAGTTTTACTATGCGAGGAATATCACAAAAACCAACCGAAATTTTCACAGCTAACAACAATCCCTATAGGAAGTTCAGATGTTCAAGATCGTGATTACCATCAAGATAATCCTGACGAAGCACTAGGGTCTGTTGACGTTTCATTTTCATCACTGCTGGAGTCGCTTTTTTCGTCCTACAAGGCGAAAGAAGCGCAGTGTAGTCATTTACATAAGCGCCTGACAACGCAGTAGGGCGAAAAAAGCGACCCAGTCCTTCGGGTTGCGCCTGAAAAAACACCACTCGGTGTTGCTCGTCGTTCATTGGGAGTGACCAAACCGCTCTCCTCGCGCCTTGATTGGCGATTTTTCAGGCGCAACAGTGATGAAAATGAAACGTCAACAGACCCTAGATTACCCTGGAAAAACGCTGTTCAGTCTGCTCGCGCAGGTAACGATCAAACACCATGCAGACATTGCGGATCAGCAGACGACCAACCGGCAGCACACTGACCTTATCGCCTTCAATCGTCAATAATCCATCTGCTTCAATTTGACGAATCTCTTCCATCTCCAGCGCAAAGTATTCCGTAAAGTCAATCTTGAACTGCCTGGCGATCGAGCCCATATTCAGTTCAAACTGGCAAATCAGTTTGGTGATCACTTCACGGCGCAGGATATCATCATCATTCAGTTCAATGCCACGATACACAGGCAACTTTCCGGCATCGATCAATTCCGCATACGCTTCAATCGTCTTTACATTCTGGCTATAGCTGTTGTTCACCATGCCAATTGAGGTAATGCCCATCGCCACCAGGTCACACTCAGCATGGGTCGAATAACCCTGAAAATTACGGTAGAGAGAACCCTCGCGCTGCGCCACCGCCAGTTCATCATCCGGCTTGGCAAAGTGATCCATGCCAATATAAACATACCCCGCCTGTTTCAGACGTTCGTTAGTCATCTGCAGGATCTCCAGTTTCTCGGTTGATGACGGCAAGTCGGCATCAAGGATGCGGCGCTGTGGTTTAAACATCTCAGGCAGATGCGCATAGTTAAAAACAGAGAGACGATCTGGCCCTGCCGCGATTACCTTCTCCACCGTATTGGCAAATCCTGCTAGCGTCTGAAATGGCAGGCCGTAGATCAAGTCTACACTGAGCGATTTAAAACCTTCCGCTTTCGCCTGTTCAAGCACCGCAAAGGTCTGCGCTTCGCTCTGAATGCGATTGACCGCCTTCTGTACTTTAGGGTCAAAATCCTGCACACCCAAACTCATGCGGTTAAAGCCAAGTTCACGCAGCAATTTAATGGTATCGTTTTGCACCTCACGCGGATCAATCTCAATCGAGTACTCGCCGCTGTCATCATCATGCAGATTGAAATGTTCACGGCTCTTCGCCATCAACGCCGTCATCTGCTCATGGCTGATAAAGGTCGGTGTGCCACCACCCCAATGAAGCTGGTCTACTTTTCGAGACTTATCAAACAATGCACCCTGCATCTCAATCTCTTTAAATAGCGAGTCGAGGTATGGGATCGCGTGCTTACGATTCTTGGTCGCGATTTTGTTACATGCACAGTAGAAACAGAGCGTGTCGCAAAATGGGATATGGAAATAGAGCGAGAGAGGCCCACCACCTTGCCGATTACTTTTGGCTGCCAGCGCGTGATATTCCACCTCAGCAAAACGTTCATCAAACTTCACCGCCGTCGGGTACGAGGTGTAGCGCGGGCCGCTTTTATCATAGCGACGAATTAATTCAATATCAAAAACCAGCGACTGATCCATACTGCACTCCTGACCCGTCTGAAAAAATGAATATCGGCGCGGGCAATCAGCCATTATAGGGGAATTGAACCTTCGCGGCGAATTTTAACCATCATATCCGACTGTAACCCTATGATATTTAAGCGCTACCCTGAAATACCCAATAGGGTGGCCTGGACTGAACGAAGAGAAACCCAGGCTACTTACTACGAACTTGTAGCGACAATGAGAAAGTCACAACCACGATATTTAAGCCAATGTGCCATTCCGCCCAGATAGCGTGAATAAGCGAAGTGAAGTCAAAACACGCTCAGGGGCTAATTGACTATCAAAAGTAACTTACTCATAACGCTTGGCATGTGCTTCACCGATACGAGCCATAATCTCATCCCAGTCGTTCACGAACACCCCCAGCACCTCAGACAGATCATTTTCCACTAACCAGTCATAGTTTTTATCCTGATAAGTTCCAACCACCTCACTATAACGCTCTTTGAGCACCGTATTCGCAGGGTCAAGGTTAGTCACAACACCAAGCCCTGTCGGGCAAGTCGGGATGGTAAAGCAAGTAAGGTCTGGGCGAAAATGGCGCAGGACAGCCATCACTTTCCACGGATCTCCCGACCAAAATTGGGTCGCGCGGTCAGGATCCGATGATGCAGTATCGAGTGGTAAACAGTCATGTATGACCACCACGGTACTGGGCCGACTGAATCGTTCTATATTCATAAAATCGCGTAACGCCTGATCGAATACATGCAAACCATCGATAAAAGCAAAATCGAGCGAAGAGTGCCCCAACACATCTGGCAAATGATGTTGCTCAAAAAATGGGTCACTACCTAAACTAAACACCTGCGTTGTATCAGGCAAGGAGTCTTTAATTTGAGGCGCAGGGTCCACCCCAACAGCGACCGTCGGTGGCTGCGCCAGCTTAAGCGTTTTACCTGTCTCCACCCCTATTTCCAGATACGTAGCAGGCTGAAGCCACTCATGGAAATCAGCCAGTCGATCCATATACCAAGGACCAGGCATCACAGACCTGGCCAGTGCAATATAAGTGGCTTGATGGTCGGTATCCGGCAGGCTTAACGCCTTTCGAAGCACCACCTCAGCCTCAGCACAACGTTCAAGTTGCAGTAAAAGCCGCCCCATCACCATCAATCCATAGTAAAACTCTGGCGCTATCGATAGAGCCTTCTGAAGTACCACCCTCGCTTCAGCGAATCGATTAGCAACGAGGTATGCCTCACCCAATGTGCTTAACACAAGAGGATTTTCAGGATGGAGCTGCAACGAATTTTGCAACTGCTCAATTGCTTTTCCTGAGATCTCCTGACTCTTCGACAGCAAGACAAATGCCCGAATGTGTGAAGCCTCAGGCTGCCCCGGCAGCTCTTTAAGAATAGCATCACAGGCATTAATCGCTGCATCCAGTTCTTTTAAGGCAAAATGACGCGAAGCCGCCTCAAGTGCCTGTTTAAGATCTTTCATGAAATACAAACCCCGTCAATATAATTAAGAAACAGCGCATTACGAACGCTCTAAAAACTCAGAACTGGGCATTATTGTCAGGCCAACCACTTGTCAACAAAAATAAATTTTAGTCAATCACTAGTGATTGACTTTGAGCGGCTGACGCGCCTTGTCATCCACAAACCACAACAACACCGCACCCGCCACAAAGAGAATCAGCAATGACAACACCGCCAAGCGGTGGCTATCGGTCGCAACTGCTATCCAGCCCATCATCAACGGCCCAACGACGGCAGCAAATTTACCCAACATATTGTAAAAACCAAAAAACTCAGCCGCCTTATCTGCTGGAATTAAACGCGCATAGAGTGAACGGCTTAGGGATTGAATCCCGCCCTGCACCAGCCCAATCATAATCGCGAGACCGTAAAATTCGATCTCTTTTTCAATCACCGAGGCCCACACGGTAATCCCAATGTAAACACCAATCGCGATAAAGATTCCTGTTTTTGCGCCGTAACGCTGCCCCAATTTCCCAAACACAATCGCAGCCGGAAAGCCGACAAACTGAGTGATCAACAGCGCCACAATCAGGCTATTGGAATCAAAACCGATCGATAACCCATAATCGACCGCCATGCGCACAATCGTACCGACGCCATCAATATAGAGCCAGTAAGCCAACAAAAATAGCACCACCACTTTTAACTGACGAATTTCATGCAGGGTTTGACGCAGCTGCCGCCAACCGCCACACACAATCTGCCAACTCGATTCATTACGTGCCGCTTCAGGCTCTTTCACAAATAGTAGCAGCGGAATCGAAAATAGCCCCCACCATAGGGCGACACAAATAAATGAAACACGTACCGCCTCGCTCGCATCATCCAGTCCAAATGCACTCGGCCATAATGTCATCGCCACCATCCCCGAAAACAGTATCCCACCACCGAGGTAACCCAGGCCATAGCCAAGCGCAGAGACTAGATCAAACTTCTCTTGCGGTGCCACCCGAACAATCAAAGCGTCATAAAAAAGATTGCCGCCCATAAAGCCGATCGATGCCAGAATATAGATAATCGCCGCCAGCGCCCACGCCCCCTGTTCAATAAAAAAGAGTCCGCCGCTCATCACAATACCCATCAAGGCAAAAAAGAGCAGGAACTTTTTACGTGCCGAACCACGGTCTGCAATCGCACCGAGTAGTGGTGCGAACACCATAATCACCAGACTCGATATCGCATTGGCAATACCCAGTTGATAGGTACTCTCGACGGCACTGAGGTCTGCACCCCAGTATTGTTTGAAAAAGATAGGGAAAAAACCGGCGATCACCACCGTCGCATAGGCGGAATTAGCCCAGTCATACATCGCCCACGATACAATCTGGCGCGACTCACCATCTTGTTTAAGGGAACGAAAATAGTGCATAATCACGCGGCCAAAAACAGCTCGTGATATTCCGCCAACTCCTGTGCCGTTAGCAGAAAGACGCCATGGCCACCATTTTCAAACTCCAGCCACATAAAAGGCACCGTAGGAAAACGTTGTGCCAGTGCGGCATCACTATTGCCCACCTCAACAATCAAAACACCTTCTGCGGTGAGATAACGCGGCGCGTCCTGCAGGATACGAACTGCAAAATCAAGCCCATCAGTACCCGCCACCAACCCCAATGGCGGTTCATGGTGAAACTCTTCGGGCATCAATGCAATATCCTCTGCATCCACATAAGGTGGATTGCTCACGATGATGTCGTAACGCCGTCCATCAAGCGCGCTAAACAGATCGGACTCTACCCTATTAACACGCGCGTCTAACTGATGTAGTTCAATATTCTGTTGTGTCACTGCCAGCGCCTCGAGCGAGATATCGGCCGCGTCAACCACCGCAGCAGGGAAAGCATGCGCACAGGCGATCGCGATACAGCCACTACCGGTACCGATATCTAGCACCCGACTGACCGGACTTTGATCCGGCCACCACGGTGCAAAACCATTCACAATCAACTCACCAATTGGGGAACGCGGTACCAGCACCCGTTCATCAACATAAAACCGCAAGCCACAAAACCACGCTTCATTGGTGAGATAAGCCGCCGGTTTGCGCGTCTCGACACGTTGCTGAAACAGATTGGCGATAGCACGTCGCTGTAGCGGCGCAAGTGGCTGCGGTACATTCGCCAATGACACATCCAGCGGCATCTCTAACGCAGCAAGCACCAGCCATGCAGCCTCATCCAACACATTATCGGTACCGTGGCCACAATAGATACCATGCTGCTCAAAGCAATCAACACCCCAATACACCCAGGCCTCAGCACTATCGAGCGTTTCTATCGTTTCATCTGTTATTTGCATCTATTCAAAAACCTGTCAAACCAAGACTATCCACAAAGAAAACAGCCACCGCCTTAATGGCGGTGGCTAAGTGCATCGTCAATTACAGAGTGCCAAGGCTACTCGGAACGCTCCGTTACTTCGATAAGATGATATCCAAACTGCGTCTGCACCGGCCCATGAACCACCCCGACCGCATCACTAAAAACAACATCATTGAACTCTTTCACCATCTGCCCTGGGCCGAAAGTCCCCAGATCACCACCACGGCCGCCAGATGGGCATTTCGAATGTTCTTTCGCCACATCAACGAAGTCTGAACCCGCTTCGATCTGTGCCTTAAGCGAATGACATTCCTCTTCGCTATCTACCAGAATATGTCTTGCACTTGCTGTTGCCATGGGAACTACTCCTAACAGTTTTTTGAAAAATTAAACATAATGAGACTTTTGCACGATACAGGCCCGAAAAAATGAGCTGACATTTTCCTGATTGAAGCAGAAAGTACCATTAAATAGCGCGCTATTTTTACTCGTAATTGTATCGTGCAAAGGCCTCATAATACTACACCTGTCATCATGCGCGTTACGCGCCCACCACCGCATTAACAATTTAATCTCGTATTCACACCATCCGCAGTATTTCATTAATATTTAACAGACTCGCCCTGCTGCAACTGCTGTGTCTGGCGCAATTCACGTAACAGCTCATCACGTGACACTGGCGGTTGTAATTGCTCCAGACGCTCAATCTTCGCCTCTTCCAGGTTATTCAACACCACTGCAATAAAGAGGTTAATAATCACAAACGTTCCCATGATGACAAAACTAACGAAGTAGATCCACGCCAACGGGTGCATCTCCATCGCGGTGTACATCACATCGGTCCAGTCTTCGAGTGTTACTATACGAAACAGTGTTAGCAAAGACATCCCCAATGTACGCCAATGCTCAGGGTCATGCGCATGGAACAGGTGGTAACCCGCTACCGCATAGATATAAAAAATGATGCTCATCAATAGCAACACATTCGCCATGCTTGGGATTGAACGGATCAATGTTGAGACGATCATGCGCAGCTCCGGAATCGCCGAAATCAGACGCAGTACCCGTAACAGGCGCAACAGACGCGCCACCATCGCCAGATCACCGGTAAATGGAATCAACGACAATACCACCACGGTGAAATCGAACAGATTCCAGCCATCACCAAAATAACGCTTCCACTGTGGTGCGACTGCGGTAATTTTAATGATCGCTTCAATAATAAAGATCCCCAGCACAACATGGTTTCCCATCTGCAGCCAGGTGCCATATTGAGCGTAAATGTCAACCGAAGTCTCCAGCCCTAATATCACGCCATTGATGACAATTACCGCCACCACAAAGCGTTCAAACATCTTATGTTCTGAAATCCGCTGGCAAAGTTTTCTAATCACGTTGTTCTACCTTTTTAAAATCGACAATATGTGCAAATGGCGGCTATTATAGACGTTTTTCAGCCGATCTAAATATCATCCAGCTAAACTAAGGAGAAATCACCATTGACTACAGGACGTAGACAGATGCAGGAAGCGGTAAACATGGAACATACTACAACGCAGAGCAGACGCGTAATGGATTGCGCATAATCTATCAAACACTATTAAAAAACATCACCCCAGCGTTATGACGGGAACTTTTCAGCCAACAACACCTTCGCCTCTTTTTCGATATCGGTCGCACTAATCCTGGCTAGCAGCGGTTGAAATTCAGCCCGTTGTCCATGACGTTTCATGAGCCATTTAAACGAAAGACGTTTGATATAACATAGTGCCGCAATCATCAGGCCGACAATGAGCAACCACACCTGTATGAAGATTGGCGGCATACGATCGATAAATTGCGCGTACATAAAAAAAGAGAGCATTAACCCCATCCCCAGCGAAATACCAATGGTGACCATAATACTCTCGTACTTCTCTTTAAGTGCTGTGATCGCCTCAAGATTAATCTGCTCAGACATGTTTTAGACTTGCCCCAAAGTAATGCTAATTTTTTAGAATTTGCCACATTCTAGCAAATAACCAACCCTCAATGGGCATTTCCACACCTTCAACCCAGCCCAGCTAGATCAAGCGTTTAGAGCCTCTAGCGATTCAGAAGCCACCATCCACTCACTTTCAACCTGGTCCAGCTCAGCGCTCACATTCACCTGATCTGCCAACAACGTTTTCAAACGTGCCTTTTCTCTCTCTTGGTAGATATCACTGCCCGCCAACTGCGCCTCAACCGCCTCTTTTTGGCTATTCAGCTTATCCATCTGCTGCTCCAGCTTTTTCAGCTTGTTCTGTAGTGGTTTCAATGCACGACGTTGCTCTGCATCCTGCTGACGACGCGTTTTACGGGTTGCCTGACTACTCTCTCCCGCCACACCTACAGAGTTACCCCCAGCCATTTTCATCGATTCATCCGTCTCGCGACGCGCTATCATCTGCTGACGGTAGCTCTCTAAATCACCATCAAATGGGGTCACACAGCCGCCATCAACCCACAACCAGCGATCCGTCACGCTGCGCAACATATGGCGATCATGCGAGATCATCACCAACGCCCCCTCAAACCCTTGCAGCGCGACACTCAACGCATGGCGCATCTCCAGGTCCAAATGATTAGTCGGCTCGTCTAGTAATAGTAGATTTGGGCGCTGATAGACCAGCATCGCTAGTACTAAACGTGCCTTTTCACCCCCCGAAAAGGGTTTTACCGGGTCGCTTACCTTATCGCCATGAAAGGCAAAACCACCTAGAAAATCGCGCAGTTCCTGTTCACGTGCGCGCGGGTCGAGACGCAGCAGGTGCTCCAGCGGGCTCTCATCAAGATGCAGTTGTTCCAGTTGGTGCTGCGCGAAGTAACCAATACGCAGATCCTGCGCCTTGGTGAAATCACCACTAACGGGTTCAAGGGTATCTGCCAGCACCTTAATCAAAGTCGATTTACCTGCGCCATTAGCGCCTAGCAGCCCCACGCGATCGCCACTCACCAGTTCCAGTTTTACATTCGTCAGAATAGTTTTATCGCCATAGCCAATCTCAGTATCACGCATCTGAAATAACATATGCGGCAGTTTCTCCGGCTCAAGAAAAGTAAAATGAAATGGTGAATCGATATGCGCCGCACTGATCATCTCCATCCGCTCCAACGTCTTGAGGCGACTCTGCGCCTGCTTCGCCTTACTCGCCTTTGCCTTAAAGCGCGTCACAAAGCTATGGATATGAGCGATCTCTTCCTGTTGTTTGATATAGGCCGACTGCTGTTGCGCTAACCGTTCAGCACGACGCTTCTCAAAAGCACTGTAATTACCGGTATAAAGCTCAATTCCACCCTGTTCAACATGGGCGATATGAGTACTCACGTCATCGAGAAAATCGCGATCATGCGAGATCAGCAATAGCGTCCCCTGATATTGACTCAACCACGCCTGCAACCACATCACCGCGTCCAGATCCAGATGATTAGTCGGCTCATCCAGCAGTAGAATATCGGAACGGCACATCAATGCCTGCGCCAGATTTAGTCGCATACGCCAGCCACCTGAAAAGCTCTTAACCGGCAATGCTTCCTGCACGGTGGTGAAACCCAGCCCATGCAGCAAGCGTGCGGCGCGGCTGCGACAAGTGTAACCATCCACCGATTCGAGCTTGGCATGCAACTGCGCCTGACGATTACCATCATCCGCCGCCTCTGCTTCAGCCAGCTCGGCCTCAATGGTGCGCAGCTCAACATCACCATCAATCGCATAATCAATTGCCGAGCGATCCAACGCAGGCGTCTCCTGTGCCACATGCGCAATCACCTGATTGGGCGGCAGCGTCAACTCACCCGCATCGCTATGCAGCTGGTCACGCACCATCGCAAACAGGCTCGATTTACCACAGCCATTCACGCCGGTCACGCCCACACGCTGCCGCTGGTGGATGGTAAAAGTGACCTTCTCGAAGAGTATTTTGCCGCCGCGACGCAATGCGACGTTGGTAAAATTTATCATGAAGCGGATTTTAGCACGGCGAGACAGCCTGAGTGGAGATACTGACACGAGTGGATATCCTGGCATCAGTCTCATAGGAGATTGATGCCGAACGGCAAAACATGCACTAACTATTATATTTGTGCCAACGCCTGTTACGCGCTACATTGACACAATGCAAAACACAACACTTGATAAGTGCCCTTGCGGTAGTGGCAACCGATTCATGGCGTGCTGTGGTCAATACCTTGAAGATCAGATCAGCGCTCCCACCGCTAAAAAACTAATGCGCTCACGTTATAGTGCCTACACGCTCAACCACAGCCACTATCTATCCAAAACATGGCACCCTGCCACACGCCCCGGCCCGCTTGACCTCAACCAACAACCGCAACCCAAATGGCTTGGTCTTAAAATTTGTCATACCAGCGCGGGCAACGAAGCGGATATCAACGGCACCGTTGAATTCATTGCGCGCTACCAGGTAGAAGGGGACACTGAGGTCATTCACGAAGTCAGTCGCTTTATTAAAGAAGATGAGCGCTGGTTCTATGTCGATGGTACACTTTCACAGCCAGCTCAAAATGGCCCCTGCCCCTGTGGTAGCGGTAAAAAATTCAAACGCTGTTGCGGCAGATAAAGCATGAGATAGGGAATACAAGAATGAAACTGGAACAACGTACTGAGGCTATCGAACATGAAGTGTTAACTAGTCTTTACACTAACTGCCCTGCTGCAACTAAAAAGGTGCTCGGATTTCGCCTGGTAAACATTGATGATGCATTGCTGCTCACCGCCAAGGCAGATCCAAACATCATGCTTAACCGCGTGCATGGTCTCTGTGGTAACAAAGAGATTAAGCCCAGTACCATTCAAAAAATCGCCGCAACCTACACCGCTCTTGGTCAAAAACTACTTTCTTCATCTCTACATCGAAGACCAGCCGCAGGCAAGCAGACAGCAGCTTATCAATGCAGGGTTGATTGAAACCAGAGGCTGGATGCGATTTATCCGCGATGACAGCGTGCCAGCGGCATCAAGCAGTGAACTACGTATTGAAAAAATCGGAAGCGATCACGCGCATGAGTTCGCCCGCATTGTGTGTCAGGCATTCGACATAAGTGAAGCTGCCATACCAATGATTGCAGCACTCGACAATGATCCCCGCTGGCATCTCTTTGCCAGTTTTGATGGCGAGACCATGGCAGGCGCTGGCGCAATGTTTGTACAAGATGACATCGCATGGCTCGACTGGGGTGCAACCACACCAAAGTATCGCGGCAAAGGTAGCCAGTCAGCCATCATGGTAACACGCATTGAACACGCCAAATCGTTAGGCTGCAAACATATCATCACCGAAATGGGTGAAGCCGTTGCAAGCGATCCACAGCATTCATACAAAAATATCATCAAACACGGCTTTGCAGAGATGCGTATGCGCCAAAACTACAAACCGCGGCCTCAATGAAGATTTACCGCAGAAAAGCCGAGTTTGTTAAGACTAGTAGAAGGGTCAAAAATTGATTTTTACAGTACAGGCATAAAAAAACCCACTCAGCGTAAACTCATAACCAACTGTTCTTATTGAATAAATGGCGCGCCCGGAAGGATTCAAACCTCCGACCGCTTGGTTCGTAGTTATCTGATCGCATATTTTTAGTATATATATCAGCAACTTGCGATGCGTTCGTTGCCCGATTTTGCGGTACAATGCTTAACTCATTCCGGCAAGACTTCGGCAGTCGTTTTGACCGAATTAAAGATTTGTCTATGCTCACTCTGAGAAAAAACGACACTAACTATAGAAGCAACCCTCGCTTTCAATTAAACACGCTCATACTTTCAATTGGCCCTTTGATTGATTTCAATTGAGCAGCTCTTCGTTTGCAACTAGACAGCACTTTGGTCGTAAATAGGTAGTTGCTTAATAATCACATAGTTAAGAGCCATCCAATTATATGTACCCTCGTTTTTCTACCGAAAAGATCAAAACTGCCCTAACAGACACGCCCGTTGTGTTTGTAATGGGGCCGCGCCAGTCGGGTAAAACCACATTGGTTAAAAATATAATCGATGACTCTTGGGAATATATAAACCTGGACGATCAAACTCAATTTGAGGTTGCACAGAATGATCCTGTTGGGTTTATCCGCAACCTCTCCGCAAAAAAAGAATCGCAATAGATGAAATACAGCGGCTACCTGAGCTGTTTGTATCGATCAAACAAGCCGTTGATGAAGACCGCATCCCCGGGCGATTTCTTTTGACCGGATCAGCTAATGCCCTGTTTTTGCCAAGGCTATCTGATTCACTGGCGGGGCGTATGGAATCTGTGCGCCTTAGCCCCCTCTCAGAGTGTGAAATTCAAGGTAATCAACCTATATTTCTAAGCAAATTACTTTCGCAAGAGGTTCCCAGAAGCAATGATAAGCGTATTCGTGACCATCTGATTCAACGCATTGTTGTGGGTTGTTTTCCTGAGCCTTTACAACGTGCAACTGAACAGCGCAGTAGAGCCTGGTACCAACAATATATCAATAGCTTGGTTCAAAGTGACATTCGAGACTTAACGCATATAGACCACCCGGAATTGATGACTAAACTGTTTAGGTTAACCGCCTTTTATGCAGGAAAATTATCTAACCTCTCAGAGATGGGAAGCAAGCTGGGATTAAGCCATGTCACGATAAAAAAATATATGACACTGCTGGAACAGCTATTTCTTGTTGAGCGATTACCTGCATGGCATTCCAATGAATATAAACGCCTCATCAAAACACCTAAAATACACCCCACAGATACGGGGATTATTTGCGCGGTTCGTGAATTGAACAGCAAGCGTTTAATTCAGCAACCGGAGATTTTTGGGCTTCTATTAGAGACCTTTGTTTATAACGAGTTACGTAAACAAGCAAGTTGGATTAACAAGCAACTCAATTTCTACCACTACAGAGATAAAAAAAAAGTAGAGGTGGACATTATCATTGAAGACTCCATAGGTGACTGTTTTGCTATAGAGGTGAAAGCTTCGGCGACGTTAACATCTAAAGACTTTTCCGGTTTAGAGCGATTCAAAAATATTGCTGGTGAGCGATTCAAACTGGGCATCTTGCTCTATGATGGCGACCACACCACAGCATTTGGAGATGGGTTATTTGCTGTGCCGATTGGTGCATTATGGGCGTGAAGCCACGCAACAAATATATCATTTGAGGACTCACATACACTCAATAAATCGCCAGTATATTTAGCGAATAGCTCTACCCGTTACATACATCTCCATAGATAGTGAAGATGAAACCAGAAAAATTCCCCCTGTAACTTCACACATTTCTCACTTTCGAGAACAAATCTGTAGAAAAGGCGCTCGATTCTACGTTAAGCACCAATTCAGCGATTCTCTCACCTTGAATAGACAAATCTGATTCTTGGAAAGTAAGCGCAAAACAAACCACACCCTACCCAACGGATAACCGCTAATGCACGCTGCCAGAGAATGATACCGACACGCCATTGGGAAGTTGGATAAACCATTTATTAGTGACCACTTGTACATGTTGAAACCGAGCACGTGTTGACGGAAATAGCCCTTTACTGGTGAGCGCTCTTTTACTGGTATACATCGACTTGTCTTTAAGCCCATGTTCTCTGGCATACACGGCAATGCCTTTTCCTGATGCTTCACATGCCTGCAGATGATGAAGCCAGTCACGTTGCCGTTTTGTGAGTTGAATGTCGGGTGAATGATTCATGTATATTTTCTGCTGCATTTAAAAAGCAGAGCGTGTACTAGCGGTTGTCAACTTGCTAGGGTGTAGTGTGGTTTGCGCTTACAAATAAAATCGCAATCTCTGTTATTAACAAAGCACGGAAGCAGCGTCCTGCAAAACATCTAAAAAGGTGCTGCATACACACCGGCGGTAAGTGTAACTGTGCATTTGCCTACGTCTTTGCCTATCAGAAGGGTATCGCGTGGGAAAAATGAATAACACAGGTTGGAAACGAGCTTGGAGGGAAGCTAAGCTTCCAGTCAGTAGAAATGTGCTTAGAGGAGTACACAATCTAAAGCACACTTTTGCAAGACGGCTCCGATCCGCTGGTGTATCCAACGAAACAAGGAGAGTGCTGCTAGGGCACACAAATGGTGACATCACAACCGACTATTCGGTTGCTGAAGTTGCGGAACTACTTGAAGCGGTAAATCGACTTTGTTTGACTAAAGATCAACCGAGTGCCCACGAAACGCCCACGCTGACTTTAATCAAAAGAAAAGTCGGCTAGAGAATCTCTCGTAATCGACTGTATTTGTTACTAAAAAATGGCGCGCCCGGAAGGATTCGAACCTCCGACCGCCTGGTTCGTAGCCAGGTACTCTATCCAGCTGAGCTACGGGCGCACTCTGACGTTGCGCATTATATGTGGTTTAGAAACTGTGTCAAGAAGCTATTACCCCAATCCCCAGATAGAAACGTCTAAAACGTAGGAAGCCTTCGCTGTATAATGGTTAGCGACGAAACCGACCATCACCCAATGGGTGCACAACTCAAGGCTTACGATGATTCTACCCCCTACAAACTCGATACCACGAACGATTTACTCACTTCCCGCACAGGTTTATTGGCCACTGCTCAATTAATGGACTCGTTGAACCTCTCTGAGCGTATTGATCACCACTTTCCACTCCCCAAGAGTAATCGGGGGTATAGGCCATCTGAATTCATCAAGGCTCTCATTATTGATGCAGCATGAAGGCAACTTTCACCTGGACGATATTCGCCACATTCAGGACGATGAAGCGCTGCGCACCGTATTGGATATTACAAAACTCCCCACGTCGACCACGCTCGGCGACTGACTAAGAAGGATCGGCAACCAGCCACAAATCCAGAGTGCCTGGGTGAAGGTCAATAAGGCCCTGTTACAGTCCGCCTTACACCGCTGCAAAAAAGTGACACTGGATATCGATGCCACCGAAATTGTGGCCCATAAAGCGAATGCGCAGTGGACCTACAACCAGCACAAAGGCTTTATGCCCATGGTCGGGCATATTGCGGAAACCAGACAGATTGTGGCGGTCGATTTCCGTCACGATAATATACCGCCCGTGCAGGGTAACCTGGCCTTTATCAAACAGTGCCAGCAGTCGTTACCCGAAGGTTGCCACTTAACTACGCTCCGTATTGATGCCGTAGACTACCAAACAAAAATCATTGAATATTGTTATGAACAGGGTATCGACTATACCCAAAGCGCTTCGCGGGGCAGGCTCTGCGATTCGAGCCAAAACCAGCGCGGCCATGCAGGCACAGATAGAAGTGGCAAGCAATTCAGATTGGCAGCCTTTGATGGATAAAAAAGGCAAGGCGATAAACGGCCAGACAACCTGGCGTACAAGCTTCTGCATCGGTGATTATGAGAAAGCCTTCACCCTTGTCATTTAGAGAAAAGCGCTTAAAGGACAAACGAGTTCAGAGGAAGTCAGCCTGAGCGGTTATATTTATCGTGCGATTGCCACCAACCGAGATGGGCTTAGCGATAGTCAAATTGTCCATTGGTACAATCAGCGTGCCGAAGACAGCGAGAACCGTATCAAGGAACTGAAGCTGGATTTTGGCGGTGATACGCTGCCGTGCTCAGACTTTAATGCCAATGCACTGTACTTTGTAATCACCGCACTCAAGATCATTGGTGAAGATGCCACCATCACCAAATCCGTCACTGGGCTTAAAACCCAGAATAATGGTGACTTTGCGATGAAGGCGACCTATACCATCAAGCAAACCTCTGAAGTACCAGTTGGGGTTGAGAAGATTGATACTGAGATGGCTGTACTTGGGTTTATAGTTTCTAAGATTGCTCTTACCCGCTCTCCCACTGGGAGAGGGCTGGGGTGAGGGAACCCCTTTGATTTCACCCCCTAACCTTCTCCGATGTTATTGCCAAACCTGGTGTTTAGCCAGTTGAATCAAGCGACAATTTGATCATCTGCAAATTTAACGCAGGTGACTACCTTCTTTAGTTCTTCTCAGCACATTGTCCAGGCGGAAAGGGAACATCTCATTTTCCCATCAGGAGCCTAAAACAATTGATGACCTGGTGAGCTTTATTCTCGCCCGCATTCATGATCATTTAGAGATTGAACACATCCTGTTGCCGCTTTGGGGTGGCGATTAAGCTGGATTTAACGCACCAGCCCTATTGCAGGGCTGGCGTTAACGGGCAAATTATTTAATTTTCGAAAGATAGTCATTGATACGGTCAGCACCCATCGCCATGCCTGCGGTGAGTTTTTTTGCCGCTGCATTGGCTTCAGTCAGGTTCTTGGCTTCGCCCACCTGAATCACACCGACCATACCAAGAAGTTTATGCAGGTTACATTCGTAAAGGTATACCCCTTCTTTATCAACAGTCACGGTGATGTCCTGGCCGTCTTCGCCTGTCCAGTGTTTCGCGCCTTCAGGAATGTGACGTGAGCTGTTGTTGTGGCCAATATCGGTTGAGACAAATTTGATGGTGTCACCTTTATTGACTTTAACAAAGGCTGGTTCAAAGACCATGATGTTGCCATCTTCACCGATGTCGAGCATTTTAATAATATGTTCTGCTGCATTGGCAGAAACAGTGAGCATCATCGCACTGGAAAGTGCGAGGCCTGAAATGATTTTACGCATGAAACTTCTCCGAAAGGGTTTGAAAACATGAGGCAAGTAATTGTATCGTGCAAAGATATCAAATTAGAGTAGGTCGATCAATTCCCCGCTAGTCTAACGCAGTCGCAGGCTCAATAATTGGGAAAATGCCTGGGAAAGGGAGCGCTACTTCTTTGGCCTTCCAATAACCCTATACGCCAGTAGCCTGCCTGATTTAAGGTATTCCAAACTATTTTTGGGTCGTTAAAATACTCCCACGATATTGTTTTTTTCGTTATATACACCATCGGCACTATCAACTTCCAATTCTTCGACCAGCTCCTTCTGATAATCTGAAAAATTTTCATTTTCCTCAAATACCCGCTTGTCTCGCTTCCCCGGCACAAAGCCATATCCATCATTAGCAGTTTCCCACTTCTGACTGTGTACGTAAGAAAGAGAAACCACTTAGCGCAACCAATACCTGCGCATCGTTTTTATTTATTATCTTAGCAAATTGATTGGCGGCTTCATTTGTTGTGAGTTCGGGTGTTGTCATACAAGCGTTCAGGAGCATCAATAAGCAACAAATATATAACCGCTTTATTTATGACTGATTTACGGGACAAAACAGGAGTATCCCTATCAGTACATATCGAGGGTTATCCCCACATTTCACTCGCAAACCAGCATTTTCACTCGTATCCGCCTTGATTTTATCTCTCGGTTTCATTACTTCTACTGTCCTGGAAGATAGAGGTTTGATACTCTGTACCGTTGCCATGGGCATCCTCTTGATTTGATTTCAGCTTATTCGACACACCAAATACAAAATCAAACATATTTCAATAACATAAGCAGTACAACAGCATGAGTTCTAAAGAAAAAACCACCACCCACACACCCATGATGCAACAGTTTCTACGCATCAAAGCAGAACACCCCGATATGATGCTCTTTTATCGCATGGGGGATTTCTACGAACTCTTTTTTGATGATGCCCGCAAGGCGTCACGTATTCTCGACATCACGCTGACCAGCCGTGGCAAATCCGGCGGTGAGCCAATTCCGATGGCGGGCATCCCTTATCATGCGGCGGATAATTACCTTGCGAAGATTGTGGCGCATGGCGAGTCGGTGGCGATCGCAGAACAGATTGGAGACCCTGCCACCAGCAAAGGGCCAGTGGAACGCAAGGTGGTGCGCATTGTCACCCCCGGCACCGTCACCGATGAAGCGCTACTGAGTGAACGGCACGACAATTTGTTATGTGCGATTCATCAGATGGGCGAGACCTTCGGCATCGCCACGGTTGACCTCACCAGCGGTCGTTTGATTATCTCGCAGGTGAACGACTGGCAGGCACTGCTCGACGAACTCGAACGCCTTAAACCAACCGAGTTACTGGTCAACGAAGAAAGTCATCACAAAGAGATGCTTGGCGAACATAGCGGGCTGCGCACCATGGCACCGTGGCATTTTGAACTCGATAGTGCAACGCGTGCGCTAACGCAACAGATGGGCACCAAAGACCTCAGTGGTTTTGGTGGTGATGAAGTGCCTACCGCTGTTTCGGCGGCAGGCTGTCTGTTACAGTATGCGCGTGAAACCCAACGTACCGCACTGCCACACCTGCAAACCATTAAAGTAGAACAGCGCGATGAAGCGGTGATTCTGGATGCCACCAGTCGGCGCAACCTTGAACTCGACACCAACCTCGCTGGCGGCACTGAGCACACCCTGTGCTGGGTGATGGACCGCACCGCCACCGCAATGGGTAGCCGTCTCTTTAAACGCTGGATCAACCGCCCACTGCGTGACCACAACACGCTGCGTCAGCGCCACCATTGCATCGGCGCGATGATTGATTCACAAACAGATGCCGCCCTTCACGAGTTGCTTCAGGGCGTCGGTGACATCGAACGTTGCCTCGCACGTATCGCACTTAAATCGGCACGTCCGCGTGACCTGGCGTTAATCCGCGATGCACTGGCGGCGCTACCCGCGCTGCATGAAATCATCTCTCCACTCGATACACCGCTCGTGCCGCTACTGCGCGAACGCCTCGGCCTGCATCCTGAATTGCTGGCGCTACTGCAACGCGCGATATTGGAAAACCCTCCCGTTTTGATTCGTGACGGCGGCGTGATCGCTAAAGGTTATGATAGTGAACTCGATGAATTGCGCGGCCTGAGTGAAAATGCCGGGCAATATCTATTAGACCTGGAACAGCGCGAAC
>QIJH01000193.1 GCA_003232725.1 Chromatiaceae bacterium | reverse complement strand
AGTAAAATAAACAGGTATTGCCATTTTTCTCGAATCAATTGATTTTTGAGAAGTGTACTTGTCTTGTATTCAAGGTTTTTTTCAGTGAGCGGAATAATAGGCACTCATCTTTTGTAATCCGTTAGAAAGCCGCTTCGTTTTTAGCATTTACCTATCCTCATAAGCCATGAAAATTTCAGGTAGAACATTTTAAATCTTTTTTTCTTATTATGGCTGTCCTATTACTCTCTCCTATACTCAGAAAATTGCATTTATCTGAGGGTGATGCGGTTGATATTAGTGTAAAAGGGAATTCGATAATCATTTCACCGGAGACTAAGCCAAAATATAAACTAAATGACTTGCTAAAACAGTGCGACCTAAAAGCGCCGATGCCACCAGCACTCAGTGAATGGGATGCAATCCAGTCTGTTGGAAATGAGCTATGGTAAGACGCAAATCCTATGAACGAGGTGATATCGTCAAGGTATCGCTCAATCCTACTGTTGGTCGTGAACAGCAGGGCGATTTTAGACCTTGCTTGGTCTTGTCGCCAGCACCCTTCAATCGTTTAGGGACTGTAAGGTGGTAATTTTGCACGAGTCCAGGATTTTACTGTGTCGTTAACAGAACTCGGTATTAAAACACAGGGCATTATTTTAATTAATGGGGTTCGAATGTTCGATCTTGATACACGGAAAGCGAAAAAAGTCGAATCCGTGCCGTCAGTTATTGTTGATGAAGTATTGGCAAGATTGTTAACAATTTTAGAGTAAGTGTTCCCCACATCCGTGGGAATGAACCGTCTATTTACGCCTTGATGTCACGAATTTTGAATTCAACTGGCAAACAACGCTTCGGTATCGACTGAATCAAAAGTGTACTGCTGGTTACAGAACTCACAGCCAACTTCAATCTTCCCCTGTTCTTTGAGGATTGACTGGGCTTCGTCGTAACCGAGGGCGCGTATCATGGCGCTGATCTTTTCACTGCTACAGCCACAGCGGAAACTGACGGGTTCTGGCTCGAAAAGACGGATATCCTTCTCATGAAAGAGGCGCTGCAGGATCTCAGTTGAGCTGAGTTGTAACAGTTCTCCGCTGGTAAGTGTTTCACCCAGTGTTTCGATATGCTGCCAAAAGCTATTGTCAGGGGCTTCTCCGGGAAGCTGTTGCAATAGTAATCCCACCGCTTGCTGCTGGTCAGCGAATAGCCATAAGCGGGTGTTGAGCTGTTCGGATTGTTGGAAATAGCTTTCGATCGCTTCACTTAAACTAGCACCCTCTAGCCCGACCATGCCCTGATAGCGGTCTTCATTTTGTTCGCTATTGATGGTAATGGTGATGTGGCCTTCGCCAAAGATGTCTGTGAGTGATTCGCCATTGACGGTCTGTTGCCAGCGAGCAAGGCCACGTATGTGTCGCTGGTGATCACATTGAGCCACCAGCATGTTAATGGGGCCGTTTGATTGAACCTGAAAGATTAATGAGCCTTTGAACTTGATGGTTGAACCGAGCAGGGTGCTGGCTGCAAGTGCTTGCCCAAGCGGTTGCGCGACATTTTCCGGGTAGTCATAGCGCGCTCGTGCTGCCATATAGCTCTCTTGAAGGTGGATAAAGGTGCCGCGAACATTGCTATTTTCAAACAGGAAGCGTTGCAGGGTATCTGCATCTTTCATATTAATGTGTACTTTCTAAAGTAGTGTTGATAGAGAGGGATTTGGTAATGATGATTATACCGTATGTTGGTGGTGATCGCCTCAGTGGTGATTTAAACAGCGACGCAATTTAAACAAGCGCTATGCTTGAGCTGAAATGTCGGGTATATTCGCCCCCAATCGTTAGTCGCTGGAATAGTGACTGCAAATATATTACTATTATTTTAAGCCCTTGCCGAAAAGATCAATTGACCAAAATAAATCTTTCAAAAATTCTGAACCAAATAATATCCAAGTTGTCGTATGAATATGAGTGAAAGCAGTCGGGCCGATGTCGCTTCTAAGGTCTGCCCGCATGGGTGATAATAAAACCGATCAATATCTGGTTGAGCGTGTCCAGGGTGGTGATAAAAAAGCATTTGATATCCTTGTAATAAAATACCAGCATCGCATCGTTGTATTGGTATCTCGTTTCCTCAATAACTCAGCAGATGTGCAAGATGTTACGCAGGAGGCTTTTATCAAGGCCTATCGGGCACTTCCCAATTTTAGAGGGGATAGCGCTTTTTACACCTGGTTGTATCGCATTGCGATCAATACGGCAAAAAACCACCTGGTTTCACTGGCACGACGGCCGCCCAGTATTGATATTGATGTGAGTGATGCAGAGCAGCTTGATAGCAGTGTGACGCTTAAGGAGCAGGCAACACCAGAGCGTTTATTACTTAAAGATGAAATTCAGCGTGTGGTGGCTGAGGCAATTGAAGGACTCTCCGAGGATTTGCGTATTGCCATCACGCTGCGAGAGCTTGAAGGTTTGAGTTATGAAGAGATTGCAGAGATGATGGGATGCCCGGTGGGAACGGTACGTTCGCGAATTTTCAGGGCACGCGAGGCGATACAAGATAAATTAAAAGCGCTTTTGAATTAAAGCGGACGAGTTAGACGCATACTTAGGTATTGATTATGTCAAAAGTAGAGACGGCACCAGAGACTTTAGCAGCGACTGAGACGAGCAGCCTGCAGGAAAAAATTTCATCGATGGTTGATGGTGAACTGAGTCGAGAAGAGTGCGCAATCGTATTATCCGAGGTGAGTGCGGGCAGTGGCAGCGCGAGCTGGGATCAATATCATTTGATTGGTGAAGCGATGCGCCATAACCTGCCAGACACACTTTACTCAGGCCTCTCAGCTAATATCAGTGCGGCGATAGACAGAGAGTCTCTGTACCAAGGCGGCGCAGCGACCTCAGCAACGGCTGATAATCCTGACATCACCAATGTCGTACCCGCCGTTATGCAGGTTAAAAGCCCCATTTTTGGCTATGCCGTGGCCGCATCCATTAGTGTGATTGCGATTGCGGGGTTGTTCCAGGTTAGTCAGGAGGAGTCACTGTCGCCGGTGATTACCCCGGTAACGGTTGCACACCAGCCTCAAATGACGCCTGCGCCCGTTTTAGGTGATATTTCATGGCGTCACCAAGTGAAGCAAGAACCCATTTTAGTTCAAAGCCGTTACCCGCATTCGCCTATGCCCACTGAAAAGCTTAATCGCTATATCATCAACCATAATGAGCACTCGATAGCGATGCCATCGCAAGGTGCAATGCTGCCGTATGTTCGTTTGGTTGGGTATGAGAAGGCACAGTGAGACCTTTGCACGAGTCTATTTTCCGTTCCAGCTGCGTTATCAATGATCTCAAATACTCATTTACTTCGTGTAAACTCCGTTTTTTCGACCATTTATGCCTTGCTGGAACGAAAACTAGTTCTCGTGCAAAGGTCTCACCGTAAATATTGCTCATTCAATACCTATTTTCTGCATATAAGTTCTATACTGCTAGTGATGAAATCTAATTACCGACATTTGTAGATTATTATGCCATCCGTCTCCCGTCGCTTAACCTTATTTTTATTGGTGTTTCTAGCACCAATCGGCATCAGTTATGCTGCAGATGAATCGGTGCTTGTAAAAGGCTGGTTACAGAAAATGATCAAAGCCGAACATTCTGCCAGTTATCGCGGTACCTTTGTTTATCGCCATCAAAATGAAATGGTGGTGATGAACATCATTAGAGCCAAGGGTGACCATGGCATGATGGCGTATTTAAGCGCTCAAAATGGCGCGCCTGGCGAGGTGATTAGAAATCCTCACTATGTTCAATGTATTATCCCTAATAGTGATACGCCGCTGCAATCTGATAACCCTCAGGTCGCTAATAATGCAGTGAAGTCTTTGAATGACCGCATTGATGAGATTAGCCTTTATTATCAATTAACCCTTGCTGAGGTGTCTCGTATTGCAGGCAGGACAAGCCAGCAGCTAGTGATTACGCCGCTTGATCAACACCGCTATGGATACCGCATGTGGATTGATCAGCAGAGTGGTATTTTGCTTAAATCAGAGCATTTAGCCATTAATGGTGATGTGCTTGAACAGATGATCTACTCAAATATCGAGTTCTTCGGTGAGCGTATCCCGGCGGATGTGCAATTGATGCTAGACGAGCTCAATGAACGTATGACGCCGGATAAGAGACTGCTGGACGAGCAGCCATCCAATAGTCATGATGCCCATCAGTGGGTGGTTCAATTTATACCCACTGGATTTGAGTTAGCCAGTTATCGGCGTAGCACAAACCCGCGACAGCTACCTTTTGAGCATATCGTCTTTTCTGACGGCTTGGCCGCTGTTTCTATTTTTATCGAAAAACAAACAGAAAATGGTGCGTTTAATGGTGTTTCTCAACACGGTGCAATGAACGCCTATTTTGCTGCAAATGATGATTACCAAGTGGTAGTGATAGGTGAGGTGCCACTGGGAACGCTAGAATTGATTGGAAAATCAGTCCATTATAGCGCCGTAAATAGCCATTGAGTGAACTATTATGATTGAAGAGCAGGCGCGTGTTGTCGCAATTGAAGGGAATTATGCGCTTGTAGAAACGCAGCGAAAGTCCACCTGTGAATCATGCTCAGTTAATAAAGGGTGCGGTACTGCTACGGTGAGTAAGGTTTTTGGACGAAAAGCAGTGCAGCTCAGGGCGGTGAACCGTACGAATGCCAGGGTTAATGAGCAAGTGGTGATTGGTATAGATGAGGCATGGTTATTAAAAGGTTCGTTTGCTGCGTATATTGTACCGCTTTTGCTGATGTTGCTTTGCGCTGCAATCGGTGAAATGATTGGTGTTCGCCTGTGGGGCGAGCAAACGGAAGGCATGACTATTCTTGCGGCAATGTTAGGCCTTGCAGCGGGTTTTATCTGGCTGCGCCGTTATACCCGAAACCTGCGTCAGCGCGATGTTTGCCAACCTGAGATATTGCGTAATGTACCGAGTGAGACTCGTATTGAATTTAAAAATAATCCTGGCCTGAATCGGCAGGAATAATAATCGAAGGCAAGGGAGATGTTATGAGAAACTTGGTGACGATAAAGGCGGGGGCCTTTATTGTATTTACGCTCATGTTACTAGCAGCTACTATTAACAGTAGCTGGGCGACGGAAAACAGGCTGGGATTGCCTGACTTTACAGGCTTGGTCGAGACGCATAGTGCTGCCGTGGTCAATATCAGTACCTCTCAGAAAGTCACCCATAGAGAGCAACCTGAGCGACCACACGGCCTTCCGCCAGGTGCGCCTTTTGATGATTTCCTGCAGCGTTTTTTTGGTGATAAAGAGGGCCGAGGGGGCGATGGTCGACCAGACCTTTTTGATGCCAAATCACTTGGCTCCGGTTTTATCATCTCTAAAGATGGTTATGTGTTGACCAATAATCATGTGATTAAAGAGGCGGATGAAATTATTGTTAGGCTCAGTGATCGACGTGAGTTTGTTGCCGAGGTGATCGGGATGGATAAACGCAGTGATGTGGCACTGCTAAAAATTGATGCCGACGACTTGCCGATTGTTAAAATCGGCGATTCAAACGCACTGAAAGTGGGTGAGTGGGTGTTGGCCATTGGTTCGCCTTTTGGTTTTGACCATACCGTTACTGCGGGTATTGTGAGTGCGAAAGGACGAAGCTTACCTAGTGAAAATTATGTTCCTTTTATCCAGACGGATGTGGCGATCAATCCGGGCAATTCAGGCGGCCCGCTATTTAATTTAGACGGTGAAGTGATCGGCATTAATTCCCAGATTTATAGCCGCACCGGCGGTTTTATGGGGCTTTCATTTGCCATCCCGATGGATATGGCGATGAATGTGGTTGATCAGTTGAAGGATTCAGGCAGAGTGACGCGCGGCTGGTTTGGGATTTTGATTCAGGATGTTACTCGCGAATTAGCTGAATCGTTTGAAATGGAGAAGCCGATTGGTGCGCTGGTAGCAAAAGTGATTGCTGAAAGCCCGGCTGAGGCTGCCGGAATCAAGATCGGTGATGTGATTGTTGCCTTCAATGGGCAAGAGGTGGTGAGCTCCTCGGCACTGCCGCCAATGGTCGGCAGTACGCGCGTTGGCGAAACGATTGAAACCAAAATCGTTCGTGAAGGAAAATCGATCGTGATTGGCGTGGAAATCGGTGAACTGCCGTTGGATGACGATTTGAAACGATCAACGGCCGCAAACGACCCTAATAATGAGGTTGAAATTGAGCGGCTGATGTTGATTGTATCCGCGCTTGAAGAGGTGCAAAAAGAAGCCCTGGAAGAGGGAAAATCAGGTGTTTACGTTGACTCAGTTGGTCGTGGCCCTGCCGCTCATGCCGGGCTACGTAAAGGGGACATTATTGTGATGATGGATAATCAAAACATTGAAGGTATTAAGGACTTTAAAACGATTGTGAAGGGGTTAAAAGAGGGGCGTTCTGTACCGGTATTAGTGCAGCGTCGTAGTGGTCCAGTCTTCCTGGCACTGAAGATTATGGACAATGAGTAGGCGATAACGACAATAAATTGTCTTTTCCCGCTTTTTCGAGCGGAAATGATACAAGAAAAGGGGGGAATCGTTTAGAATCCCCCCCTTCTTTTTTGAAATTTCCGGGCTCACCCCCTCTGAGTTTGTCACATAATGAAGCACATACGTAATTTCTCGATCATTGCCCATATCGATCACGGAAAATCAACGCTATCAGACCGCCTGATTCAGGTCTGTGGTGGTCTGAGTGAGCGTGAAATGTCCGCTCAGGTACTCGACTCAATGGATATTGAGCGTGAACGAGGCATTACCATCAAGGCACAGAGTGTCACGCTGGAATACGTCGCAAATGACGGTGAGCGCTACCAGTTCAACTTCATCGACACTCCTGGCCATGTTGATTTTGCATATGAGGTGTCTCGCTCCCTGGCGGCCTGTGAAGGCGCACTGCTCGTGGTTGATGCCTCTCAAGGGGTCGAGGCACAGACGGTTGCTACCTGTTACACCGCAATTGAGCAGGGACTGGAGGTAGTGCCTGTGCTGAATAAAATTGACCTGCCGACGGCTGATCCGGATCGCGTGATTCAGGAGATTGAAGAGATCGTTGGCGTTGAGGCCGAAGAGGCGACCCGGGTTAGCGCAAAAACAGGACTTGGGATTGATCTGTTATTAGAAGATATTGTGGCACGTGTACCGCCACCTGAGGGTGACCCTGATGCACCACTACAGGCGTTGATCATCGATTCCTGGTTCGATAATTTCCTTGGCGTGGTTTCATTGGTACGGATTGTTCAGGGCACAATCTCAGTCAAAGACAAAGTCACGGTGATGTCGACTGGCAAAAGCCACCAGATCGACCGTGTTGGCATCTACACACCTAAAGCAAATGATCAAACATCACTGGCGGCAGGTGAAGTGGGGTATGTTATCGCGGGCATTAAAGAGATTAATGGTGCGCCTGTCGGTGATACCCTCACCTTAACTGCCAATCCCGCTGAAGTTGCACTGCCTGATTTCCAGAAGGCGAAGCCGCAGGTATTTGCAGGTCTCTTTCCCATTAACGCCGAAGATTATGAAGATTTTCGTGATGCGTTGGCAAAACTCTGTTTGAACGATGCATCTCTATTTTACGAACCAGAGTCATCGCAGGCGCTCGGTTTTGGTTTCCGCTGTGGCTTTCTTGGCATGCTGCATATGGAGATTATCCAGGAGCGGCTGGAACGTGAGTATGATCTATCACTGATTACCACCGCACCGACTGTGATTTACGAGATTCTGGACACTAAAGGTGAGGTGTTGAAAATCGATAACCCATCTCGAATTCCAGATCCAGGGATGATTGCTGAGTTCCGGGAACCGATTATTCAGGCTGATATCCTTGTGCCGCAAACACATCTGGGTGCAGTGATTACCCTCTGTATCGAAAAGCGAGGGGTGCAAAAAAAGATGTTATACCATGGCAATCAGGTTGCCGTGAGTTATGAACTCCCCATGAGCGAAGTGGTAATGGATTTTTATGACCGCCTGAAATCGGTGAGTCGTGGTTACGCTTCACTTGATTACGCCTTTTTGCGTTTTCAGGCGGCAGACCTCGTCAAACTTGATATTCTTATCAACGGTGAACGCGTTGATGCGCTTTCATTGATCGTCCATCGTGATCGCTCACAGTTTCGTGGGCGTGAACTGACTGAACGTATGCGAGAATTAATCCCCAGGCAGATGTTTGATGTCGCCATTCAATCTGCGATTGGCGCGCATGTGATTGCACGGGAAACTGTTAAGGCACTGCGCAAAAATGTGACCGCCAAATGTTACGGCGGTGATATCAGCCGTAAACGCAAGCTGTTAGAAAAACAGAAGGCGGGTAAAAAACGGATGAAGCAGGTTGGCTCAGTGGAGATTCCTCAAGACGCCTTCCTCGCAGTATTAAAAACAGGTAAATAGAGATGAATTTTGATTTTCAGGGATTTATGCTGTTGTTACTGGTGGTTAGCGGCGTGTTATGGGCGTTAGATTACTGGCAGTGGGCACCAAAAAGACGTGCGGCTGAAAAAACTGCCCGCGCAGCAATGAAGCCGCCAATTGACGAAAAAAAACTGGCGGAGATCTTTAAAGAACCCACATACGTTGAATATGCGAAATCCTTTTTCCCGATAATTCTCATTGTATTTGTGATGCGTTCGTTTTTGGTGGAGCCTTTTCGTATTCCATCTGGCTCAATGATGCCAACCCTGCTAGTGGGTGACTTTATTTTAGTGAATAAGTTTACATACGGGGTTCGCTTACCCGTCGCAGGTACGAAAATTCTCGATTTGGGTGAACCAGAGCGTGGTGATGTTGTCGTCTTCCGCTATCCCAAAGACCCTTCGCTTGATTACATTAAAAGAGTTGTTGGTCTGCCTGGCGACCGCGTAGGGTATTTTAATAAAATGATATATATTAATGGCAAACCTGTCGCACAAGAGGAGACAGGCCGCTATGTTGGTATTGGCAGTGGTTTTGAGTCAACAGGCGCTAGTCTGCGCAATGAAAAATTAGGTGAAGCAGAACACCAGATTTTAATCGATAGCGACCAGCGCGCGCGTGAAGGTGAAATTGTTGTGCCGGAAGGCGAATATTTTGTGATGGGTGATAATCGAGACAGAAGTAATGATAGCCGCTTTTGGGGTACGGTTCCTGAAGATCACCTTGTCGGCAAGGCCTTTATGATCTGGATGAACTGGGACTCTTCTGCTGGCGGTGTTGAGTGGGGACGAATGGGTAACAGTATCGATTAATTTATGATGAAGGAATTGACAATGAATCGTTTAATAGCCAAACAGCGGGGAGTGGGCGGTAGTGGTTTTATCACTATTATTGCTGTGATTGGGATATCAGTTTTATTGTTGTTAAAACTATTTCCTGTCTATATGGAAAACTTCAATGTGACTACTTCATTGGCTTCATTAAGCAGTGAAGATGACATTAAAGAGCTAAAAAAGAGCGCTATTAAGCAGCTACTACAACGGCGTTTTTCTATCAATGATGTTAAAAACGTGACAAAAGAACATATAGAAATCAACAAGACAAAAACTGAAACAACGATTAAGATTAACTATGAGGTACGTAAACCATTAGTAGGTAATATCGATATTGTGATCCGTTTTAGCGAATCCCTGATTCTTTAGTTCTATGTTTTGTGTTGCGGAGAATTTGTGAAATTAAATCACTCAATTGAAAGGGCAGAGCAGGTTATTGCATATCAATTCACGCAAAGTCACTACCTGGAGACGGCACTGACACATCGTAGTGTCGGTAGCAAAAATAACGAGCGTCTTGAATTTCTAGGCGATTCAATTCTCAATTTCGTGATTGCAGAGGTACTTTATCTCCAGTTTCCAGATGTGGACGAAGGTAAGTTAAGCCGCTTACGTGCATCATTGGTTCGTGGCAGTACGCTAGCAATTTTGGCGCGCGAGTTAAATTTGGGTGACTTCATTCTGCTTGGACCTGGTGAATTGAAGAGCGGAGGCTTTCGACGCGAGTCAATTCTGGCGGGTACTCTTGAGGCAGTCATGGGTGCAGTGCTACAGGATGGTGGTTTTGAGGCCGCAAAAATATTTATTTTAGGTTTGTACCGCTCTGCATTAGAGGATGTTTGTGCGGACAGAGAATTAAAAGATCCAAAGACACGACTTCAAGAGTATTTACAGGCAAAAAAACGAGTCTTACCTGTTTATTCCATCATCTCTATTGATGGTGAGGGGCACAATCAACACTTTACCGTTAATTGTGAGGTAGATGGAGTGGAAGAAAAAATCATTGGGCTTGGTGATAGTCGCCGTAAAGCTGAACAAAATGCTGCATTGAATGCACTAGAGTTATTAAATAAAAATGAAGAGTGAGTTTTTGAATCATTGTGGTTATGTGGCGATTGTTGGTCGTCCAAATGTTGGAAAATCAACATTATTGAATAGAATTTTAGGACAAAAAATAAGTATCACTACGCGTAAGCCTCAAACCACGCGACACCAGATCCTGGGTATTAAGACAACAGAGATGGCGCAGGTGGTTTACGTTGATACACCGGGTATGCATCGCGGCAGTAAAAAAGCGATGAACCGTTACATGAACAAAGCTGCCGCAAGTGTTATCAATGATGTTGATGTTGTTATCTTTGTGGTCGATGGGATGCGCTGGCAGGAGGATGATCAGGCCATTCTCGAAAAGCTTAAATTAGTTGATACCCCGGTGATTTTGGCATTAAATAAACTCGACAAACTTGAAAATAGAGAACAGCTATTGCCTTATATAAAGCAAATGTCAGCGAAAATGTGCTTTAAAGAGATTATTCCGATGTCAGCGACCAAAGGTGAAAACATTGAATCGCTGGAGACTCTGGTAACTTCGTTGTTACCCGCTTCACCTGCTTTTTTTCCAGAAGATCAGGTCACTGATAAGAGTGAACGTTTTGTTGCTGCGGAGTTAGTCCGTGAAAAATTGATGATGCGCCTGGGACAGGAAGTTCCATATTCTATTACTGTTGAGATTGAGCAATTCAAACTTGAAAAGAAAGTACTGCATATCAATGCATTGATATGGGTAGAACGAAATAATCAAAAGATGATTGTGATCGGAAAAAATGGTGAAATGCTAAAAGCAGTGGGCAAGCAGGCGCGGCTTGAAATGGAGGATATGTTTAAGACGAAAGTGTTCCTCAAACTATGGGTGAAGGTCAAAGATAAATGGGCCGATGATGAGCGAGCACTGCAAAACCTGGGTTATACCGAGTAGTATTTAACGTGGGGTTGCCTGCACGCCACCAATTAGAGTCTGCTTTTGTTCTGCATCAACGCCCCTATCGAGATAGCAGCTTGATTGTTGATCTATTCACAGAAAACCATGGTCGAATCAGCGTTGTTGCTCGTGGTGTTCGTAAGGCAAAATCACGTCTTGCACCACTACTGCAACCTTTTCAGCCACTGCTGATTTCATGGTTTGCAAGAGGAGAGCTAGGTACGTTAACAGCGGCTGAAAGTAATGGCCCACCATTTATATTAAACCCTCGGGTACTCATTAGCGGGTTTTACATCAATGAACTTTTAGTGCGATTGGTGCATCGTGATGATCCTCATATGGATCTTTTCCAAGCTTACCTTAATGTGTTGCAAAAACTAAGTACGCTACCAGCATCGCAATTTTTGCTTGATGAACAGATTGCGCTAAGAGGGTTTGAAGTTGATCTGCTCAATGAACTTGGATATGCGTTAATTTTAGATCATGAAATAAAAGATGGCATGCCTTTGATGCCCGATACGTTGTACCACTATTTTTTAGAGCAGGGGCCACAATTCATTGATGAGCATCAAGTCAGAAAGGTGATAGGCCATCATATTTCATCGACAGGTAATGATGTTGTTAAAATTCACGGAAAGAGTCTACTGGATTTAGCACTGGGAACTTTTCGGGATGCTAGTTCACTGCGTGAAAGTAAGCGTTTGATGAGGGCGGCACTGGCTGTTCATCTTGGTAGCAAGCCGCTGCATAGCCGTTCTTTGCTGAACAGATTGCGTGACCCCAGCTTTAAATCATAAACAATCAACATATGAAAAGGTAAATTAATATGATGAAGCAGCAGCCCATTTTCTTAGGCGTTAATATTGACCATATCGCCACACTCCGTCAGGCAAGAGGAACACGCTACCCCGATCCGGTTCAGGCTGCAATTGAGGCTGAGCAGGCTGGGGCAGATGGCATTACACTGCATCTTCGTGAGGATCGACGCCACATTCAGGATCGTGATCTGCACATACTAAAAGAGATTCTACAGACACCGATGAATCTTGAGATGGCTGTAACTGATGAGATGATTGCGATTGCATCAACGGTTAAACCTGAAAATATCTGTTTAGTGCCTGAGCGCAGAGAGGAGTTGACGACTGAAGGTGGCTTGGATGTTATGGGCTTTGAAGCAAAAGTCTCTGATGCCTGTAAAGCGCTTGCGGATGCAGGCTCTATCGTCTCTCTTTTTATCGATGCAGATAAGGAACAGATTGATGCTGCCGTACGCTGTTCGGCACCAGTGATCGAAATTCATACCGGTCACTACGCTGACTTAGTCGATAAACAAGAACAACAAGCTGAGCTAAAAAGAATCGCGGAGGCAGTGGTCTACGCGCATGATCGTGGCTTGCAGGTTAATGCGGGGCATGGATTGCATTACCATAATGTTTCAGCCATTGCCGCGATTAAAGATGTTATTGAATTGAATATAGGCCACGCGATTATTGCGCGAGCACTCTTCACAGGGTTACAGGGGGCTGTTCGTGAAATGAAATGCCTGATGAGGGATGCACGCCTGTGATCATCGGTATCGGAACCGATATTGTCTGTGTTTCTCGTATGGAAAAAAACCTGGCGAAGTACGGCCAACGATTTGCTGAGAAAATTTTGACCGCTAATGAGTTAACTGGATTCCTGCAGCATAAACGCCCAGCCAGTTTTTTAGCTAAACGGTTTGCAGCTAAAGAGGCGACAGCTAAAGCGATGGGTTGTGGCTTCAGAGATGGTTTGCAGTTGACTCACATTGGCGTTGGGCATGATGACCTCGGAAAACCCTTGCTAGAATACAGCGGTAAAGCGGTTGATCTATGCGAACATTTAAATATCAGTAACAGTCATATTTCAATCGCTGATGAAGATGAATATGCAGTGGCATTTGTGACGCTAGAAGCGAGTGCTTAACCACGTTCGTCAGAAAACGGGTTGTTGTGATCTTTTCTTATTTTCATTCCTAATGTTTGAATGCTATTCATGAATTTCTGATGAGTAGCGATATATTAGTTGCTTCATTCATTTTTTATGATTGATATTATCCTGTTTTATGTGATTAGTCGCTCAATTATTCCCTGTTCTTTATGAATTTTGTATAACTGTTCACAAAATAGATGTTTAGATTGCGGTTTAATAGCTGCATGATCCATGTTGTTATTTTTGATGGAGATTCGTTAATGCAAAACCTTCCTAAAATGTTGATAGCCATTCTAGCGATGTGCTTTTCAAGTGCTATTTTTTCTGCCGGTACTGCACCTGACTTTGAGCTTGAGGGATTAAACGGGAAGGTGAAATTATCTGAATATAAGGGCAAGGTAGTGTATTTGGACTTTTGGGCCTCATGGTGTGCTCCTTGTAGAAAATCATTTCCCTGGCTGAATGATATGCAGACTCGTTTAAAGAAAAAAGGCTTTAGCGTTATTGCCATTAATCTTGATGCTAAAAGAACAGATGCTGATAAATTTATTAGCGAATTGAAACCGAATTTTGATATTGCGTTCGATCCGCCGGGTGACGTTGCTGCAATGTATGAGTTACGAGGTATGCCAAGCGCATACCTGATCGATAGAAATGGGAAATTACATAGTGCCCACATGGGGTTTCGCGATAATGATATTCCGCTGTTAGAGCGTGAGATCGAGGCGTTACTTAACCGTAGTAAAACAATGAAATAATATGAAAGCACTGTTAAATTATAGTTTGTTACTCTCCATTCTTTTTCTTGCTGGTTGTTCGACTTTTAAGCCCGGCGGGATGTTTGCTCATGAAGAAGTTAAACCATGGCACAAGGCTATGTTGGCGCAAGAGCGAATGCAGTTAAATCCATATCCTTTAGAAAACAGTGCGGATCAAAAAATGTTCTACAGTCGTGAAAGTGCAAATGGTGGGCAAGGTGTCGGTGGAGGGGGTTGCGGGTGCAATTAAAAAACATGAAGTTGCAACCAAATTCATCAACGCCAACGGTACGCCATGCTTTAACAGTTGCCACCTGTGCCGTATTATCTGGTTCTCTATCAACGGTTAGTGCAGTTGAAGAAGAGGTAAGTGATCTTTCAAAGATAGGCTTGTCTACGTTCTATTATACCGAACAGGATCGTGTTGCGGTTAATACTACCCACGTCGCAATTGAAAATGACCTCGGCGATGATGCCTTTTTGCGTGCCAATATAATCTATGACACGATTAGCGGTTCATCACCAAACGGCCGGATAATTCCCACCGCTGTTGGTGGCGGCAATATCCCCTTCACTTCGGCATCAGGCTTTAGTATTAGCATTAACGATAATGGTAGTGCTGGAAAACGGTGGTTAACTGAGTTTACAGACAAAAGGGCAGCACTGGATCTAAGTATAGAGAAACCGATCACTCGTACTGTAAAAGGTGTTCTTGAGGGGAATTATTCATCAGAGAATGATTTTACTTCTTATGGTGTTGCCGGGACAATTTCGTTGGACCTGAATCAACGTAATACGACACTTACCACTGGACTGGGCATATTACGGGAGAGTGTTTCGCCTGCTAGCGGTACCCCCTTAGGATTGGGTGTCTCTAATTGTACTGACACTGCACCTGTGCTGCCCACTTGGGCTACTTGTAATGTAACAAGCCCTCGCTTTGGTAATGGTAGAAAGCGACTGTTTGATGGCATAATTGGCATCACGCAGGTAGTGAATCAACGCACTATCACACAGTTAAACTATAGCCTTGGCGTCTCGCTTGGTTACCTGACTGATCCATATAAATTGATTAGTGTTGTCGACAATACGCTTGATGGTGAAGAGGTGATGATCCTCTATGAGAATCGCCCTGATAGCCGTACAAAGCATAGCCTCTACTGGAAGACGGTTAGTCAGCTTAGTGAAAAAAAGGTGGTCGATTTCTCATACCGCTATTTTTGGGATGACTGGGGTATCAGATCTCATACGTTTGACTATAAATACCGTTATGATTATAAGCCTAAGCGTTATTTGCAGCCACATATTCGATATAACCTTCAGTCAAGTGCTGACTTCTTTCAGCGGGCGATCGATTCGTCTGTCGCAAGTTTGCCTCAATACGCAAGTGCCGATTATCGACTGGGGAAACTATCAACCTATACTATTGGTTTAAAGTATGGGCATGAATTAGGTAAAAATGGCTCATTTGCTGTGCGCGCCGAATATATTGTTCAGAGTTACTCCGAAGTAGACTTGCCCGATATGAAAGCGCTAGTATATCAGGGGACATTTACCTTTAAATTTAAGTAACTATTCAGCTCACCCCTGAAATCTGCCACTTCGATGTTAAAAAATGATCACTTACACTTGTAAATTCACATTTTTCGCCTTGAACTAACGGATTTCAGGGGCAATCTGAACAGTTACGTCCCGTTTTTAGCTATGCTGAATAGTTACAAATTTAAATAGTTGAGCGCTCCTTATGAATGAAGCACTGGCGATTTCTCTGCAGCGTCAGAATAATTTATGGGTCGGACGGTTTAGTGCAATGGCTAGTCCGTGTGAATTATTGTTGGATACACCAGATGAAACGCTGGCGTATCAGCTTGTTGCGATTGCTGAGCGTGAGGCAAAGCGAATAGAGCAAAAATTTAGTCGTTATCGCGACGATAACATCATTTTTAAAATCAATAACGCGTCAGGCCAATCTATTGAGGTTGATGCAGAAACGGCCTTGTTACTGGACTACGCAGATCAGTGTTATCAATTGAGTGACGGACAGTTTGACATCACCGCTGGTGTGTTGCGTGAGGTGTGGTGTTTTGATGGCAGTGATTGTGTTCCGTCTACATCTGCAATTAAATCACTGTTATCTCGTGTTGGCTGGTCTAAGGTTAACTGGCAGTCTTCTATTTTAACGATGGATAAAGGAATGGAGATCGACCTGGGTGGTATTGGAAAAGAGTATGCGGTCGATCGCGTTGCACTGCTAATCAGACCTTACCTGCAAAGCGGTGTATTGATTAACTTCGGCGGGGATTTGTGTGCGTTAGGGCCTCGTTTAGATGGTAAACCCTGGCAGATTGCCATCGAAGATCCTGAAAAGAATGAAAAAGAGCAAGCTGCCCTTGTGAGTCTTAAGGCTGGCTCTGTTGCTACTAGTGGCGATGCACGGCGCTTTCTCATTAAAGATGGAATTCGCTATGGTCATATTTTGAATCCAATGACTGGCTGGCCTGTTCCTGGTGCACCTCGTTCAGTGACAACAGTTGCCTCAACCTGCATGGAGGCGGGTATGCTCGCGACATTTGCGATTCTTAGAGGGGCCGGGGCAAGGGACTTTCTACAGCAACAGGAAGTCGAGTACCTCTGTCTTTCATAATAAGCGGCAACTTAAAACCCCGGCAGAAGTATTTTTCCCTGCAGGGAGGCAAGCGCTTTGTTTAGATGGTCGCTCATCATTTAGCATCTCAGTATTTTGTACGCTCAAATACTTATCAAAGGGGATTGAATTCGTTTGGTGCATCTTCCTTTAATGGTTGCTCATCATTCAGCACCTCAGTATTTTGTACGCCAAAATACTTAAAAACTGTCGAGGCAATTGCAAATGGCTCTGCCTGGTAACTGTCTTCAGTTGGCGAGGTGAATTGTCGATTAACCCCTGAGTCACCGATACGTTGTGTTTTTCCGACAATTTTACCTAACCCTCGTCCTGGAATTCCTTTGCCACCGAATGTCATGAAGTTTTGATTATTACCATGATCCCAGCCAATCGAATTGTTTAAATTCACATTACGTCCAAACTCACCATATACATTGATGACAATATTGTCACGCCCAGTCAGGTTCATGTGATTGACAGCTACTTCAAGCGATGTCATCAAATCGCGCATTCTGTCCGGGTACTCTTCCAGGCAGGAATCATGATCATCCCAGCCACCCAGGCCACCGCTACCCATCGAAATGAACAAACTATCAGGGTTATTGACTGCCAGACTTACCGCCGCTTTCAGGCGGCGTCCAAAGTTAGTATTGGGATAGGCAATACCTAGACCTGCGAGATCGGCATCGACTGCTGTTATATTAAAGCTATTGCTGATAAATTCAGAGAGCTCCATTCGCTTAGTAAAAGCTTCACGAACTCGTAAGAATTTTTCACTTTGCGCACTGTTTCGCGCAAGTGCTTCAATAGCATCTTCATTAATGCCAGCGCCACCTATTGCTGAGTTATCGTTTCTTTGGTAGGGGTTTCTAAAATTCTGGTCAAGTGAGATGTATTTAGTGCTCAGTGGAATATTAAGCCCAGCGGGTTGAAATACTAACGAATCACCTTCAAACGAAACAAAAGGTAAAACCATATCTTCCGGCGCCTTGCCAAATGCATTATGAGCGCTTAAAACAGCCGCGACTGTAGTGCCTATTCCAGGTGTATTTTCTGCATCTAAATGGCCAGTCAAATTTTGAAAAATACTAGGGCGGTGTGCTTTAGAGTCTTCTTTTATGCGATTAATCGTTCGGTAGATACTCATGTCACCAGAGGCGATCAG
>QIJH01000171.1 GCA_003232725.1 Chromatiaceae bacterium | reverse complement strand
CAGTCGGCCCCATAATCACATCAACCTTTTCAAAGGCTGCACGAAAATCATCACTAATAAGACGGCGAATCTTCTGCGCCTTCAGATAATAAGCATCGTAATAACCGGCCGACAGCACATAGGTGCCAATCATGATGCGGCGTTTTACCTCTGCGCCAAACCCCTCACCACGCGAGCGGGTATAGAGATCAAACAGATCCTGCGGATCATCACAACGGTGACCAAAGCGCACCCCATCGAAACGCGACAGATTAGTCGAACATTCAGCCGGTGCCACCACATAATAGGTGGGCACCGCCAGCCCGGTGTTAGGCAGACTGATCTCTTTGACCACGGCACCCAGTGTCTCGTATTCCTTAACCGCAGCATCGACCACGCGCGCGATGTTGTCATCCAGCCCTTCGTCAAAATACTCTTTAGGCAGGCCAATCTTAAGCCCTTCAATGCCGTCATCAAGATTCGCACTGTAATCCGGCACATCGCACGCAACACTGGTCGAGTCGCGCTTATCAAACCCCGCCATCACATTCATCATTAGCGCGGCATCTTCAGCGCTATAGGTCACTGGCCCGGCCTGATCAAGACCGACCATAGGTTGGCTTCAACCCAGTCAAACCACATAACGCAGCTGGCTGGCGAATCGAACCACCGGTATCGGTGCCGGTCGCGGCTGGCGCCAGTCTCGCGGCCACCGCCGAGACAGAACCGCCTGATGAACCACCCGGCACTCGCTCCTGATCCCAGGGGTTTTTGACCGCGCCGTAATAACTTGTCTCATTGGAAGAGCCCATCGCAAACTCATCCATATTGGTTTTTCCCAACATCACCGCACCCGCATCACGAAATCTGGCGGTACAGGTCGATTCGTATGGTGCGATAAAATTATCGAGCATCCTGGACCCACAGGTCGTTTTGACACCCTGCGTACAGAAAATATCTTTGTGAGCAATTGGCACACCGGTCAGCGGCGCGCCATTTCCTGCTTTAAGTCGTTGATCTGCCGCGGCAGCTGCCTCTAGTGCCTGCGTCTCTGTGATCGAGATGAAACAGTTCAGCGCCGGATTGTGCTGCTTGATGCGCTCAAGAAAAAGCGTGGTCAGCTCCACACTTGAGACTTCTCCGCTGCGCAGCACAGCGCTCAATTGAGCAATAGTTTTAGTATGCATAACGATAATTTAGAGCCGTCTAGTGAATATATAACGTAGGATAGGCGAGATTAAAAACGATCATTCGATCACTTTAGGGACAAGATAGAGCCCCGACTCAACCTGTGGAGCCAGCGCCTGAAAGCTGCCACGCTGATCGGTTTCCGTCACCTCATCAGCGCGCAGACGTTGCGCCGCATCGAGTGGATGCGCCATCGCCACCACATCGTCGGTATTCACTTCACTCATCTGCTCAACCAGACTAAGAATGTTCGATAGATTATCGACATACTGCGGCACATCTGCCTCATCGATTTTCAGCCGCGCAAGCAACGCAACCTTGCTGATATCGGACTGATCCACTGACATAACTAACCTCTCTCACCCGGCGAAAAATCCCGCGCAACTATTCAAAAACATCAAGGGCAGCGAATTTACCATATTCGAGCAGTTCTCTGAAAAATATTCGTCACAAAAACGCTGTCAAGTCGGTAAAATACAAGCCAAATTAAAAAAATAGCTTGAACTGCCGAATAACTCAACACGCTTGCTCTAATAGTCACCCACTGCTAGAGTATTTCCGATTTACTTACGCACAGGATTAAATCCCCCATGTTCTTCAAACGATTTCGCGGAATGTTCTCGAATGATCTTTCCATCGACCTCGGCACTGCCAACACCCTGATCTATGTCCGCGGTCAGGGTATCATTCTTGATGAACCCTCAGTTGTTGCCATCCGCCAGGAAAGTGGCTCCGGCAGCCCTCGCTCAATCGCGGCCGTTGGGGCCGAAGCAAAATTGATGATTGGTCGTACGCCAGGAAACATCGTCGCGATTCGCCCACTGAAAGATGGCGTGATCGCCGATTTCACCGTCACCGAAAAAATGCTGCAGCACTTCATCCGTAAAGTACATGAAAACAAATTTTTACGCCCCAGCCCGCGCGTGCTGATCTGTGTTCCCTGTGGTTCAACTCAGGTTGAGCGCCGTGCAATCAAAGAATCTGCTGCGGGCGCGGGTGCTCGAGAGGTTTATCTGATTGAAGAACCGATGGCGGCCGCGATTGGTGCTGGCATGCCGGTCAGTGAAGCGAGCGGCACCATGGTGCTTGATATCGGTGGCGGTACGACCGAAGTCGCAGTCATCTCACTGAATGGTATCGTTTATTCAGCATCCGTGCGTATCGGTGGCGACCGTTTTGATGATGCCATCATCAACTACGTGCGCCGCAACTACGGCAGCCTGATTGGTGAGGCAACCGCTGAAAAGATCAAGAAAGAGATTGGTGCCGCTTATCCCGGCATGGAGGTCAAAGAGATCGAAGTGCGTGGTCGCAATCTCGCCGAAGGGGTGCCGCGCACCTTTAGTCTTAACAGCAACGAAATTCTCGAAGCGCTGCAAGAACCGCTGTCAGGTATTGTAGGCGCAGTGAAAGCAGCACTGGAACAGACCCCGCCAGAGCTGGGTTCTGATATTGCCGAACGCGGCATGGTACTCACAGGGGGAGGGGCACTGTTGCGAGACCTTGACCGCCTGTTAGCCGAAGAGACCGGCCTGCCGGTGATCATCGCAGAAGACCCGCTCACCTGTGTGGCACGCGGTGGTGGTGAAGCGCTCGACATGATTGATGAACACAACGGCGACATCTTTGCGGTAGAATAACTGCGCGCTATTCATGTTTGAATAGCACCAGCAAGGAGAAGCCGCACGCTCCAGGCCAATGGATGCGGCTTCAAGCAACCAGCCAACCAGCCGGTTTTTTAAGTCATTGAGTATCGCCTGAGAGGTGCCCTATAAAACCCCTATTTGTCCAAGGGCCATCCACCACACTGCGCCTGATCATTCTGACATTTTTATCCATTACGATCATGGTGATGGATCACCGCCAGCAGCATATGGAAAGCGTACGCAGTGTACTCACCACTGCCATCTACCCAATTCAGTACCTAATTAACCTGCCGTCAGGTGTTGGTGAGTGGCTATCAGAATCGTTATCAAGCCGCCAGACGCTGCTTGAGCAAAATAACAGCTTGCGCGCACAGCAGTTTTTATATGCCACACAACTGCAAAAACTCGATTCAATCGCGGCTGAAAATATGCGTCTGCGCGCTCTGCTGGATTCTTCCATTGATGTCAGCGATAAAATACTGATCGCCGAACTGCTTGCGGTCGATATGAAACCCTTCACCCAGCAAGTGGTCATCAGCAAAGGCTCCCGCCATGACGTCTATCGCGGCCAGCCGATCCTCGATGCCAGTGGTATCCTTGGCCAGGTAGTTCACGTCTCCCCTTTCAATAGCACCTCAATGCTAATCACTGATCCCAGCCACGCACTACCGGTTCAGGTGAATCGCAGCGGCCAGCGTGCGATCGCGATGGGCACCGGCGAAACCAATCACCTGACATTGCCGCATCTACCCAATAATGCCGATATTGAAGTGGGTGATCTACTGGTCACCTCTGGCCTCGGTGGGCGTTTCCCGCCCGGTTATCCGGCAGCGCGCGTCACCATGGTCACCCGCAATCCTGGTCAACCCTTTGCCGACGTTCAGGCAGCGCCAACAGGCAAACTCGAAAGCGCGCGCGAGGTGCTATTAGTTTGGCACAATCCTCCCGAAGCAAGCGATGAATCCCCGGATACAGTGGATGCCGCGCAGGACGATGCGGAGGAGACAGCCCCGTGATCCACAAAAAAGCACATGGCACCGAAGTCATCATCTTTAGCTTTATCACGGCACTTGCACTCACCGTCTTTCCATTGCCAGAGTGGCTCTCCGTGGTGCGCCCGGAGTGGGTCACATTAGTCCTCATTTATTGGTGCATGGCGCTGCCAAACCGCATCGGCGTCGGGATTGCCTGGGCACTCGGGCTACTGCTCGATGTACTGCGCATCGGCCTGCTAGGGGAAAATGCGCTCGCGCTCTGCATCATCGCCTACATCACGCTCAAGCTTTACCAGCGACTACGTCTCTTTCCACTCTGGCAGCAGGCCTTAAGCGTCTTTGTGCTGGTATCACTGAGCCAGATGTTACATCTATGGGTAAAGGGGATCACCGGCCAACCCATCGACCTGTTCACCTACTGGCTGCCATCGCTGAGCAGCATGCTCGCCTGGCCAATTGTATTTATCACCCTGCGCGCGCTGCGCCGGAAATTCAGGGTCTCATAAATGAACAGCAGACAGAGCGCCATGCTATAATCACTGACACCCGCAGATGGCACGCCTTCGCATAAAGGATCACATTCGAGAAAGCCGCACCTTCAATGAGCGCGCGGCGATTGCGCTCGCATTAATGATCATCATGATCCTGATAATTCTGGCACGCCTGGTCTATCTACAGATCATTAGCCACGAACATTTCAGTACCCTGGCGGAAGACAACCGCGTTAGCATCGTGCCGATACCGCCCACACGCGGCCTAATCTATGACCGCAACGGTATTATCCTGGCGCAGAACCTGCCCGCGTTCAGCCTGGAGATTGTGCCAGAACGAGTCAGCGACATGGATCAAACTATCGCTGCAATTGGCGAAATTATTGAAATTTCAGATGACCACCTAAAACGCTTTAACAAACAGCTGAAACAAAAAAGTGCCTTCCGCAGCATTCCGCTACGCACCCACCTAAATGATGTTGAAGTGGCACGCTTTGCCGCCAATCGTCACCGCTTCCCTGGGGTAGAGATAGAAGCACGGCTGGTGCGCGACTACCCCTATAGCCACCTGACCGCGCATGTCATCGGCTATGTTGGTCGTATCAACGTCAAAGAACTCAAAAGGATTGATACCGCCAACTACAGCGCCACCCACCATATCGGCAAACTCGGTATTGAAAAGTTCTATGAAGATTCATTGCATGGCACCGTCGGTTTTAAAAACATTGAGACCAATGTCGTCGGGCGTACCATTCGCACCCTTGAACGAACGCCACCGATCCCTGGCAGTGACCTGCACCTAACACTCGATATTCAACTACAGCAGATCGCCGATAAGGCACTTGGCAAACATCGCGGTGCGGCAATCGCAATCGACCCACGTAACGGCGAAGTACTGGCAATGGTCAGCAAGCCAAGCTACGACCCCAACCCCTTTGTGGTCGGCATCAGTTCAAAGAGCTACCGTGCGCTACAGAGTAATATCGATAAACCACTTTTTAACCGCGCCCTCAGAGGGCAATATCCACCCGGCTCCACTATCAAACCATTCGTAGGGCTAGCGGGCCTTGAAAATAACATTATCACCACCGATAAACGCACCTTTTGTCAGGGCTGGTTTTCGCTCAAAGGTGACGACCACAAGTACCGCGACTGGAAAAAAAGAGGACATGGCACCACCAACCTTGAAAAAGCCATTATCGAATCCTGCGACGTCTACTTTTATGACATGTCACTGCACCTCGGCATCGACGCCATGAGCGACTACCTCTCTCACTTTGGATTAGGTAAAAAAACCGGCATTGATCTACCGGGCGAACTCGCCGGCATCCTGCCTTCAAGCCACTGGAAACGCCAAAAGAAAGGGCTACCGTGGTACACTGGAGAAACATTGATCAGCGGCATTGGCCAGGGTTACAACCTGACTACACCACTACAACTTGCATCCGCTACCGCCACTCTTGCGAGTCGAGGCCTTCACTCCCGCCCCCACCTGGTGAAAACATTGGGTTCAAGCCTGAACAGCGAGTTAGCTCCTGTGACATTCGATCAGGACGATCGCCACAATATCGCCACTGGTGAACACTGGGAATACATGATCGAGGCGATGGTCAAAACGGTTCATAGCATTCACGGCACCGCGCGCTCCATCAGCAAAAGTGTTTCATTCAAGATTGCGGGCAAGACAGGCACTGCCCAGGTTTTCGGCATCAAACAAGATGAACAGTATGTCAAAGAAGATATTGCCGAACGCCTGCGTGATCACGCCCTCTTTATCGCCTTTGCACCAGCGGATAAACCTGAGATTGCAATCGCTGTTATCGTTGAGAATGGTGGCAGCGGTGGCTCAGTGGCGGCACCTATGGCGCGCAAAATCATCGACCAATACATGGCATCGAAGCCCTCCTTATGATGAAGACACACAACAAAGAATATACCCAGTGGGGTGAACGCCGTCAGTCACGCATGTTCACACGCGGATTGCACCTCGACATTCCATTGCTGCTCGGCATCATCATTCTCTCTGCCGTCGGCCTGGCGATTCTCTACAGTGCCAGCGGCCAAAATGATGCCATCATCACACGCCAGTTAACCCGCCTGGCATTAGCGTTTACAGTGATGTTTATCGTGGCACAAATCCCGCCGCACCATATTCAGTTCTGGGCACCCTGGGCTTTTAGCGGCGGTCTGATACTACTCGCCGCCGTACTGCTGGTAGGCGAAGAGGGCAAGGGAGCACAGCGTTGGCTAGACCTGGGGCTCTTCCGCTTTCAACCGTCCGAGGTGATGAAACTCGCAGTGCCGGTAATGGTCGCCTGGTACCTCGCCGACAACCCGATCCCACCGACATTCAAAAATATTTTCATTGCATGCCTGCTGATTATCGTGCCTGTTTTTTTAATTGCCAAACAACCCGACCTTGGCACCTCAATTTTAATCGCCAGCTCGGGTGTCTTTGTTCTGCTGCTCTCTGGTATTCGCGGAAAACATGTCGCCGTCTTTATGGCACTCATTGCTACCTGCGCACCACTGCTGTGGTTCAATCTACACGCCTATCAAAAAACACGTGTGATGACATTCCTCAATCCTGAGAATGACCCACTCGGCGCGGGCTACCATATCATCCAGTCCAAGATTGCAATCGGTTCCGGCGGCACTTACGGCAAAGGATGGCTTAACGGCACCCAGTCTCATCTGGAATTTCTGCCGGAACGCACCACTGATTTCATCTTCTCTGTCTTTAGTGAAGAGTTTGGTTTTATTGGCATCGTCTGTCTATTAGCACTCTATCTTTTTATTGTCGTGCGTGGCCTCTATATCGCAACACAGGCGCAAAGCACCTTCTCTCGCCTGTTAGGTGGTAGTTTGATTTTAACTTTCTTCGTCTATACATTTGTCAACATAGGCATGGTCTCCGGCTTGCTACCGGTAGTGGGGCTACCACTGCCACTCATTAGCTACGGCGGCACTTCAATGGTAACGATGATGGCCGGATTTGGTGTGTTGATGTCGATCCATACCCATCGACGCCTCCTTTCAAATTAGCGAGAAAATAATAGCGAGCGTTTTAAGATGACCATTGCACTCCCCCGAAAAATCGTTGCATTCACCTCACTGCTCACCCTGCTATTCACCGCCGCTAGCGCCACCGCGGCCAATAGCGACTTCACCCAGCGCACCGATGTTCAGCAGTTCATCGATAAGATGGTCAAGCAACATCAATTTGAACGCGCATCGCTCACTCAGCTACTCAGCGAAGCGCAACATAGCGAGGCGGTAATCAAAGCGATCACCCGCCCCTACGAAGGTAAACCCTGGTACCAATATCGCCCCATCTTTGTCACCGAGAAGCGGATTAAACGCGGCCTGCAATTTTGGCAGGAGCATCGTGAAGCACTACAACGCGCAGAGGAGAAATATGGCGTAGCTCCTGAATTTATTACCGCGATCATCGGAGTAGAGTCCTTTTACGGGGTACACAAAGGTAACTACCGTCTGCTCGACTCACTCACCACCCTCGGTTTCGATTATCCTCGACGCGGTAAATTCTTCCGCTCAGAACTGCAACATTATCTATTGATGACACGCGAAGAGACGATAGACCCGCGCAGCGTTAAAGGCTCCTATGCCGGCGCAATGGGCAAGCCCCAGTTCATCTCCAGCAGCTACCGCGAATATGCGGTCGATTTCAGCGGTGATGGCAAGCGTGACCTATGGGAAAACACCGCTGACGCCATCGGCAGTGTCGCCAACTATTTCCGTCGCCACGGCTGGAAACATGGCGCGCCGGTCGCCAGCAAAGTGAATGTTAAGGGTAGTGACTATCAAAAACTGATCAAAAAAAGCCTTAAACCCCAAAAGACTCTGGCCGAGATTACCCGCCAGGGAGTCACCCTGGATGATTCCTCTTCGAGTGATATCCCAGACTCAACCAAGGCGACATTGATCCGCCTAAAAAACCAGTCTGAGAATCACCTATCGAAACTTTTATGCGATTTCGCGTTACAATCACAGTGCACTTTATTCAATGGCAATCTTTCAAATTGCCAGCGCGTTACGTGAGCAACATAATGCGGCCAGTGCAAAATTAGATTAGATTCCAGAGCATTAAACTATTTGACTGATTATGACATTTATTAAACATTACCCAATCACGGCAATTGCCCTGCCACTACTCATCAGTGGCTGTGGCACACTGCCGAATGACACCAGTTTTTTTTCTCAACAGGATAGTGCGCCGGCTCAACCAGTCGATGTATCCAATGTCGCTAACGCCATTCCACGCGTAGAACCACATAGCCGTTATGGCAACCCAGCATCCTATGTCGTCTTTGGACAGCGCTATTACGTCAAAAAAAGTAGCCTCAACCATATCGAGCGTGGCGTGGCGTCATGGTATGGCACTAAGTTCCACGGTAGACGCACCTCCAGCGGTGAACCATACGACATGCTAGCGATGACTGCCGCGCACAAAAGCCTGCCACTGCCCACTTATGCCGAAGTCACCAATCTGGAAAATGGGAGAAAAATCATCGTCAAAATCAATGATCGCGGCCCTTTCAAGAAGAATCGCATCATCGACCTCTCTTATGCCGCAGCCATTAAACTGGGTATCGCCAAGGCCGGTACAGGTTTGGTTGAGGTGCGTACAATCGATCCCAGTACGAGCGGCCGGGGCACGAGCGAGCAGAGCACAACTGATCAGAGCCCGCCAACACCTAAGCCAGTCGCAATCAAGCACAGTGCGCCACCCGCACCGCTCAATACACCGATACCACTCGCCATAGCAACTCAGACACCAGCAGTGACTGCCAATAACAGCACTGCCCCACAAGCAGATAAATTAAAGCGCATCCCCGCTGGTCAGGCGGTCGACATCTACCTGCAAGTGGGGGCCTTTGGGGGCCGCATGAATGCAGAAAACCTGAAAATCCGTATTCGCGATATCGAAACGCTACCCGTTTCAAAAATCAACGTGACTCAAGGTATTAAAGCCAACAGTGCCATCTTTCGTGTGCGCATCGGCCCGCTCAACAATGTGCCTGAAGCAGATCAGCTGATCAAACGACTCGCACAACTCGGCATTGAAAACCCACACGTCATCATCGACTGACACAATCAGCAACAAGTCACAATTTGAGACCTTTGCGCGAGTCTATTTTCCGCTCCAACCGCGTTATAAATGATCTCAAAATAGTCATTTACTTCGTGTAAACTCCATTTTTCGATCATTTATGCCTTGCCGGAACGAAAACTAGTTCTCGTGCAAAGGTCTCAATTTTACAAAAAAACCTTTTTCAGCAGGAGACCAACAAGCGCAGCGCGCTCAGAATTTGTTAGACTATGGTCTGCCATTTTAAAGCCAGACTTTGGAGAGCCTACTTCGTGAGCCACACTATCAATTCACCCCTTAAAAGCGTGATGACATTCGTTGCCATGCTACTGACCAGCCGTCAGCGCGCCTTGTTTTCGGCCCCGCGCAGCACGGGTATCGTGATGGGGTTATTGGCAACGCTAATGCCGCTCAGCATCGCGACCGCCGCCATGCCGACGCCCAATGCGCCAGAAATCGCGGCACGTGGTTATCTGTTGCAGGATTTTGACAGCGGCCAGGTCATCGCTGAAAAAAACAGCCATGAACAGATGGAACCCGCCAGCCTCACCAAACTGATGACCGCCCACATCATCTTCAGCGAACTGCGTGCAGGAAACCTGACACTATCCACTGAAGTATTGATTAGCAAAAAAGCGTGGCGCATGCAGGGCTCCCGTATGTTTATTGAAGTGAATAAACGCGTTTCAGTCGAAGACCTGCTCAAGGGGATGATTATTCAGTCGGGCAATGATGCCAGTGTGGCACTCGCAGAACATGTCGCCGGTAGCGAAGAGGCCTTTGCATCACTGATGAATCACCACGCCGACAAACTCGGTATGCGCCGCACTCACTTTGTTAACAGCACGGGTATGCCAGACGACGATCACTACACCACCGTGCATGATCTTGCGCTACTGACCAGGGCATTGATCAGCGAGTTTCCTGAATACTACAAATGGTACTCCATCAAAGAGTTCACTTATAACGACATTCGCCAGCATAATCGCAATGCATTGTTATGGCGTGACAAATACGTCGATGGTGTAAAGACAGGTCACACCGACTCAGCGGGTTACTGCCTGATCTCATCGGCACTACGTGATAACATGCGCCTGATTTCAATTGTACTCGACACCAAAAGCAAAGAAGCACGCGCCAAAGAGAGCCAGAAACTACTCAACTACGGCTTCCGTTTCTTTGAAACTCGCTTGCTCTATAGTGCCAATAGCCAGCTCACCACCTCGCGTGTCTGGAAAGGCGCTAGCGAACAGCTGCCATTGGGACTTGCCGAAGATCTCTACATTACCATTCCACGCGGTCGTTATGAGCAGCTTGATGCGTCGATGAAGATTGGTACTCAGATCATCGCACCGGTTGAAAAAGGTAGCTCACACGGTACTGTTGATATCTCACTCGAAGGCAGCCACATTGTTGAACGCCCGTTGGTGGCACTGCAAGCAATTGAAGAAGGCGGCATGTTGCAGCGTCTTGCCGATGAAATATCGCTATTTTTCGAATAGCCCTATATGTCATCGATTAGTTACCTGAACGGCGCTTTTCTACCCGTCAATGAAGCGCGCATCTCACCGCTTGATCGCGGTTTCATCTTTGGCGATGGCATCTATGAAGTGATTCCCGTCTATGGTGGCAAACTTTTCCGTCTGGATGAACATCTCAAACGCCTCGACGACAACCTTGCAGCGGTAAGAATAAAACAACCGCTGAGCAATAAGGCGTGGAAGAGTGTATTAAATGAGGTAGTAGCTCGTAACCGACCGATGCATGGTGATGAACAATCGATTTACCTGCAGATAACGCGCGGTGTTGCTGAAAGAGATCACGGATTTCCCAACAGCCACATTGAACCAACGCTCTTCATTATGAGTAGTACATTAAAACCACTAGCGGCTTCAATTGCAGAACAAGGTGTTGCAGCCATCACTCATGCTGATATTCGCTGGCGCAATTGTCATATTAAAAGCACCTCGCTGCTCGGCAATATTTTATTACGCCAGCAGGCCTACGATGAAGATGCGGTCGAAGCAATCCTGATTCGCGATGACGAAGTAACTGAAGGGGCTGCAAGCAACCTGTTTGCGCTCATCGACGACGTCTTGATCACCCCGCCCAAAGGGCCACTGTTGCTGCCTGGCATTACCCGCGACCTGATACTTGAACTCGCACAACAACATAACATCCCGGCCTGCGAAGCGTTCATCACGCCACAGCAACTGATCAACGCAGAAGAGATTTGGCTAACCAGTTCAACCAAAGAAATTCTACCGGTCACCACGTTAGATGGTACGGTGGTGGGCAGTGGCAAACCAGGCAAGCTGTGGCAACAGATGAACCAGCACTACCAAGCCTATAAACAGCAGTTACGGAATAGATAATGAGTGATGATAAAACAGAGACCTTATTAGCGTTCCCATGTGAATTCCCAATCAAGGCAATCGGCAAACAGCGTGATGACCTCGATGCGATTGTCTTTAGCATCGTGCTCAAACATGTACCAGGGCTTAGTGAAGGGGCAGTGCGCTCGCGCCCTAGCAGCAAGGGAAACTACTGTTCGATCACCGTCACCTTTACCGCCACCAGCCAGGCACAGATTGAGGCGATCTACCATGATTTCAAGGCCTGCGAACACATCACCATGACGCTGTAAAACAAGACGCGCCATGCCCACCCTTACCATACGTCAGCTCGGTCACCAGGAATACAAACCCTGCTGGCATGCGATGCAAGCCTTTACCGAGCAACGCAACGAAGCAACCAGCGATGAAATTTGGAGTGTCGAGCACCCCCCCGTCTTTACGCTAGGACGTGCGGGGCGACACGAACATATCCATAACGCAGGCAATATACCGGTGGTACATGTCGATCGTGGCGGCCAAATCACGTATCACGGCCCTGGCCAATTAGTGCTCTATCTACTCATCGACCTAAAATGCCGCAATTGGGGCATTCGCCACCTCGTCTCGCTGATCGAAACAGCCATTATCGAGATGCTGGCCGCCTCTCAAATCAACGCCACCACCCAAGAGGGCGCACCCGGTGTCTATGTGAATGGCGGCAAAATAGCCGCGCTTGGCATGAAAGTCCGTAAAGGGTGCACCTTCCACGGCCTCAGCCTGAATGTCGCAATGGATCTAACTCCATTTTCACAAATTGACCCTTGCGGCTATCCCGGATTAGCCGTCACCCAAACAAGTGAGCTATCAAATCTAACGGACCCCACACAGGCAGAGCGGGATCTACTCACCCATCTGACACACCTGCTTGAATACGATACAATCGAAACCTTTCAGACACTACCCAATTTGCCCCTTAAATAATCATGGGCAACAAACGCCACACCGTACGAGACATAGCCGTTACTATGAGCGACCAAAAAAGCGCCCCCTCAAAACGCAACCCTCTCAAGGGTGAGTCCAAGGTTTCGCGCATTCCGATCAAAATCGAACCGACGATCAACCCTTTGCGCAAACCCAAATGGATTCGTGCTACCGCTGGCAGCACACCACGCGTCAGCGAACTAAAGGCAATTCTCAAAGAAAACAAGCTACATACTGTTTGTGAAGAGGCCGCCTGCCCTAATCTGGGTGAATGCTTTAGCCACGGCACCGCCACCTTTATGATCATGGGTGACATCTGCACCCGACGCTGCCCCTTTTGCGATGTTGCACACGGCAAACCAAAGCCGCTTGACGAAGATGAACCGCTTAACCTAGCTAACACCATCAAGGCGATGAACCTCGCCTACGTCGTAATCACTTCGGTTGACCGTGATGACCTACGTGACGGCGGCGCTGCGCACTTTGTCGCCTGCATTAAAGCCGTCCGTGAACATTCACCAAAAACCCGCATCGAAGTACTGGTACCCGATTTCCGCGGCCGCATGGATCGTGCGTTAGAAATTATGGCGCAAGCACCACCCGATGTCTTTAACCATAATCTAGAGACCGTGCCACGCCTCTATAAACAGGCCCGTCCAGGTGCCGATTATATCTGGTCGCTAGATTTACTGCAGAAGTTCAAAGAGCAGCACCCCAATGTCTTAACCAAGTCCGGCCTGATGCTGGGCCTCGGTGAAACCATCGAAGAGATTCACCAGGTAATGTACGACCTGCGCGCTCATGACTGCGACATGCTCACCCTGGGACAATACCTGCAGCCTAGCAAATTTCATCTACCAGTGATACGTTATGTCACACCAGAGGAGTTTGATGAGCTGGCACTGGAGGCCAAAGAACTTCAGTTTAACAACGTCGCCAGCGGCCCAATGGTGCGCTCATCTTATCACGCCGATCTACAGGCAGCAGGGAAGAACGTTAGCTGATCCGCATTCACCATCAAACTTAGTGGATACTCCCTTTTTTACCAAGCTAAGGAAATGAACTCGTTCAGAGCGCTGGCCTGCTGGGTTCCGAACATGCCTCTGCGTCTGAGAGATACTCAGAGCCATGACCAGAGATGCGCTGGAAGGTTTTTAGCGCCAACAAAGCCACCTGCTGCAGCAATAGATTCACCCCCAAATACAACATAAAAAAAGTGGTTTTTCCAATCGTCATTCCAATGCATAATATTGTATATGTCATTTTGACATAACCCTGGTTTTCCATGGAGGATCAAACCATGCATAGCAACTATTCCGCTCTTCCCTATAAAAGCTTCTCTCCCGGTACCACGCTCAGGCGTCCTGTCCAGCAAAAAGAGATCCAGGTGACACCCACGGATCCCGCCAGGCTGGTGATGACAGACTTCGAACAAACAGTGCCCATCACCGAACTACCGACACTGCCACTACCTGAAGCCAATGACAGAATGATCACCTATGGTGTGCGTCTATTGTTTGTTACCAAGAATGATGACACCATTCTGGGGCTGATCACCGCGAATGATATTCTTGGAGAACGACCAATCAAATACATTCAAAAATATGGCGGCAGCTTCAATGAGATCACGGTTAATGATGTGATGACCAAACGATCTCAAATTGAGGCCATTTCATTTAACGATCTTTGTAATGCCTCTGTTGGCCAGATCATTGAGACGATGAAAATGTTTAATCGTCAACATGCGCTCGTCATTGAGGAGATCGATGATAATGCCTTTGTCAGAGGCCTGCTTTCGACCACACGCATCAGCCAACAGCTCGGGATTAACATTGAGCCATCCAACCGCGCACGTACTTTTCAGGAACTTGAATCTGTCCTGATGTCCGCTGCATGATGTTGTGAAATATCAATGACAGTAATGAAGCGTGTTAAAGGCCAATAGTGGCTTTTAACACGCGTTAATCGCACTGTTTATCTCACGTAGCAGATTAAGATGCCCCTCCTGCGCAAGATCTTCCTCCAGATCAGACTTAACCTCAGTGACATAACCGCTAACCTTTTTTAAAATACCCGCTCTATTTATTTCATTACCGCTATCGATAATCCGCAACACATTTTTCCCCAGTGAAATAATCTTACGCTTAAGATTGGCTAATTTTCTTTCATCACGATCATCCGGTAATAACAACAGTTCACCAAAACTGTCGTTCGCAGCCCCTTGTAATCTTAATGACGCAAGCAGTGTCATCTGTTCATCGGCATTATTCATCATCACACCCCTACCTAAAGCGCGCTGGCCCTTTATCCAGATTCCGCTTATGAAACATACGCTCATTTATTCCGCTGTTAATTTTACTCTCCGTGATTTCCAGTACGGTCATCGCCTTCGTCCCGGGCACCACCGCTTCAATCTGCGACCATATCCACACACCATCTTGCTCATGCCATTCAATTTTCATATCCAGCTGTACTTCATCATGCCCATCAAAAAACTGAATACGGTTAATACGCATATCTACTTTGTCTATCCAACTAACTCTTTTTGCAGGTGAATCACCACCATGATTATGATGGCCACCATGCCCGTGATGAGCAGGCTTACTTTCAATCAAATAGTGTGCACGCTCATTCAACATTTGTTCTTCAAGCAGATGATGGTGATCCAGATGGGGTGGACGCGGTTCAAGATGTTCATGTGTCAGCAACGAAGCAGAGAATTCATCATCTTCATTTGAATGACCATGATCACGTGGCACAATACGTCGCGTCATGCCTAGTTCTGGTAGATAAATCCACTCTTCATTTTTTTTATCACTACCAATCGGATGCAACCAACCAAGATAAGCGACTCCTTTTCTCGCAATCGGAAACTCAGTAAAAAAAATCGCCTTATTATCGTATTCCCCCTTACCCTTTACATCCTTCCAAACCATCGTGTAACCAGCACGGCGTATCTGTGCCCCTGGCTTATGAAAGCTAAAACTCAAAGTTGAGACCTGATCTTCAACACGTGGCGCCTGGTATATCTTCTCCATCATCGCTGCCGCATTAATTTCGACAGCGTGGCTGCCAACACTAACCAGCAATAAAATAACACCTGTTAACTTTTCCAATTGCCATTTGATCATAAATTCCCCTTCAATCCCGATAGACTTAGACTTAGTAGTCGGCCACATTGCAATGTATCTGACAATGGCTTCACTAAACCCTTTTTGTATAGCCATGAAAAGTACCCCTAACCAGAGCCGACATAACTTCTGCAGACACTGAACTTAAAACAACTAAAAGTAAATAACCGAAAGCAATGATCCATTATGACGATCATCACACTGAGACCTTTGCTCGTGCCGTAACCTTGTTCTCTGGCAAGGCAAAAATGCACGGAATGAGGGAGTTTATAACGATAAATGACTGATTGAGACCGCTTTTAACGCCGCCCGAGGGCAAAAGAACAATCGTGCAAAGGTCTCACTATCAAACATAATGTAAAGTCCCCCCCTTCGGCTGGTTTTTTGTGCCCAGGAATTAATGAGCGGACAACCATGGTTTAATCAATCTTACGCAATAAAAACCGGTCCCTCACGCAAAATGCGTGTCCCTTTATTGGGGGAGTGAGGGAGCACTCAAGTGATCTCATAAATTTGAGGAGGGTGAAATCACGTTAACATAAGGAACCGGGAAGAAACTTAATGCGTCTACGCAATGCGCGGCATGCTATTTAGTCAAAATTAATTTTCCTGTCATCAATTTAAAGCGATGAGACTTAGCTATCACCGATAAAATCGCTTTGATACTGCACTGTGTTGTGGCTACCATCTCCAATGAAAAAGATATTAATACGAATGATTATCGCTTGCAATAGAGGAGTGTGATTATTTTATATCACCAGCATTTGCGCTGGTATTCGTCCCACGCACCTACCAGACAAACCCATGATCATCTTTTTAATGGCAAGTACAGCCATGGCCTATCTGTATTAACCATTTTTTAGTTTTATATCTCACCCTCGAATGGTTTTTCACATACCGTCATTGACAGTGAGCCGCAGCGATAAAATGTGGTGATGGCGGTGGCAACAGGGCAAATTGTCAGACGGTTTTATACCTTTAATGAATGATTTATTAGTGGGAATGGGCCTACATAGCAGTGCACTACAATCGGATAGTAACTGGTGTCAGAGCACAGTTTCCGCTAATATTAATAACAATTGAGTTCCAAGCCCATTTTCTTTAGCCTGATTATTCCGTGTGGTTAATATAGGTTATAGACGACTCTTTGTATGAATTAGAACCTGGCTCAAGCCGCTTTAGTTATCTGTTAACGGGATAGTAGTGATGGTATATAAGAAGTTTCGTTTGAGAGGTATCAGTCTCTCGTTAGTAGCTAATCCAGCGGGTGCAAGTTTCAACATCTCCTTCAGTGGCAAACTTTGGGATAAGCTGGTTGATGCAATCAGGAGCCGTCGTGCGCAGGCGCCACAAGACAGTCAAACCGCTAAGGTTAATAGTGTCACCGACGAAGTGTGTGTGACAGTGGCAGCTGAAAAAGATAGTCCCTACTCCTCAGAAGAAGAGTCACTAATCAAAAAGATAAAAGCGATTACTTGGTACCATAGCCATGACTTTGGCAATGGCATTAAAACCAAGGGCCAGTATGATCATACACTTATATTGGATCGATACAATTTCCCTGATCAACTTGATGGCAAGCGGGTACTAGATGTTGGCACCTTTGACGGTTTCTGGGCTTTTGAGTTTGAACGCCGGGGTGCGAGCGAGGTACTCGCCCTGGATCTAGATCGCCCGGCTGATTTGGACTGGCCACCCCAACGACTGGCACAGGCCACCCCAAAGGAACTCACAGTGCGGTTTGGCAGTGGATTCGAGTTGGCCAAGGCACAACTCAACTCGAGTGTGCAGCGTGTGACCGGTAATATCTATGACTTGACACCAGAATCCTTTGGCACTTTTGATATAGTACATTCAGGTGATTTTCTGCTACATCTGAACAGCCCGGTGAAAGCGCTACAGAATATCGCCAGGGTATGTACCGAGTATGCTTTGATCTCAGATGTTTATTATCCTGATCTGGAGCATTTTGAATCCATGAAACTCATGGAGTACCTCGGAGGGTACAATGATGTTTCCTGGTGGAAATTCAGTTTTGCGGCCCTGGAACAGATGATTCTAGATGCTGGCTTCAGTCGGGTGGAATTGCTAGCCAGATTCAAGTATGGGATGCGGGGCATGCCTGAGAGCATGCACCATGCCGTATTCAAAGCCTATAAATAGTCAGCCCTGAAAAATATATTCACTCCCTGATAATAAATAACGTAACTACTCAGCGAGTAGTCAAAATTAAAGATTAACAATATCTCATTCAGATATCTGAACTTCGAAACATCAATGATGCATTGAGATATGTGCACGACTGGCGATCATATCCGTGTGATGTTGACTTGGTTTTCACTTGCAGGAACATCTGATAAATGCATATTTAGTGTTTTTTAGCGACTAAATGAATATTAGCCCGTGTTGTTTTTAGAAAGTTGAAGACGATGGGGTTTCTTTAAATCTGAATGTCTTAATTTATTTTTTACTTTGGAAAATTTCTTCCATAGTTTGAAAGTTGAGCAAGTTCACCATGATGACTATCGAACTCGTGATGAGCCACGTTCCGCTATTTTTGATTACATTGAAATATTTTATAACAGGCAACAAAAACGCTCTTACATTGATGACCAATCACCAGTAGACTTTGGCAAGACAACTTATTTCATAACTGAGTGTGTGAAACCAGGGTAAAACCACCATTACGCTACGCTGCATTATCACATAAAGCAAACAACGCTAAGGAGGAAATAGGTGCAAGTAAAAATCCGACCTGCGCGGAACAAAGACATCCCTTTCCTTGGTTGGGTGATGTTTACAGCTGCGCGTTCTCACCTCGCCGAGTCACCTTGGAGCGTGATCTTCCATGAACCCCAAGCGCGAACCCGAATATTATTGGAACGCATGTCTCAAATCCCAGCTCTGCCTTGGTCACACGTTTCGAAGTTCTGGATTGCCGAGGTGGACGGGGTGCCTGCCGCTGCCATGTGTGGGTTCGCACCAGTGATTGAGGGTTCTCCTATTCTGGCCGAATTTGAACTTGGCGTTGCGAAACAAGAATTCAACTATTCCGAAGAACGTTTGGCTGGAGTCTTTGATCGCCTCACGATTGCGACGTTAGGGTTTCCCGAAGATCTACCTGATACCTGGGGGATCGAAAATGTTGCCGTTCTGCCGAAATTTCGTGGCAAAGGATTGCTTGATTACCTATTCAGGCACACCCTTGAAGAGGGGCGAAAGAAAGGTTTTAAACGGGCGCAGATCATGTGCCTGATTGGCAATGAGCCGGGCCAGCAAGCATTTGAGCGCAACGGATACAAGGTATTTTCCCAGAAGACAAATCCGACGTTCAATGAGCTGTTTGGAACTCCCGGTGCTAAGTTGCTTGTTCAGGATTTATAACCGATCCGGTCACAACAGTTAACATCTGCGATGGAGGATGAAGTGAATACTAGAATCCATGGTTCCGGATCCAAAAAGGAAAAACGTTCTTGTGACTGGCTTAACCACCTTGTTGAACAAAGCCGCAAAGCGGCAGAAAATCAAAAATCATCCCTGCCGTATAATTTCCTTACCCACTTCTGGGTCAGCTTGAAAGGAA
>QIJH01000022.1 GCA_003232725.1 Chromatiaceae bacterium | reverse complement strand
ACCCATTTGACCATAAAACCGTGTGGGTGCGGATGTGGCCGAAAGAATTTTCAGAAAACATCGTTCTGGTACCCGATTTTGAATCGTATAAGGCGACAGGAGAGCACGATATATTTGGTATTGAAGACAATATTGTGCTCGGTACATGGGTACGCAAAAATACTTACTTTGACTATAAACTCTCCAGTTATGATACCGATTTTGGCATAGCCGATTATATTGGTCAGGTGGGCTTTCCTGAACTTGAAAATGCCTTTATTGTTTATCTGTTACCGCTATTTCTAGTGGCGACGCTACTATTTGCAGCCTTGTTAACGGTGAGTGCTAAAGAGGAACTTTCGAGCAAACTTGGCTTTAGTACCTCTGGTTTTATAGGTGCCAGCTCTGCACTTTTCTTTGTTGTCATGTTGGCACATATTCAGTTGAGAGAGCAGTTTGCGGGAGCAAGCATAGTCTATATCGAGTATTTTTATGTCTTGATGTATGGACTGCTGGTCACCGCAACGGCTAATACCTATTTGTTCTCGATTAATGCGACGCGTTGGAGTAAAGTTATTTCGTATAATGATAATATTATCCCCAAGGTGGCCTACTGGCCAGTGGTGTTGGGGAACTTGATATTGATTACCTGGGGGGTGTGGGGCTATGAATATTATCTTGGGTCATAATAAGGAGGTTGGCAATGAAATCGTTTATTGACAGATCACTGAATGCTTCAGAAAGAACCAGTACCAATCATGCAATGGATGAACGAAATGTTAGTTCATCAATCCCCGCGATGATTGATAATCGAGGCACCGTGATGGCTCAACGTCAATTGATGGCATCGATCGATAGAGCCGCGGCTCCGGCACAATTGTCAGCAGAGGAAGAGACGATGCAGGGTAAGTTTGACCTGATGCAGCGTGTTGAAGAGGAAGAGATAATGCAGGGCAAGTTTGCCCCCATTCAGCGAGTTGAAGAAGAGGAGATGATTCAGGGCAAGCTTGAGCCACTGCAAAAGCAGAGCAATAAAACGGGGCTACCTGATGATTTAAAATCAGGGATGGAGGGGTTATCTGGCCACTCTCTGGACCATGTAAAGGTTCACTATAACTCACCTAAACCAGCCAGCGTGCAGGCGCATGCTTATGCCCAGGGCTCTGACATTCATCTGGGTAGTGGCCAGGAGAAGCATCTGGCCCATGAACTAGGGCATGTGGTGCAGCAGATGGAAGGGCGAGTACAACCGACCACTCATGTTGCAGGCATTGCGGTGAATGATAACCCCAGGCTGGAAACTGAAGCGACGACGATGGGAGAGCGTGCTTTGCAGCGCATGGTGCAAACAAATGCCACTTCAAGGAAAAATGCGTAATGAATTAGTTTTGGAAAAATTTTCTGTTTCATCGATTTCCTATGCATCACTTGTGTTAACCATTCATATTTGATTTATCGTACCCGTTTCAAGATGTTTTTATTAAAATCACGTTGGCTGAAATTGGATTGGAATTGATAATTCTCCAAGGCAAGTGTAGTGCTTTTATTCGTTTGATGATTAACCATCTCCATACGGTCAGCCCGCCAATATTTTTCAAGGTATTGTTTAAAATCATAAAATGTCAGTGTTTTAAGTAACGTATTTTTGCGATCATAATAGTCAATTTTAACCACCTGATACATCTTTTTATCCATCCAGACAAGCTGTCGTGTATAGCCGGAATTTTTATATTCTGGATATTGCTCTATCACATAAGTATCAAATCCATTAATCTTTTCATCCTTCATATATTTATAACGATATTTTTTAATTTCCTGAGATGCAATGTCTTCGTACGCAAATTCACTACCCATAAACGGACCAGATTTATTAGCTGATGAGATACGTTTTATCCGTTTTAATGCGGGTAAATATAACCATTGATCATCTGGTTTTTTGGCATGTGAATGAGTTAGAAAAACGGTTCCTTTAATATCTGCAGGGGCATCAAACAGGATGAGCGACTTATCACCGCCGCCGTCGATTTCTAATGTCCTGACGCGAATTTCACGAACTGATTCATCGCCATGCCGATTCCGCAAAGTCATTATATTTGTGGAAGATTGATCGCCCCAGCCGGTATTTCTTTTTTCTGCTTCGGTGGCAATTTCCAGACCCCGTGCTTCGTCATCAATGGCAAAAACATTAAGCGGCAGTAGAATTAACAGCAGGTGTACCAGTTGATTTAGCTTCATTTTGTTTTCCCTCAAGTTTGATTAATAGTGGGAGTAAGAATAGAAAATCTGCAAGTAGTGCAAACGCGACGATAATGGCAGTTAGTTGTCCCATACCGGAATTTAATTCAAAGGATGAAAAAGCCAGTATTGAAAACCCTGCTATAAGGACGACAGATGTAATGATCAGCGCACGACCTACGGTTGATAAGGCATAGACAATCGCTTCTTTTGGCGGGTACCGCGTAAATATTTGCTGAGTAAGTGAACGGTGTCATCAACCACAATACCCAAAGTCATACCGGTAACGACTGAAAGTGCCAAACCCACTTCCCCAACGAGTAATCCCCACAGGCCAAATCCCATTGCAGCGGGTATTAAATTTGGAATCATGCTTACCAGGCCAATTTTAAGAGACTTGAATGCAAATATTAACAGGATCGATATTAATATCAGCGCGATGGTGGTGCCAAGCAGCATACTCAAAATGTTACGCTGGCCTATTTCTGCAAACATGAGTGAAGGCCCTGATGCTTTTGCGTTGATGATGTTTGGCGCATTTTCCGCTAGCCAGATATCAGCGCGATCTTTTAACGCGATAATCTCTTTGCTTGACAGTGTGCGTGTTGTTGCGGTAAATCTTGTCGCTGATTTATCCAGATTAATTTGATTGTTTAAATCCAGACCATAGGGTAAAGACATTTCATACAAAAGAAGATATTGTGCAGCCAGTTCACGGTTGTCGGGTATTTTATACCAGCTGTCATCGTCGCCATGCATGTTTTTATTCAAGCGCTTCATGATGTCAGTGAGTGTGCTGACGTGCAAGGTTTCAGGTTGAGCCTGGTACCAATCGGCAAATGCTTCTACCTCTTTGAGAAATTGGGGATCAGATATGCCACCTGCTTTTCCTGAGTCCAGTGAATAATCCATGATGTCAGTACCGGCGAGATGTTTAGTTGTGTAATCGGTGTCGGCGCGGAATTCCACGCTTTCGTCAAAATAATGGATAAAAATATCGTTCATTTCATTGCGCGGCAGCAAACTGATCAATGCGATGATGAATACCAACATTCCCCAGAATAGTTTTTGGTGGTGGTTAATAATAAACAGGCCCAATACTACCGTGTAGTCACGTTTATTTTCAGATGTCATCACTTTAACTTTTACGGGTAACAACGACATCAGTGCAGGCAAGAAAGTTAATGACAGTAACCAGGATGTTAATATGCCTAAAGCAACGAAGATGCCAAGATGTTGGAATGGCGGCACATCAGAAAATAACATCGTTAAGAAACCGATTGTTGTAGTGACACTGGCGATAGAGACCGGTTGAAAATTTATCCGCAAGCTTTCAATGATGGCTTCATGCTTCGCGATACCTTTACGCATTTGATCAAGTATCGTAACCAGTATGTGCACTGAATTGGCAATGGCAATGGTTAAAATAATAGTGATCGAACTGATAGAAGGTGGAGATAAAGGTAAGCCTAAATAGCCGCCAATGCCCATTGCAGCAGCAATGCTGAAACTGATAACACCAATGGTGACAAAAGTGCCAGTGAAGCCCCGTATTAAAAGCCCAAGACTGATCAGCATCACAGCAAAACTAAGAGGAACCAGTGTTTGCATGTCTAACATAGAGGCTTCTGTGAAAGCATAATCTAGCATTACCATGCCCGTTATTCTGACTTCAATATCGGGGTAAGCTTCGCGAATTTCGGCGGCAATTTTACGCGCAAAAAATACGGCTTTGGGACCTGCTTTTGCGGTGTCAATAGTGGGTGTTTGAATGGTAACATTAACGCCTGTGACACTGCCGTCCGGTGAAATAAGCCGGTTTACCAGCAAAGGTTCCGTCAATGCGCGCTGGCGGATAATTTCAAGTTGTTCTGATGTGAGCGTGCGGGCATCGAGCACCAGGTTTTCAACCACCAAATCATCTTCTTCGGCGGATGTATATTGAAAATTAGTAATAGAATCAACCCGAATAGAATAGGGCATTTGCCATGATTTTTCAGTGAGCAACTCAACGGCTTGAAGCGTGGCTGCAGTGAAAACATGACCATCTTTTGGTGTCAATACAAAGAGAATATTGTCGCTTTTGGTATAGGTGTTTTCTAATTGATCAAAAGCGATCAGTTCGGGATTATCTGCACTGAAAAAAATACGGTAATCACTGGTGAATTTTAAATGTTGAGTACCAGAGGCTGCAAAAAATGTCAATAAAACACTGGCAATAATAATAAACCAGCGGTATTTGAGTACCCAGCGGCCATAATTTGCCTCAAATTCTTTCATGGTGGTGCCCCTTTTGCTAGAACCATTTTCAGTGAGTATTTCAATTAATATTCACTAGATTGATGCTAAAACCGCAGGTTTTTAGTTCTCTCTGCATTGAATTTAGCGCTTTTTCAAGCCTTCAATCAGTAACTGAACGATATTGGTTGCCTTCTTTTCAAATTCTTCTTCCGTAAACAGATCCAAAAACAGAGGGACATCAAACAGGATGAGAGCAGAATAAATCGTTTGCGCAGCTTCTATGATGTCAATGATGCGAAATTCGCCGGTTTTATTTCCATAAGCTAAAATTTCTGTGATAAGTAAACATTGTGAATTGATTCCCTTATGTACGAGTGCTTTTCTCTCTTTTAAAATATAGTCAACTAACTCATTGATTTTAGAGTTTTCTTTGTAGATATTAGCATTTGTACGGTAAGTTTCCATGGCAAAGAGACGCAGTTGCTGGCTGGCACTCAAATTACCTTGATGAACGGTTTCGCGAATATCATGATGTTGTTTACTCATGCATCGCTCAGCACATTCCGCTGCGATATCCTGTTTGCTTTGAAAATAGCGATACAAATTAGCAGCAGACATATCAGAATCTGTCGCGATTTCAGCCATGGTCGTTTTGCCATACCCATAGGTGAGAAATCGGCCTTCCGCAGCATCGAGTATTTTTTCTTTCAGTTTGTCAGACACTAATGGTGAGCGGTATTTATGCATCGGTTCATTAAAGCACTCAAGAAATGAATAGTAAATAAAATATTTATTATTCTCTTTTATTTCTAGTGGGATTTATTTTGAATATTTAGAGTCCCCTCAGAAACAAGAAGCAATTGCTATTGAAGAATTAATCCCTAAAACTGGCTATTCCTAATGCACGAAAACTGACAATATTTAGCCAAAAGTCGTGCACTTATGATTCGTACGTACCCATAGCCAACAACCACTCACCTTGGCAGGCTTTGACTGGCCGTTCCAAACTGCGCTAGACGAAAAGTCGCTGGGTCGTGATGAACCTGCATTCTTTAGGATGTGCTGGCTGAAGAAAGTACCGATGAAGCGGATGTAAGGCGCCATGGTAAATTGATACTGGATGCCATGGTCTGCCCCTCAAGCGATTTGCTCTCCGACTGACTTGAGCTATTCAATGAGACCTTTGCACGAGTCTATTGTCCGCTCCAGCGGTGTTATCAATGATCTTAAAGTACTCATTTACGTAACTATTCAGGATGCTCTTATTGGTTAACGAAGTAGCGACACAATCGTTCTTTGTCTGGGTGTTTTTGCTCTAGTTTCTCTATGCCCCCTGTTTACAATGATTGAGATTGATTCAATATCATCAAATCGCTTTATCCTGAGGCTTAGTATTTGCCCTGTATTCTGACAAACCAGCCCTCGGTTGAGTAATCGTTGGATGAAAATTCATTGTCACTAAAGTCGGTGAAGTTGTAACCCAGGCCAAGCCTCAGATGGCGGTTGGCCTCCCAGGTGATCTCTGATAACCAGCCGGTGCGTTGATCATTCGCTTGTTTTTGCTTCAGTGTTCTATGCTCCAGGCCAAGGCGGAGTTGCCACGGCAGACCGTAGTTGAGACGATGAATTGATAGATGTGTTTGTGTCTTAAATGCTGAAAAACTCCCCACCTGCTCTGTTTTAATACGAACTGCCTGTTTGCCAACCCATTCGAATTTTTTATTGATCTGGTAGGACCACTCAATTGAGAACACATCCATCTGGGTGGCCACTGCTGTGATGCTGTTAAGGTTCAGTGGTCGTAAATCACTTAGGCGTGTGTAACGCGTTAATGCATTGAATCGGTCGTGACGTGTAGGGCGGTACGCAAGCCCAATGCTATGTTCATTGAACTTGGCATCATCTATCTGCTTTGTCAGATTGCGAGTGATACTGTAGCGATATTTTCCGAATAAGATATAGTCGGGATTAAGATTGTATTCGATGCTGTTCGAGGTAAGCAGCTGTCTTTTACGCTCGGTACCACGGTCATTTCTGGTTTCATGACGGGCGCTCACCTTTAACCCTTTTTTCATGTACGACAGGCCGACTACAAATGTATTGCGGCTGGTGATGCCGTTAAGGGTGTTGATATCTGAATATTCTGACCCCAAATTTAGCTTCCAGCCATTTTCGATTTTCCACTGTTGTTCGGCCCCAACGAGGGAAAGGGACTGATCGCCATTGTCATTATTGTCCCATTGGTATTCGCTATAGATCTTGCCTCGCTCCGCACCGGCAATTGTTGCGATTGATGTTTCGCCACCAATAATGGTGGATGTTGTTTTTCCTAATTTGTCATCATTAACTCGCTCTGTAAGATAGAGGGTTATCTTTTCGGTGCGATAACCGAGACGTGCCTCGCCAGCATCTCCCTGATCACCGCTGGTCGCGCTTCCCTCTAGGTGAAAGTTTTTGGTGATGTTGTATTTAAGACCAATGGTGTTTTGATCATTAGGAGTCCCATTCAGTGTTGTCTGATGGCGAAGGCTCGCCTCTAGTTTTTTGGTTACTGTACTTGTTAGTTTGGCTGCAGCTAAACTTTCTCTGTTAAGTTGCGTACCGTTACGATCTGCTGATGATTGGTTTTGCACTTCACCTACTAGTGACCACTGTTCTTCCTGGTATAGCCATTGAGCACTATTGTGCAGTGAGGAATCAACACTGCCGGCCTGAGCAAGATCAGTGCCTTGAGCCTGGTCATGTTTTAGCCTGACGGTATTATTATCAGTAACGCGTACCATTAGGTTGGCACCCGTTTTCTGTTGTCCCTGGTCACTACTATTGCCGCTTGCTTGAAAGCCTGAATCAAGTTTTTTGATATAAGCACCCGCTTTTACACGGCCAGGTTTACCGCTGAACTCACCAATATCAATCTCAGCTGCAATCTTGATAGCCTGGCCACTCTGTTGGTTGCTGTTGAGGGGGGTAAAAGAAAGGCCGCCATCGTTACTGTTAAAGATCTCACCTTCACTGCCACGACTCTTTGCAATTTCTGCAATGATTCGGCTGTTGTTGAGGATTTTAATTTCACCGTCGAGCCCCTGAAGTTCATAGCGTCCCGCTGATAGCTCATCATTCACATGGGTTGCACCTATGGTGAGCTGGTCTGTTAATTGATGGCGTAGATGGGCACCGCTCGCCTTTTTTTCGAAGGCGGCAACATGGTATTCATAATCGACTTCAATATAAACAGGATTACCTGCGAGCAGTGCGCTGTTGATAGCATTGTTATCCTGCTGCTTACTTGAGATAGGGCGATTGAAGAGTAGTCGACCTGTTAGATATTTAATCGAATAATCGATGTTTTGTTGTTGTGGTTGTCGGCTTAATGTCAGACCTGTGTTTTTGTCTTTAACCACTAACGTGACCTGTTCACTGCCTTCAATGATTTCACGCTGGCTTAAATAGTAGAGTGAACCACCTGTCGCGCGCATTTCATCACGAACATGACTGAAACGGGTTTGCGCACCAAATAATCTGACAAGGGTGTCTGGTTTGCCATCTTTGTCGCGGCTAAGGCTTTTATATTCAAAGAGCGCACCATAGAGCGTGCGTCGGTAAGCGGCCAGTTCATTATCGGACAGGTTTAATTTGTAATTTCCCACGACACTATGGATGGTATCGCTATCGATAGCCAAGTAGAACTTTCCCTGGCTCTGGGCATCGTAAACAATGGTGCTATTGTCTCCGTACACCGGATAATAGTCATCGGGGTCAAGGTTAGCGAGTAGTGTTTTACTGCCATCATCATCCAGGTCATCAAAGAGTGAGCCCATTTCCCCCTGGCCAGTATCGAGTGCTGCGGTGACTAGATACTTTCCCTGCACCATGCCTTTGAGATAAAAGGCGAGCCGTCCTTCACTGTAGAGTTCGCGGCCGCTTTTCTGTCCGCTTCCCTGAATAAAACCTTTGGTATTAAGTTGACTGAACTTTCCATCAGCAAAGGCCATGAAAAATAACTTGGGTTTGCCAGTTCCAATCATATGATCAACAGTGCTGATATAACCGCGAGGGTCAATTATTTTGACATGAAGTGGGTTTTTACCCTTTTTTAATGTGAGTGTGTGGCTAAATTCACCCGCGGCATTTATGTTGATGACACTGTTGTTAATCACAACAGCATTGCCAGGTGATGTGTTACCGCTGAAGGTATAGTCGCCCTCTTTAACGATGAACCCGCTGGGTGGCAGGTTAAGCTGTAGTTCGGGTATGGGTTGTTTGAGGTATATCTGTCGGCTTTGTTCGTGGGATTGAACATTCATGGTCAGTACTTTGGCATAGGGGAAGCCTTGCGGATCCTGAATCTCAATTTGCAGTGATTGTGTGCCGTACGCTAACGTCATTAAATATGAAAACGTTCCATCCTCGTCTGCCTGTATTGTCTGTTTGCCAATCTTTATGATGCTTTTCGCTGTTGCATTGCCTGTTAGTTTGAAGTGCTTTGCTGGATCAGTTTTGGCGGTAACGGTCTCCTTTTTACTATCTTCAGTACCATTTTTTTCGGGAAAATAGGGGATTAACATTTCATCGGCGGGATGAGTGATTGTAAATTTAGGCATGATTAATCGGGTGCTGGTAGCACGGCCATTTTTAGTGATGAGTTCAATTAGCAGGTCGTGCTCTTTTGTTCGTAGTGCAAAACGACCCTGGGCATCTAATTTTAGAGGCTTTCCATTTAGTGTGGCGCTGGCCACTGAATCGATGTCAGTGTTATTTTTACTAATGACTATTCTGTTTAATAAGTCGTGTTTATCAGCGGCTATATTATTAGTAACAGCGTCTTTGGCCTTCCAGTGAAGGCTTAGACGGAGGGGTGATACCCCTTCAACACCGACTAAGTAGGCGTGTGCTGTTTCCGCCCGCTTCTTTGCAAAATGAGGCGGTTGGTTCTCATTGGAATCACTGTTCCAGCCTTTAATGATAACCTTTTCTCGGGGATATTGGCGCAGTATGGCGGCAGCATTGCTTAACATCATTTTTGTATTTTCAGTGAGTGTAAAGCTAGACGCTTCAAATGACTCATCACTAAGATTCAGTGTGAAAATTGATCTCTGCTCTATGCCAATGATACGATGCGCACTAGCAGCATGGGTACCATTGTTATAGTTGACGGTTAATTGATAGTGATAGAGCGCCTTGCCAATGGGCTGATTCTGGGTGTGATCACCACCAGTCCATTTGATTGTGTTAGGCGGGATGCTGTCACCGCTAAAGGTTTTAATGTTTTTGCCATTGGCTGTGTTGATCTGGAGCTGCCATGCATCGATTTCACCTGGGCGAGACACATTAATATGAAAATAGGCAGGGTGCACAATTTCACCATCGTTGAATTCGAGTATTTCAGACAGGGTGTTGTTGGTATGCATGCGCACCTCTGCCTGAGGTAAAGGCAAGTAGCTGCCATTCACATTAATGCTCTGTTTTTTTGCATTACCAATTAGCGTGATATCTCGTGCCTGTGTATTGGCGGAAAGCTTTAGCCCTTTGATGCCGGGATGCCCCAGTTTTTCAACAATTAGATTTTGCACAGCAGCGAAATTCACCTTTGCAAGCAGCCCTGGCGAGACAGAAATAACTTGTGTCTCATTAAAGCTTAGCGTGGTGCCCGCAGGCAGGCTGGCAATATTGATCTTCAGTAAACGCTCGCCAGGTGTCACCGAGGGGAAGTGGTAGCGCCCGTGGCTATCGGTGATGGCGTAGGTGCCTTCATCGAGCACCACCATTGCATCGGCAATACCAGGTTCATCTGGATCCTGCCAGTTATTACTATTTTTATCATCGAATACTTTACCGATGATGGTACCGAGGTCGAACAGAGGATCCGTTGTCACGTTAACATCTGCTGTTGCCTGGTTTGAAACAGAGCAGGCATCACAGCTATCTTTTGCAATAGCGCTACTGCTGTAACTACCGGGTGTGATGCCAGAACCGACTATGAGCTGGTAATCGATGCGTGTATAGCCTGTTTCACCAGGGTCGGCTTCACCATTACTATTGGTATCAATCAATGCCGGTAGTGTACCGAGGTCAAGTGATAGTATTTTGTTGCTGATTAAACTGGAGGCAGGCGCGCCATTAAGCAAGGTGTTATCGAGATACTTAAAATGATCAGGGATGATGTTCTCAATATTGACCTGCTCTACTGCCTGTGATGTATTGTTTTTTGCCACCACTGTATAAGTGATTATGTCGCCGACCATGACGTCACTTTTATTAGCGATTTTGGTCAGAGATAATATATTTCCTTGTGTGAAGGTGACTTGAGGTTGGGGCGAGAGCGAAATGCCATCAGTTGTATTGAGCACTGTTAAGGTCGTGGTGCCCAGCAGTGATGAACTGATGAACCCTTGCGTTATACCGTTGTTATCAGTAACGGTCGCTGGCTGGATGATAGTGTCGCTGCCTCCACGACTAGAGGTAATCTGAATCTGCTTGCCTATGAGTGGCTGTTTATCTTTATTTAAAAGCTGAACGGTGATTAAAGCGGTGCTGTTTCCATCTGCGATGATAATGCCGGGTGAGACAGTCACGGTAGAGAGTGGCTGGGTATCATTCACTAGACTGATATTCAGGCCGTTACTATTTGTACCATTGCCATCCGCATTGCCTGCATCTCCGGACTGAGATGGGAGGAAGCGGGTGATGGTATCGTCGACTGAGTAACTCAGCGTTGTATTATCAATTATGTTTGGTGTATCACTGGTGAAATCGATTTTTATCTCACTCAGATTAGTTGTGATGTGGGTGCCGAAATCGAGGGTGATTGTTTCGCCTGTTATGGCGGTGCAATATTCGCCTGTATTAAAGGTGGGGCATGTATCCACAGAGGTAAGCGCAATATTATTAACCAGTACATCAGTGACACTTATGTTGGTATAGCCTGAGGGCAATACGATGATGGTTTGATTCAGACCTTTATCGTCTGGATTGATGGTTGGGCGAATATAGAAGCTAAAAGGGTGAGATGCGCGGTTGCTCAACGCTTCACTCGGGGTAATTTCAGCGACTACTGAGGTAACGGCATTGCCCGGCATTAGCAGATCTACATCAAGGCTATCATTCGCGATATTGATATTCGCATTACCGGCCGTGCCGAGCTGTTGTTGTGCGGTACCCGGCGTGGTGTCGTCGACTGTAAATGCAAACGTAGCGCTGCCTAACAGACCGGGGGTGTCTGTATTAAAATCGACTTGCAGCGGGGTGAGTGTGTTGGTGATGGTGCTGCCAAAGTCGATGCGGATGGTTTGAGCGGTGGCAGATGCACAGTATTCATTGTCAGCTGGTGTCGGGCAGTTAGCTGTTTGCTCTGTGGTACCGACTGTTACCGCTGTAATATTCGTATTGTTATAGCCAATTGGAGTAATGATGGCGACTTGATTAAAGCCAGTATCTCCAGCATCAGTGTTAATGGTAGGGCGCATATGGAAACTAAAACGACGATTAACGGCACTAATAAACTCGCTATTGGGCGTTATCTCGGCAATGACTGACGTGACTGCGCTGCGGGGCTCGGTAAACCAGCCAATGGTGTTGCCGCTATTGATACTATTCTCTGGATCTACTGGCGTGGTGATTGTTGAGCGAGAGACGTTTGAATCCTGGATGTTTAGAAAATTAAACGAGGCGGTGCCATTAAAATTTAGATGTGCTCTTGCGCCCGTTATGGAAGAGCGTAGCAGCAGTAACGCGCCTGTTGTTCCCTGTAGAGTGGCAAGGCCTGTGAAACTCTGAGTGCGGCCAGCAGAAAAAGTAAGGGTATCTAATGTCGCTATTTTGGTGATGTTATAAAAATCGTTGTCGCCAGATATACGTTGGTTGATGCCATTAAACTCAACAGTGCCATTGTTATGGAAAAACAGGCCACCTGTTTTTGTAAAGTTACCGCGAATAAAGGTCGTTGCGCTGGTAGCAGTGAAACTACCGCTGTTGATTATTAAATCTCCGTTGATGTTGATCTGTGCGGTGTTACCGGCAAATGTACCGGAGTTTTGTGAAAAGCCGTTGCTGCCAACGGTTATGCTGATGCCGTTTTGATTGATTACCCCCCCATAGCCCGCTTGAATATCAATGCCTGCGACATTAGGGTTTGTGGTTATCGTGACATCTTTGCTACTGGTTCCATTAAAAGTAGCAATATCACCGCTATCGGGGCAGGCAGGTGTCCAGTTGGCACATGTGTTCCAGTCTGTATCATCACCACTACCCGTCCAGATGATGGTCGCAGCGTAAGCGGGTGTTGTTAGAATCAATGTCAGTAGGCTGAGTAGCAACAGACCAGTTTTTGAAAGGCGTAGCGAATTACTCATCCAGGTAAGAGTGTGAAAAGGAAATTCAGAATTTGATCGGTAAGAAGAAAATACTGTTTTTCTGATGTTGCTACTTAACTGCATATAAACGAGCAGGGTTTTAATTATTGTTTAAAAGAAAAGCGCTTGAATATCGGTGCTTTTCGGCAAGCGCAAACATGCAAATAATATTGCTGTAACTTCCGTGTGAAAAATAGGTGGAATTTATTTCTTTACAGGCTTGTGTGGCTGTTTGCATTATGGGTCATAACCACTTGAATTTCTAGCATTTAGTTCTTAAATAGGCGGCTAATCAAGGACTGGCTTAGTCCCGCTTGGGTTGGGGTATGTTAACTGGCTGAAAAGCAGGGCTATTTTTGCAATATTTGTAATGCAAAAAAGTTAAAGAATTTTGGATTATTGCCAATGAATAGCTTCGCTTGAAGAAGGCGAGAGCACCACGTAGCCTTTACAAGGGGAGTGAAGTGGCCTCCTTCAACTTTCATCAGTCATGAAAATTTCAGGTAAATTATTTTAAGCTTCCTTTTTTATTATGGCTGTCCTGTTAGTTGTTTAGTCAAGCGTTATTTATTGTTCTGTTACTTGGCGAATTAGGATGGTTGACCTAATTTAACTAGCAATAGGTCGGTTGTCTTGTTGTCGGTTTATGCAGTGGAGTGAATTTGATGGGAGGCAATACAACGCGCAAATAGAACGTATTCTCGGCATGTACTCAGGATATGTTTGGGTGACCGAGGCTATCGCGACAAGAGCAGGGTCGACTAACGACTATGTTTCATTGTGTTTTATGTGGTTTATCGAGATAAAAGCGACTTATCTTTAAATGGGATTCATGGTTAAAGTAATGATATTAAAGA
>QIJH01000025.1 GCA_003232725.1 Chromatiaceae bacterium | reverse complement strand
ATTGGGCTTTCAACTGCAATATTAAATGCATTGATATACCTTGTAACATCCACACAGTATTACATGGCGGCGGGCACAGGGGCCCGCTCTACCGTTCGCTAATCACCATGGATAGCCGAAGCGGTGACGATTAGTGAACGGTAGTCCACGCTGTCTGCCCTTTCGTAGTTGTGAATGCTATCGATCGGCGAAGAAATGCAGGAGCGGCTTTAGTGGCCGTAGAGTCATTGTGGTAGCAGTATTGAGTGCAACGAGAGAACGAAGTGAACAAGTTTGTGCGAAAACGCTGTGGACGCAGGATGGTAAGGGCAAAAGGAATCAGTAGTCGCGTCAGTGAGTTAATTTTTCATGAAGTAGCGACACAATGAGTCATTCTACATCTGGAAAGTTACGTTATGGTGTACGGGGATGACCCTTTGTCCCATGAGGAGCATAACCTGGAAGGGTTTCCATCTCAGCTTTCAATACGATCTCTACGGTGATTTTAGTGAGCTGGGTACTCAAATTTCCTGCGTTTTAAGGTCTTTGTTTTGCTCAGCGGCTAGTGCATTTATTGTTGTTTGCCTCTCTCTCATACTCATGAGCAGTGACACTATTTAATATAGAACCTCGTCTATGCTGACATGAGCAATCACATTCCGCTTGGATTGCTCACGTCAGTAGTCATGTTTGTTCTACTCAGTTCAATAAGCCTTCTGCTCGCATTGATTGTTGAACGCTGTCTCGTTTCGAAATCCGCTGAGAAAAGGATGCAATATTTGGCCATTTATCTAGGTCTATGCCGGTTAAACCGCTCCAGTTTGTTATGACAAATAGATATGCATCTGCAATCGTAAATTTTTCTCCCAGTAAATAATCCCTGCCTGATAATAGATCATTGATGAAATCAAGCTTGCTTTCTACGTTTGAAATGGCTTTTTTTCTATCTTCATCTGAGGATTCATAAAATAGCGGAGTAAAAGATTTATGCAGTTCAGCGGTGAGGTAGTTTAATCTTTCATGTAGTCGTGTACGCTCAAGCGTGCCGTTGGCTGGAGCGAGATTCGTTTCTGGAAACTGGTCTGCGAGGTATTGCATAATTGCAACGCCTTCAGTCAAGAGTTCGTCATTGCCAAGCTTCAGGGCTGGAACATAGCCGTGAGGATTTATTTTTTTATAGTCGTTACCTGATTCCGTTGCTTTTGATGCAAGGTCAACTTTAACTAAGTTAAACTCTTCCCCTATTTCACGTAATATTATATGTGATGCCAAAGAGCATGCGCCAGGGCTGTAATAAAGTTCCATAATTTTCTCCTAGTGGATTGAGTTAGTGTCTGTCAACTCAATTATAGTTAGCTGCAATGGTAAGAGATATAGCTTTTTTGTAAAATCAGTGTTCTCTTAAATTGACCAATCAGCTTCGCATTGAGATGTAATATATCTCTTATCTATTGACTACATCAGTATTGATGATCTTTAAATAACTATTCGTTTGATAGTGACATGAAGCCTGGTGTTGATATCGATAATATGACGATTAAATATTAGATGAGGTGTGATGATGTCTTTCGGAATGCTTGTTGACGGAGAATGGAGCTATCATTGGGCTGAGCACGATAGCTACGGAAACTTCTTAAGGATGAATACGAAATTCAGTAATACAATAAATGATATTACTGAAAACGATAGAGGAAGGTACTACTTGTATGCTTCATATGGATGTCCTTGGGCACATCGTATGATTATGGTTTATGAATTACTTGGGCTTGATAGGTTTGTGAAACTTATCATAGTTGAACCCCATATATCGGATGATGGTTGGTACTTCACAAGTGAGCATCCAGATACTAATTATCATATGCGTTATTTAAGAGAGTTATATTTAAGATCCGACAGTCAATACACGGGACGCGTTACTATTCCAGTACTATGGGACTCTCGTGACGAAGTCATCGTTAACAATGAATCATCAGATATAATAAAAATACTTAACAGTCAATTTCATGAGTTTTCAACATTCGACATTGATTTATTCCCAATGGCTGATTGTGCTGCAATTAATGATCAAATCACTTACTACTACCATTCAATGAATAATGCTTGTTATCGGGTTGGATTTGCAAAATCACAGGATGTTTATGAATTTGAAGTGAGAAATCTTTTTATTGAGTTAGAGAAGCTTGATTGCAAATTAAGTGATCGTGAATATCTGATAAATGACCAATTGTCGGGAGCCGACATATCATTGCTGCCGACGCTGTTGCGATTTGACATCGCTTACTATGGGGTTTTCAAATGTAACCTGAAAATGCTGAAGGACTTTCACAATATTGAACGTTATAAAAATAACCTTCTTGAGAATCCTGCGATAATGAAGACCTTTAAGGTGGATCACATAAAGTCTCTATACTACAAAATACCTGTATTAAACCCCAGTGCTATTATTCCGCTTGGGCCATCAATGGCGAATTAAGAAAATCATAATGAACTGATCGAGTATTGGTAGTCATATGTGATGTGCTATCTGTAATTGCCAATATTTTTTTATGCGAATCGATATGTAGTATTAACAGGAGGCAGAAATGGCAGAAATGGCGGATAAGTGTGATGGTGAAGTGGTGATGCCTGTTGTTTTTATTGGTCATGGGTCTCCTATGAATGCAATTGAAGACAACGGTTATAGCCGTGCTTTAACGAGACTAGGGGGTTTATTACCTATACCAAAGGCAATATTAATGGTTTCTGCTCATTGGTTAACAAAAGGTACGTGGATTACGGCGATGGCTGCACCGAGAACGATCCATGATTTCTCTGGGTTCCCTCATGAACTGTATAAGATTGATTATCCTGCATCAGGAGACACAGCGCTGGCTGTCTCCATCAAGCAGGCGTTAAATATGCCTGAGTTATCGCTAGACTATCATGCCTGGGGGCTTGACCATGGAACATGGGCTGTTCTTAAGCATGTTTATCCACTGGCAAATATACCTGTCCTGCAATTAAGCATTGATTTTAATCAACCAGAAATGTTTCACTTCGAGTTAGGAAGAAAGCTGGGATACCTAAGGAATAATGGGGTGATAATTATGGCAAGTGGCAATATTGTTCACAACTTTAATTATATTAATTGGGATGCTGAATCAATACCGTATGACTGGGCTATTGAGTTTGATTCCTGGGTAAAGGATATGCTCATTAAACGCGATTATGCGGCATTAGTAAATAATGCGCGCTCAACTCACTCGGGTAAGCTAAGTATTCCGACTCTTGATCATTATTTACCACTCTTATACATTTTGGGTGCCAGTGATGAGAGCGATCAATTAGTCTTCGATTATGAGGAGATACAAAATTCATCGATGTCGATGAGATGCTTTAGGATGGAATAAATGAGCGACCACTTGTAGTATGGTCTTCATGTTAACCATTGCTACTTTATATTGAGCCGATCTGCTGGACAGGCAATGCTTTTTTAATTGAATATGCCCCATTACTTAACAAGGCAACGGATGTTGATGAGATGGCTAGATATAGGTAACGAGCATCTCCAGCGCCTGGGTGGGAAAGCTCAGATGACTCTATTTCCCCACCGATCGGAGGTAAGTGAAATCCCGCTCCGGGGTTTTATGTTTTCTGAGAACCTCAAAGACCTTTGGACGATTGTTCTTTTGTCCGCTGGCAAGGAAAAAATTTACTCAATCAATCATTTATCGTTATAAGCTCCCTCATTTCGTGCGCTTTTTCCTTGCCAGAGAACAAAACGACGGCTCGTGTATCGGTCTCAATTTATGTGTATTATCTGGTAATTATTTTTGTAATGATTGCCCCTGCCGTGCCGATAAAGTGCTAATGGGAATTGACAACATGCCAATGAATCACTTAAATTAGCGTCCACAATGAAGAAAATATTGATCTGCCTACTGCTGTTAGCCAATCTGAGTGCCGGATTGGCATTTGCTATGGATAACCATCCAGAGGTGCTGGTGGGTCATGACTCGGCAGCGCTTGATCTGTTAACCGATCAGGATTATCCTGATGGCGATCTGCATCATAGTGACCACTGTTGTCACGGCGCGGCTCATTTGGTGGGCCTCATTTTTAACCAAAATACGTCGTTCGTGGCTAGCAGTGATGAAAATTTTACCGCGCTACTCCAAACACCAACCCTTCTCTATATTGCTCCGCTTTTAAGACCTCCCATCGCGTAATCCTTCTCGATTGTTCATCTGTGTGCCGTTGGAGCTGCTCTGACGGCATGTGATTTGTTATATATGAAGGATTTATATCATGTTATTAAACCGTGTTTTTTGCTGCGCGGGTGTATGTGTTTTTTTAGCGTTACCTGCATGGGCGGCTCAGCCTGAGACTAAAAAAATCGCGCCCGAACTCAAAGAAAGGCCACTGCTGGTGAGTGCCAATGCAGTGCAGAAAGTTGATAAGCCATTGCAGTTATTTATTCAACAAGTCTGGGCAGAAAGTCCCGCTATGCAGGGGGCGCAAGCGGCCGTCGATGCAGCGCGCGCACGAGCTGAGGGGGCTGATCGTCCTATCTACAACCCTAGTTTAGCACTGGATGCTGAACGTACGGATATCAATGTGACGTCAATCGGTTTCAGTCAGACCCTGGACTGGAGCGACAAACGGGGAGCTCAGGCTGACATCGCCGATCAGGATGTTCAGGCAGCGATCGCGCGACAGAGGGAGACTCAACAACGCATTGCCGTAGAAACCTTAGGCGCGCTGAGTCAATACTTTACTGCGCGCGAAATGCAGGCCCTGGCGTTACGCCGTAGTCAGTTGATGAAGGGGTTTATCGATACCGTGAGACAGCGCCAGGCGGCTGGAGATATGGGGGCGTTAGATGGAACCCTGGCCCAAGTCACCTATAGCGAAGCGTTAATGCGCCAAGCGGCGAGCGAAAGTGAGCTGGCCGAAGCCGAAGCCGCATTGCAGGCAGTTAGCGGGTTTGCGCTTGGTTTAGAGCGGGCTCATTGGCCTCAGTTACCGACTGAATTGGCCTCTCCGCCGGAGCGTGTTGATGCTGCATTACTTCAATCCCTACCCGCACTCGCTGTATTGCGCAGTCGTATGGAGGCCGCTAAGGCGCGCATCCACTTGGCTGAGCGTGCGGGCCGTGCCGACCCTACCATTGGCATTCATGCTGGCCGCGATGGCTCGGAAACTCTGCTGAGATTGGGCCTCGAGATCCCTCTGTTTGTACGCAATAACTTCAAAGCTGAAGTGCGTGCCGCCTCTCATGAAGCGGTTGGAGAGGAGCTGGCTTATCGTGATGCCTATCGTCGTGCGAGGGCACGTCTTGATGGCGGTTTGGGGCGATTCCAAAACACCACGCGAGCGTGGCAGGCGTGGCTTGTTACTGGGCAGCAGGCGCATCGCCAGCAGATGAATTTACTGGATCAGCTATGGCAAGCGGGTGAATTAACCGCGACTGATTTCTTGATTCAAGCCAAACAAAATATTGATACTCAGGCGGCGGCCACTGCGCTGAAAGGCGAAGTGTGGCAGGCAGCGATTACTTGGCTAGATGCTTCAGCCCAGGTTGGAGAGTGGTTGGGCATTGCTACTGTCTCACAAACAAAGAGTTCTGGAGAGTAAAAAATGAAAAACAGATTGGTTTTATTGATGTTGTTGAGTTTAGCCAGCCCTGGTGTTGTGTTTGCTGAAGAAGGGCATGAGCATGATGAGCTGGACGATTTTTCAGGCATTGAGATGGAAGAGAGTCACGACGATCATGGCGCCGGAGGCCACCAACATGAAGCGGAAGGCCACGGACATCAAGATGATGGTCATGAAGAGAAGGGCCATGATGATCATAGCCACGAAGAAGAGGCCAGTGACGTTGAGCTGAGCGATACCCAACAACGTCTGGCCGGTATTGAAACGATGACTGTTAAACGTCAATCAATGGGTGATGCTATCACCGCTCCTGGTGAAGCCATACTGAACGCATATCGCACCACCAAAGTGACACCGCGTACCCCGGCGCAAGTGATGGCGCGTCACGCCCGTTTGGGTGAGCATGTCAAAAAAGGTCAACGCTTGGTGACACTTTCCAGTGTTGAAATGGCCGAGGCACAAGGTGAGTTGATGGGGGCCAATGTTGAGTTGCGCCGGGTTGAAAAGTTGGGGCGGAAAGTGGTCTCCGAAAAACGTTTTGTCAGTGCTCAAATTGCCTATCAACAGGCCTATGCCAAAGTCAGTGCCTATGGTATGACTAAAAAACAGATCAAATCCCTGATTAAAACAGATGATGCAACGCAAGCAACAGGTGAATTTCACCTGCTTTCGTTTCAAGACGGCACCGTCATCAGTGATGATTTTGTTATCGGCGAATTGATCGAGCCGGGTTATGTGCTGATGAAAATCAGTGATGAGTCGGTGCTCTGGGTCGAGGCACGTTTAACCCCGGAAGATGCTGCGCGCATTGAGCTGGGTTCAGCGGCGCGCATTAAAGTCGGCAAACGCTGGCTGAGTGGCAAAGTGGCACAAGCACGTCACACGCTGGATGAAACGACCCGTACTCTGGCGGTGCATATCGAAGTTAAAAATCGCCATGATGAGCTTCATCCTGGTCAATTTGTTAGCGCGGTGATTGAAGGCAACAAAAAACGCCACGGCATTATTGTGCCTGTTGAAGCGGTATTGCGCAGCCCAGATGGGGATTGGCAATTGTTTGTAGAAACGGCTGCCGGTCGTTTTGAGCCAAAAGAGATCGAGATATTGGAGACCGTGGGTGATCAAATGCTGATTAAAGGCATTGCTCCCGGCACGGTGATTGTTGGCAAAGGCGCGTTCTTCGTGCAGTCCGAAATGGCCAAAGGCGGATTTGATCCGCACAATCACTAAAGGAGGAAAATCATGTTAAATAAACTCATTAACTGGTCTGTCACCAACCGACTATTGGTGGTGATTGGCTTGTTGGCGCTGGCGGCGTCGGCATCGATTGTTATTCCAAAATTGAATCTGGATGCGTTTCCTGATGTCACTAATGTACAGGTGGCGATCAACACTGAAGCGCCGGGGCTTGCGTCAGAAGAGGTGGAAAAACTCATTACCTTTCCCATTGAAGCGGTGATGTATGCACTACCCGATGTCGAACAGGTGCGTTCTATCTCCAAGACAGGCCTGTCCGGTATTACTGTCGTTTTTAAAGAGGGCAAGGATATCTATTTTGCCCGCCAGCTTGTTTTTGAACGGCTGCAATCGGCAAAAGAGCTGATCCCTGAAGGCGTAGGCACACCTGAAATTGGCCCGAATACGTCAGGTCTGGGTCAGATCTATCAGTACATGCTAGTGGCGGATGCCGATTCGGATTTTGATGCGATGGCGCTGCGCAGTCTTAATGACTGGGTGGTTAAATTGTTGTTGATGCCGGTGGATGGTGTCACCGATGTGCTCTCCTTTGGTGGTGATGTGCGCCAGTACCAGGTGAATCTTGATCCATCCCGTTTGTTAGCCTACGGTTTAAGTCAGCAGGATGTGGTGGAAGCGCTGGAAAACAACAACAGCAATGCCGGTGGTTGGTACATGAATCGAGGTCAGGAACAGTTGGTGATTCGTGGTGTTGGCTGGTTAAGCGATAATGAACAGGGCTTGGCTGAGCTGCGTCAAATTCCGCTGAAAACGGTTGATGGCACCGTCGTCACCGTGGCACAAGTGGCCACGGTTTCACTGGGCAGTGAAATTCGTCAGGGCGCGGTCACCATGACTCGTCGGGGGGAAGGTGGTCAGGCTGAAGCGTTAGGTGAAGTGGTTGCCGGTATCGTTTTAAAGCGTATGGGTTCCAACACCAAAAGCACCATTGATGGTATTAACAGCCGCGTAGCGTTGATTCAACAAGCGTTACCTGAAGGTGTACGTTTTGAAGTGTTTTACGATCAGGCAGATTTGATTACCCAGGCTGTCACTACGGTGGTGAATGCGCTAATGCTGGCGTTTGTCTTTATCGTGGTCGTATTAGCCCTGTTTTTGATGAATCTGCGTGCGACTTTTTTAGTGCTGATTTCGATTCCTATTTCAATCGGCATCGCCTTGATGGTCATGGCCTGGCTCGGTTTGTCCGCCAACCTGATGTCCCTGGGCGGGATTGCTGTAGCGATTGGTATGTTGGTGGATGGTTCGGTGGTGATGGTGGATAACATGTTCAAACACCTCTCCCACCCCGATGCCGAACATGACAAAGAAACTCAGGCAAGACTGCCGGGCAATGACACTGACCCACACAATGTTGAGCGAGACAAAGATGGCATCGCGCTGCGTTTGCAACAAGCAGGCAAAGAGGTGGCGCGACCAATATTTTTTGCCACCGCCATTATTCTCGTGGTTTTTATGCCGCTGTTCAGTTTTGAAGGGGTTGAAGCAAAACTGTTTCAACCGATGGCGATCAGCATCATGTTAGCCATTGTGGCAGCGCTGTTTGTGGCGTTGATTATTGTGCCTGCGCTAGCGACTTATCTGTTTCGTCGGGGAGTGCGCGCCAAAGAGAGCTTTGTATTAAAACCATTGGATAACCATTATCGAAGCAGTCTCCGTTGGGCCGTAAAATCGCCTAAGTTCGTTATCGGTGGTTCGGTGTTGTTATTGGTTTCTGCGCTGGCGCTGCTGCCGCAAATCGGCACAGAATTTGTGCCTGAATTGGAGGAGGGCACGATCAACCTCCGCGTCACATTAGCCCCTTCATCCAGTCTCGATACTGCGCTCATCGCAGCACCCAAACTGGAAGCAATGTTACTGGAGTTTCCTGAAGTCACCTATGCCCTGAGTCGCATTGGTCGGCCAGAGATTGGTGGTGACCCGGAGCCGGTGAATAACATTGAAATCTATATCGGGCTCAAGCCGGTTAATCAGTGGACGAGTGCTGATAATCGCCAAGCTTTGCAAGGGCTGATGGAGCAGAAGCTGGAGCAGCATCCCGGCTTGCTACTGAACTTCTCGCAACCTATTGCTACCCGTGTGGATGAGTTGTTATCAGGCGTAAAAGCTCAGCTCGCGATTAAGCTCTTTGGCCCTGATCTGGCGATATTAGCTGAAAAAGGCCAAGCCATTGAGACGGCGATACAAGGTGTCGAAGGGGCAAGAGATGTGGCGATGGAACAAATTGCTGGTGAAGCACAGCTGGTGATACGTCCTAAACGAGGTGAGCTTTCACGTTATGGTTTAGCCGTCGGTGATGTGATGGCGGTGGTGCGTGATGGCTTGGGTGGTCGTGCCGCCGGGCAGATTATCAGCGGTAATGAGCGTTATGACATCTACGTACGATTGGCAGAAGCCTTCCGCATTAATCCCAGTGCGATTGCCAATTTACGTTTGCAATCACCCACCGGTGCATGGGTGCGTTTGGATGATGTGGCACAGATCAGTATCGAATCGGGCCCACCGCAAGTACGCCGTGACGATGTGCAACGCCGCGTGGTGATTCAAGCCAATGTGCAAGGACGTGATATGGGCAGTGTTGTAGCTGACATTCAGCAAGCGATTGATCAGCAAGTTGATCTGCCGCCGGGCTATTCAGTGGCTATTGGTGGACAGTTTGAAAACCAGCAACGTGCCCAAAAACGGTTAAGTACCGTGGTGCCTATCTCCATTGGTTTGATTGCACTGCTGCTCTATTTTGCCTTCAACTCTATGGGGCAGGCGATGCTGATTTTGGTCAATGTGCCATTGGCGGTGATTGGAGGTGTGTTTGCACTCTACATCTCTGGCCAGTACCTGTCAGTGCCGAGCTCCATCGGTTTCATCACCCTGTTTGGAGTGGCGGTACTCAATGGTGTGGTAATGGTAGAGAGCATCAATCAGCGTATTGCCGATGGTTTAGCGGTGGCTGATGCGGTGTTTGACGGTGCCACCTCGCGCTTGCGGCCCGTCTTGATGACGGCAATTACCTCGGCACTGGGGTTAATTCCGATGCTGATGTCTACTGGTGTAGGGGCTGAAATTCAGAAACCACTAGCAACGGTGATTGTGGGTGGTTTGTTGACGGCAACATTTTTAACGCTGTTTGTTTTGCCAACGCTGTTTGCCTGGTTTTCCAAAGGCAAGTTGGCAGAGATGCGTTAGTCAGCTTTCTAGCATACAATCGTTGCCGGTCAGGCCTTTGAGAGAGTGCGTGGTTGGCAGCAGAGGTTTTTCTGCACTTTATGGTGCCTTTCAAAAATAGATAAGAGAGAGTGAGTGATGCGAATATGTTCAATTGCCCGGGTAGGCCGGGTAATCGCACTGGCTGGTTTTTTACTGATGCCGGTAGTGAGCTGGGGAGACGTTGGAGGAACATCTGAAGAAGGGTCGGTCGCTCTTCCGTTATCGTGGCCCAACATCGAAAAAAATCACAGTCTCGATATGTTAGCGAGCGGCGTAAGTGTGACAATGTATGAAAACTCGCCGGCTCTTTCGCTCTCATTAACCGAGGCATCGATGTCGTCTGGTGTTTCAACTCGCGACCCGGACTGGGATGGATTAAGAAGTGACACCGCTCGCTTTTTGGGCTACCAGCTCACGATTATCGGCGTACTTTATGTGATGCCCGCCAGTATTTCAGGCTGGACAGATGAAACTAAGGATGACTTTAGCATTCAACAATATAAGGACAATGTGAGGCGGGTTGTTTGGGATAAAGATGACTGGTGGATCAATTATGTCTTACACCCCTACTGGGGCGGTACTTATTATGTGCGTGCTCAGGAACGGGGCTTTGGGCCGGTGGGTTCTTTCTGGTATTCAGTTGCATTGTCATCACTGTATGAATTTGGTGCCGAGGCATTTTTTGAAGAGCCCTCCATACAGGATCTGATTGTGACGCCGGCGACAGGTTATTTTGTCGGCAAGTATTTCATGGAGGTACGTGCCAATATTCTCAAAAAGAAAAAATCAGGCTCGTTAAGCGGGCGCGATAAATTTGTGATGGTGATGACTGACCCAATCGGGGCGATGAATGCAAAGGTTGATAGCTGGTTTGGTAGGGAGACGCACGCCTCATTACAGCTCATGCTGGGGCCGCAGTTTCGGGCGCCGGTGGCGAATGAAACCCGCTTTGAGCAGAGTCGTCAGATGAACTACATCGGCACGTCAGACTTTGGGGTGAAGATGTCACTGCGCTGGTAGTGATTTTGAATATATTGAGACCTTTGCACGAGAACTGGTTTTCGTTCCCAAGGCATCAATGATCGAAAAACCGAAGTTTACACGCAGTAAATGACTGTTTTGAGATCATTTATAACGCAGCTGGAGCGGAAAATAGACTTGTGCAAAGGTCTCATATTAATACAATTAATACATTAAGGAGCCTCTGGCTTTGGGGCATGAACATCACCATCATGACGTAGAGAGTATGGGCGATCGGCGCCTGGGGTGGGCGATCGCGATCAACATGTTGCTGACCTTGGCTCAGGTGGTGGGCGGCATTCTCTCCGGCAGTTTGGCGTTGATCGCGGATGCGCTGCACAATTTTAGTGACGCTACATCGTTGTTGATCGCTTTGGTGGCGCGCAAGATCGGCCGGCAACCCGCTGACCATTTCAAAACCTTTGGTTACAAACGGGCGGAGGTGATTGCCGCGCTGATCAATCTTGTCACGCTAGTGATTATCGGTCTCTACCTGATCTATGAAGCGCTCTGGCGGGTTTATGAACCGCAGATTATCGAGGGATGGATGGTGATTATCGTAGCGGGCATTGCATTGGTGATCGATGTGATCACTGCAATTCTGACGTATAGCATGTCAAAACAGAGCATGAACATGCGTGCTGCTTTTTTGCACAATGTTTCAGATGCGCTCGCTTCGGTGGGGGTGATTATCGCGGGTAGCCTGATTTTGCTCTATGAGTGGTACTGGACTGATACCGCGCTGACACTGTTGATTGCTGGCTATGTGCTCTATCAGGCGGCGACGATGCTACCCAAAACGATCCATATTTTGATGCAGGGTGCACCGCAAGGGATTGTTATCGACGAAGTGATTCAGGTGATGGAAAAGGTTGACGGCGTCTCAAGTGTTCACCATCTGCACCTCTGGCAGATGGATGAACATCACAACTCATTGGAGGCGCATGTGGTGATTGGCGGGCTTGATGAGATGGAGAGGGTTAAAACTGCACTGAAAACCGAGTTGGAAAATCGTTTCGACATCACCCATTCGACCCTGGAATTTGAAGTGGATCACTGTGGTAAGGGGTGTTGCTAGCGCAGCGTTCTTTACAGTACTGAGCGCTCGCCTAAAACCACAATCTACAGGGTGATCACCTGAGAATTGAAATGTTAGCCGAGCGGGTTGCTTTTAGTGACTATGCTCGTGGTCTTCGTTGGCATGGTCTGCATGATCGTGATCATGCCCTTCTAATTCGCTCTCTCCATGCTGATGGTCGTGCTCGCTGTTGCCTGCGATATGGTCATGTTGATGTTCGTGCGCGTGGCCGTGCTGATGTGCGTGGGTATGTTCATGGCCGTGGCTGTGACGGGTGCCATCTGTATGTGTATGTTCGTGTTCATGCTCATGATTGTGCTGGTGCTCATGGTCATGAGTGTGTTGGTGGCTGCCTTCCATTTACGCTTCCCCTTGTTTTTATAAACTGAGACCTTTGCATGAGCACTCGTTTTCGCTCCAGCAAGGCATCAATGGCCGAAAGACGGAGTTTACACGAAGTAAATGAGTATTTGAGATTATTGATAACGCAGCTGGAACGGAAAATAGACTCGTGCAAAGGTCTCAAGCTATTAATACCAGTTTATGGCTGATGTTTCAGTTTCATCTACGGTTTGATATAACGGCTAAGATTAGGGAGCCTTTAAAATACCTTGTTTGGTTGTTTGGTTGTTTGGTTGTTTGGTTGTTTGGTTGTTTGGTTCGTTGTGCTGCTGTTTTTTTTGAGAGTCTTTACCTCTGGGTTGCATCGTCGCGGTGGCACAACTATTGACATCGTGCCATTATGGTGCTACGATATTTTCAATCGTGTTACCTCTGTGTTGGGCTGTTCAGGCTGCGGGGCAACGAGACGATAAGGTGCCAGGAGACCCGGATTGTCCCTGCGCTTAGTCGTGTGGCTTGGTGACCCCCTTACCACACGGCTTTTACAATTTTAGTGGATGATAGCGTCGCAAAGAGATGGGGCGCTATCGTCAGTATTGCGATGATGAGCCGTAAAATCAGCGCATTGAGGAGCCTATAAAAAATGTCTAAATATAAATCATTACAAGTCCCGCTACTAGCTGTCGCCGGCCTATCACTGCTGGCGGGAGGAATTTCCTCCGCCTATGCCCACGGAGAGTCTATCCGTGGTGGTGGTGGCGGGAGCATCAATGCAATAGGCGCCGCTATCCTTGAAGAGAAAGTGGTTAGTGTACGCTGGGATGCGCGCCGTTATGAAACCTTCACAGATCAGCAGCTAATCGATTTCAGGGCGCAAGGTGAAGATGTCCATATGCACTCCAGTGAAGATGCTTATTTTCTTTCGTTTGGTTTTCCTGTTAATGATGACATAGACATTAGCCTCAAAGGGTTTAAAGATAATGGCGATGGCCAGGCCAATGCCTGTTTTGCTGCTACCCCGGCGGTTACTGGCAATCCAGGCACTGCCAACTGTATCTCCGAGACTAAAGAGTCCCCAGGAATAGGCGATATGCTGATCACTGGTCGTTATCGTTTTTTTAATGATGGTGACAGCCAGTGGGCCTCTGTTTTTGGTGTCATCCTGCCCACCGGGAAAATCACCAATAAAACAGACATAAACAGGGGGACGGGTGAAGCTGAGCTTCTCGGTACGCATAACCAACCAGGCAGTGGCGCGATCACTTTTCAGGGCGGTGTGGCGTATAGCGGTCATCTAACTGAAGCGGTGGCGATCGATGCCAATGTCATCTATCGTTTTGGTACCGAGGGCGCTAAGCAGTTTCGTTCGGGAAATTCCTGGCAGCTTGATGTGGCCGCAAGTTTTGCTCACCACAGTTCAGTGATACCGGTGATTGAGCTAAATGGTATATTCTTTGACCAGGACATCGAAAACGATGAGGTTAAAATGAATAGCGGTGGTGATGTGGTTTACCTTTCACCTGGCATTAACATCAGGATTAACGAGAAGCAGGGTGTGTATGCTAATGTCTCCTTCCCTGTCTACCAGGAACTCACGGGCATCTCTAATGATGAGAAATACCGTTGGAGTATGGGGTGGGGTTCCTCATTTTAATCAAGGTCGGAGACCATTATGAAAAATAGATCATGGCTTAAACAGTTATTAACTAAGGCCGTCATAATGGTTGGTATGACGGGCGCGGTTGCGCCCGCTTACGCGCATTTTCAGATGGTGATTCCGTCTGATGAGATTGTTTCTGCTGGCGAAAATCGCCAGCTCACCATTGAGCTGCTTTTTACCCATCCCTTTGAAGGGATGGGGCTGCACATGAGAAAGCCAGTACGTTTCGGTGTGTGGGTGGCAGGCAGGGAGAGTGACCTGCTGGATAAGTTACAGGAGAGCAGCTATCAGGATCATGCCGGGGATACCTTGGCCTCATACCAAATGCGCTATAAAATTCGCAAACCGGGTGACCACCTCTTTTTTGTAGAACCGCAACCCTACTGGGAGGCGGCTGAAGAGCGCTTTATCATCCACTATACCAAAACCGTCGTGAATGCTTTTGGGATGGAAGAAGGGTGGGAGCATGAATTAGGCTTGCCGGTCGAAATTATACCGCTGACTCGGCCGTATGGGCTATGGACCAACAACCTGTTTCGTGGTGTGGTGAAACATAACGGCCAGCCAGTCCCCTTTGCCCGTGTTGAAGTGGAGTATTACAACACTAAAGGGGATGTGACGGCACCTGAAGATCCCTTTATCACTCAGGTCATTAAAACAGATGCTAATGGCGTATTTGCATACGCGATGCCAAAAGCAGGCTGGTGGGGAATGGCGGCATTGATCGAAAGTAATGAGCGCATGAGTCACGAAGGTAAAGCGTACCCTGTTGAACTGGGCGCTGTGTTATGGGTTAAAACCCGTGACATTGGAAATTAACCCAATGCTGAATAGCGCCTTTCGTTAGATTCAACCATCGGTCTTCGCTTTTATCTCCTGCAGCGTGTTGTGGGAGAGATGGGTAATGAAATGGCCCACTCAATCAATAGAGGAATCACTATGAACCAGGCTTACCGTCATCCGCTTGCCTATATTTTCACTCTACTGCTGGCAATATGTCTGACGCTCGGCTTTAGTCAGAGCGCTTATGCCCACAAAGGCCATGCGGGCTCAATGATCACTTTTATGAAAAGTGAAGCGGCGTTGAAAGAGATGCTGCCCAGTGGCGCCAAAATCGTTAAACGTAAACAGCCGTTGACAAAGGATGCGCTCGAATGGGCTGGAAAAACTTATGGCGTTGAGCTGGACGATAAAACCTACAGCTATTACCTCGCCACTGATAAACAGAGCAAAGCGGTGGTCGGGGCTGCTTATGTTGGTAAAATCAGTTATCGACACGGCGACTTTAAATTTGCTATCGGTATCGATGCTAAGCAGCGCGTGACACAAGCAGCAATACTGGGGATCAATGAAAAGTATGTGGTCGACTTTGACGGCAACGTTGGCACAGGGCTGATCGCCGATTATGCTGGACTAACGCTCGATGCTTTGATCGCCAAAGCGGAAGAGCTGGCCTCGTCTGACAAAGCCACGCGGGAATTCGCTGCTGCGATACGTGACGGTGGCATCCTGTTGGCGGCATTTTTAAAGTGAAGATTACCTTCCTTAGCTTTAGGCAAAATCTTTTGGTAACTACTCAGCTAACCCATGAAATCCACTCGTTCAGCGTTAAAAAATGATCATTTACACCTGTAAACTCATGTTTTTCGCCTTAAACTGACAGTTTTCAGAAGCAATCTGAATAGTGACATACCCATCTTCCACTATGCTGAATAGTGACAATCTTTTACACAGCGATGTCATCGCAAGTCTCTTTTATGCCCGTCCTGGTTTCGAGGCGGTTTTGTGAATGGTCAACAGACCCTGGTGTCATCGTAATGCAAACACCACCGGCACAATAAACTCGAGAGTTTTGCGCGGATCACTGTTGGGCATGGGCGGGAATGGGTTGGCTCGTTTGGCCATGTTAAGCACGGCTTTATCAAGTAAGCGGTTGCCGGTCGGTTTTTCCAGCGTGATTTTCTGGGTCTCCCCTGTGCGGTCAATCAAGATGCGTAGCTGCCCTTCGCCTTCAATACGCATCCGCTTTGCACGGCGAGGATACTGCTTGTGTTTTTCGAGCCAGGCAACAAGCAGTTGCTCATATTGAGCGCTGGCCACGGCATCGAGCGGTGCAGGGATGGGTGTCAGCGGGGGAGGTGCTGGCAGAGATACCAGTGCTTCAAGAAGCTCAGGGGGATGTTCGGGCAGCACAGGTTCGGGTTGTGATTTGGGCTCTGTTTCCGGTAGCGGTTTGGGCGCGGGTTTCTGAACCACCGGTG
>QIJH01000089.1 GCA_003232725.1 Chromatiaceae bacterium | reverse complement strand
AATGCGCAGCGTAATATGAATGCAAGCCTGAAAAAATTGGGGCGCTAATCCGTGACAGAATGCCCCGCTAATAGTGATTCGAGCGCCGCCTCATCGAGTATCGGCACGCCAAGCTTCTCAGCCTTATCCCGTTTCGAACCGGGGTCTGCACCGACTACCAGATAACGGGTCTTTTTCGAGATACTAGCGGTAACTTTGGCCCCCAACGCCTGCAGTTTTGCCTTCGCCTCATCACGCGTCATACTCTCCATTGAGCCGGTAAGTACAAAGATCTGCCCTGCCAATGGTTGCGGCTGGTCTCTCTTTGCAGCCACATCTGGCCACTGCACACCCAGCCGCTGTAGTGATTCAATCACCTCACGATTATGTGATTCATGAAAAAAAGCGCGTAGATTAGCGACCACAACCGGTCCCACATCAGCAACGGCTAATAGCGCCTCTTCATCGGCGTCCATAATTGCAGGTAGCTTACCAAAGTGATTTGCCAACGACTGTGCCGTGGTTTGCCCGACCTCTCGGATGCCTAACGAAAATAGAAATCGAGCCAATGTCGTCTGCTTACTTTTATCGATCGCAGCAATCAGATTGTCAGCAGATTTATCACCCATGCGTGCCATCCCTGCCAATTTTTCATGCGGCAACGCGCTTCGATCATACAAATCGGCAACACTGTTAAGCCAACCCATCTCAACGAGCTGCTCAACTAACTTGTCACCCAGCCCCTCGATATCCATCGCACGCCGTGAAGCAAAGTGTTTAATCGCCTCTTTGCGCTGCGCCGAACAATACAGGCCGCCGCTACAACGGCTCACCGCTTCCCCTTCAGCACGGCGCACCTCAGAGCCACAGACCGGGCAGTCGGTTGGCATCACAAAAGCACGCGCATCATCAGGGCGCGCAGCCAGCACCACACTCACCACCTCTGGAATCACATCCCCCGCACGACGTACGACCACCATGTCGCCAGCGCGAACATCCTTACGCCGCACCTCATCTTCATTGTGCAATGTTGCATTTGTGACCGTAACACCACCCACAAAAACCGCCTCAAGACGTGCTACCGGCGTCAGGGCTCCCGTACGCCCCACCTGGATATCGATATCAATCAGGCGCGTCATCTCTTCCTGTGCAGGGAATTTATGCGCAATTGCCCAACGCGGTGCACGCGATACAAATCCCAGCGCCTGTTGTTGCCTGATCGAATTAACCTTAAATACCACCCCGTCGATTTCATAAGGCAATGCAGCGCGCTTTTCGCCAATCTGGTGGTAATATTCAAGACAACCTGCCACACCGCGTACCTCCTTCGTCTCTGGCGAAACAGGTAACCCCCACTCTTTTAGGCACGCTAAAATATCACGGTGAGAGGCTCCCGATAGCGCCTCATCCACCTCACCAACACCATAACAATACATTGCCAATGGGCGTGTTGCTGTGATTTTAGGGTCAAGTTGACGCAGACTTCCCGCCGCCGCATTGCGTGGATTAGCAAATGGCTTTTCTTCATGATCACGCTGACGTTTATTCAATGCATCAAAACCGGCCCGGGACATATAAACCTCACCACGCACCTCTAACACAGGCGGAAATTCATCCCCCATCAGGCGTAATGGTACCGAATTAATCGTGCGCACATTCTGCGTGATATCCTCCCCCACTCGTCCGTCACCTCGAGTTGCCGCACGTACCAGAAGCCCACGCTCATAGCGTAAACTGACCGCCAAACCATCCAGCTTAGGTTCGGCACAGTAAATAACCTCATCAACTTCCAGCCCTTTTGTCACACGCGCATCAAAGGCAAGCATATCGTCATCACTAAAGGCGTTATCTAACGACAGCATTGCGACGGCATGCGGCACTTCAGCGAACCCGCTTAACGGCTTCGCGCCAACTCGCTGAGTGGGTGAATCAGGTGTGATTAATTCAGGTGCCTGCAACTCAAGCGCCTGCAATCGTTGCATTAAGCGATCATATTCTGCGTCTGGAATCTGCGGATCATCCAGTACATAATAGTAATGGTTATGATGATTAATCTCGACCCGCAATTGTGCGATCGATACGGCTATATCTGTGGATGTTGGCATTAAACCGGGGCCCGCTGAGAGAACGTGACTAATACGTCCGCTATCAATTTATTCAAACGCTAGCGCTGTTGTTGCTGCAACAGATTTGCTTTAATTTCCATAATATCGAATAGTTCTACCTTTTCGAAATCCTTTTCACGCATGATATTGTCCAGTGCCATCACCACGGTGGTATCATGCTGTCGAATCACCTTGCCGCGAATCACGCGTACTTCAGCGCTCTTGGGCAGGTCAAATGAGAGCGTAACCATCGAGCCTTCACCAAAAAATGGCCGTTCACTATCGTCATCATTATGAATAATTCTTACCGCGTGATCTGAAAAATCGACCATCGTGCAACGCTGAGGCGGCTGCCCCAGTTCGGTCTGAATTTCACCCATGATATCGGTTTTCAAGCGCACGTGACGCCGCTGCTCAATCAACTTAAATGCATTGGGATCAACATCCAAAATCGCAATCTTATGGCCCACAAAATGGCCTTCCTTCAGAATCAGTTGTTTTCTAACCGTCGCATCCAATACGGGTAGACGACCATCACTCTGCTCACCATTGAGTGTAATGTTATTCCCTTTAATAAAACCGCCATCCTTACCTAAGCGTTCTTTTCGTGCATAATCCAGCTCCTCTCCAGCGCGCCCAACTGTCGGCATAATAAAGCAGAAACTCTTGATTTTTTTAAGTCGTTTGCCCAGTAAATAGAGTTGAAATACGCCATCTTCTTCTTGCCTGCTGATGTCATTATTCGAATAGACCAGCTCATTATTTATCCCATAGGCAATAATGGTAGTGTTAAGCGTCAACTCCTGCTTAAACTCAGGAAAGTAACGGAGCTTGTTTCCAATCGGGAAGTAAGGCAGCAGACGGGCAAGTCCATCACTATCCAGGCTAGCCTTTAATAAAGGCTTTTCCTTTGCCACCATTTTTTTTGCGCGCTTATTAAATATTCCCAACATCACTGACTCTTCTACTCAGGTAATATGAACCGTTATTCTAACCCAACAAAGTTAATAATCATACGACGTGAGGCACAGACACCAGGCCATTGCGGTCGTGTTTGTTCCATTTTCAACATCAAGGCAAGCTGCATTCGGGTCACAAGATCGTGAAAAGGTCTCTAAATATATAAAAAATACTATTTTTTTCGTGTAAATACCCAGTCACACTCGCTCGACATTGTGCTATTAAATCGATAGCCATCTTCACAAAACTGTTTAATGGCTTCAGGCGCTTCAATGCGGTTTTTGATGATATAACGACTTAACATTCCTCGTGCCTTCTTGGCATAAACACCCATCACCTTATAGTCACCATTTTTATAATCTTTAAAGTGCGGGGTGATAATTTTAGCCTGCAGTAACATTGGCTTAATCACCTTAAAATACTCATTTGATGCCAGGTTAATCAGGTATTTACCTTCTTTTCCGTGAAACTGATCATTTAGCCCCTCAGTAATGCGTTCCCCCCAAAATTCATACAAATTCTTACCGCGTCCAGTATCAATTTTGCGTCCCATTTCAAGACGATATGGCAGCATCAAATCAAGCGGCCGCAACAGGCCATAGAGACCCGACAGAATTCGCAGGTGCTGCTGTGCAAACATCAGATCACCCTCGTTCATGGTAAAAGCATCCAGCCCAACATAGACATCGCCTTTAAACGCCAGCATCGCCTGGCGCGCGTGCTTTGGTGTGAATGGTCGGCGCCATTTTTTAAATCGCTCGACATTTAGCTGCGCTATTTTTTCACTAACGGCCATCAATGCTTTCACATCATCAACAGAATATTTTCGCGCACGTTTAATCAGCTGCGCCGCATCATCCAGGTAATCGGGCATGGTATGCGTACTAGTTGGTAAGGTGGTCTCATAATCGAGGGTCTTGGCGGGGGAAATCACTAACAACATAACAACTCTCTCATGAATAACCAATAGTGCTGTGATTATATACCCAAAATGTTTTAAGTTTAGGTGTAAAGAGCGCGAAATATTTTTTCCATGGCAAAGCAGAATAGTGATGAGTCGTCACTCTACTGAGAGGAATACTAACGCAGCCAGAGGCGGGATAGGCCGAGCTAATCGCTTGGGTATAACAGCGTGAAAACAAAACGATTCAATACCATCTCATATAGAGGATGCACCTCTCAAAAACAGCAAAGCTAAGATTAAATAAAGCCAGCGATTAAGCTGACCTTTCAATGCTACGCCATCTCCGGCGAAGGCTGTGTCGGTATTTCTCGCAGTTTCTTTTCAAGATAGAAACAGACAAAAGGCGTGACGCTCGCCAGTAAAATCAAACCGGAGGTCATGTCCGGTAGTTTATGGCGCTGCATCACCATTGTTGCAGACCCTACATAAAGCATAAAGAGCATACCATGTACCCACCCCATTACCGTCACCGCCTCTGGCACACCCAAATAGTATTTGGCTGGCATTGCTGCAAACAACAACAACAAAAACGAAATCCCCTCGACCATACTGATAATTCTAAATGTTCTTAGCATAATAATTGTCGTCTTACTGATAGTTATCAATTTAACGCATGATGTTGACTTCGCCAGATCAATACCAGATCAAGCCAGTTCAACCACGCTGCCCCTCACCCTCCAGTGAAGCTCCATCCTAAAGGTTGCCAGCAGTAATATCAAATCAATACTAATAACTACTTTAGTAGATTGATTTAACTGTGATTTAAGCTGGTTTTATCGATGAAATAACAACCCTTGACGCGCCCTTTGACAACAAAAAACCCGCCGAAGCAGGTTCATCAAGGTAGATAAAAACAGCAACGACGTTACGCTGCTGATAGCGCTCGCTCAGCAGCCCCAACCGCCACACCACGCTCATAATTAGCACCGACACGACCCAGCACATCTTCCAGTGCCGCAAGGCAGAGCAAAACATTACGTGAATTGCAGGCATGTCCCATTAAACCAATGCGCCACACCTTTCCGGCCATTACGCCAAGACCTGCACCAATTTCAAGACGATAGTCTCGCAGTAATGCAGCACGAACGACGGCATCATCAACCCCTTCTGGAATGGTAATCGCATTTAATTGAGGTAAGCGGTGCGCCTCATCAACCACAAAACTCAGCCCCATCGACTCCAGGCCAGCACGCAGTGCAAGGTGGTGCTTTTGATGGCGCGCCCATGAGTTCTCCAGCCCCTCATCCTGCAGAATCACTAATGCCTCATGCAGACCATAAAGCGCATTGACCGGTGCTGTGTGGTGATAAGCACGCTTGCCCCCTCCCCCCCAGTAACCCATTACCAGGTTAAGATCGAGAAACCAGCTCTGGACCTTGGTTTTACGGTTTCGAACCGTCTCCAGCGCCACCTCACTAAAACTGACTGGCGACAGGCCCGGTGTACATGAAAGGCACTTTTGAGTGCCGGAGTAGATCGCGTCAATCTGCCACTCATCCACCTTCACCTCAGTACCACCGAGCGATGTAACCGCATCAACGATCGTCAGACAATCATATTGACGAGCCACTTCAACGAGCGTCTTAACATCGGACTGAGCACCAGTTGAGGTCTCTGCATGAACGAAAGCAACAATCTTCGCGTCGGGGTTCGCTGTCAGTGCATCTTCCAGCTTTTGCGGGTCAACCGCGTCACCCCACTGATCTTCAACCATCACCGCCACACCACCACAGCGCTCAACGTTCTCTTTCATACGACCACCAAAGACACCATTTTGGCAGACAATCACTTTATCACCAGGCTCAACCAGATTAGCAAAACAGGTCTCCATGCCAGCCGACCCCGGAGCCGACACTGGCATGGTCAGTTCATTCTCGGTCTGAAAAGCATATTTCAGCAACCCCTTCACCTCATCCATCATGCCAATAAAGGCCGGGTCCAGATGACCAATGGTCGGACGAGACATCGCCTCTAAAATACGTGGGTTGACGTCAGAAGGGCCGGGGCCCATCAATGTACGTTGCGGTGGGTGAAATGAGCCTACTGTCATAATGGTTCCTTCAGTAAATGGATGTCGCAGTCAATAATATCAAAATTAACCAAGCTTAATGGTCAAGTTTTATAGCGTAAAGCTGAGCTAAGTACAAATGGTTATTTGATAGGGGTAAAAAGAATAGTCACAGTTAAGATTAGATTTATATTTTAACTAACTGTTATTAATCATTTTCCTTTAATTAATCCATGTAGATAGGTGTAAAGCTGACGGGCTGCTTTCGGCGGCTTCTGGCGTTCACGCTCTTTATTGGCATTACGCGCTAACTGACGCAGATGTTGTCGATCCACTTCAGGAAAACGCACCGTCACTATTTCCATCACCGCATGATCTCCGACAATCAAACCATCACGCCACTGCTCCGCCTCATGATGGTGACGTACCTCATCGCGGTGTGGCTGATAGAGGTTTTCTAACCCTTTGCGGATGACCACTTCATCATCATATTCGGTAATCAACGCCGCAATACGGGTCAGCTGGCGCTGGAGTGCACGACGAGTAAAACGTTGCCCATCGCGCACCGCATCAAGTGTTTCCTCGCTCAATGTCAGCTTAGCCAGTCGTGCTTCACTTAACTCGACCAGTTGCTCACCAAGGTCACGTCGCCCTTGCTGCTCCCGCTTAAGCTGAGAGCGACTCTTCTCCACCTCCTCAAACGCCCCATCTTCATGAGAAAGTAGCTCGCCCTCCTCTTCATCAAGAAATGCTTCGATATCAAAACCATGCTTCTTTTTAGCCATAAAAAAACCAGAATATTAATTAACTCACCAGCATAAATTGCTAATTATTAATAATAGATAAATAAAAATTAAACGCCCCACAACAAAAACCAAAAAGGCAACATCAACATTCTTAACAAGGTTGAAAGCGTCACCATAGCAGCGAACATTGCCGTATCCAAGCGATAGCGATCACAAACCCCATTCCCAGCGCCATACAGGGTATCGCTCCCTCCAGCACTAATACAGTCAGATGACCACCCGAAAAACCCAGCAAACTGCTCATTCCGGGTGAAATCAACATCAATTTCACCACTCGCGCCATAACACGCCACAGGCGATTAACGCCGCCATTTGAACAGAACATGAATAAGGTAGAAACTTTCGAGTAAACCAAGTCTGCGCAGCATTCAGCAGCACTGCCTTACTCGCTTAGCACGCTAATCCTGACGCACCATCCTGAAGGGAAAGAACACTAAATAGAGATGAGCAATTTGCGCTCAGGCAACCTGCGATGGAATACTGTTGCGGCAATCAGTGACGTTATTCTCTTCATCACAATAGATCAGCGTTGGCTTGAAGTTAACCAATTCCTGCTGACTCAACGAGACATAAGAACAGATGATCACGCGGTGACCAGGATCCGCTTTGTGTGCCGCCGCACCATTCACAGAGATAATTTTAGAACCGGCATCGGCGCGAATCGCGTAGGTGACAAAACGCTCACCGTTATCGATATTATAGATCTGTATCTGTTCGTACTCACGGATACCAGCACGATCCAATAGATCACTGTCTATTGCACATGAACCTTCATACTCAAGCTCTGCGTGCGTGACACAGGCGCGATGAAGTTTTGCGTTTAACATCGTTTGCTGCATTGTGCTAATTTTTCCTCACTAAAACAGTCATCGAAAAAAAGACCGATAACAAAGATGCCTTACATTTTAACATATAAATCGGCACTAACTACCCAAAGTTCAAGCGAATATTGTCAATCAAGCGCGTTTTTCCTAACCACGCAGCGGCAACAATAACTAGATCTTGAGTGCCAGGCCCAGCCAGAGAGAGCTCTTTAGCGCTACGCACGCTAAAATATTCCACTCTAAAACCACCCTCTTGTAATCTCTGCTGTGCCTGCACCTCAACCCCAGGAATATCTTCACCACCACTTTGCAATTGTGATTTCGCCTGCTTCAGTGCCTTATATAGCAATGGAGCCCGCTGTCGCTCTTGCGTATTCAAATAACCATTACGAGAACTCATCGCCAACCCATCACATTCGCGTTCAGTCGGCACACCTATTATTTCGATCGGAAAACAGAGTTCATTCACCATCCGGCGTATCACCATCAACTGCTGAAAGTCCTTCTCACCAAACACTGCTACCTCGGCCTGCACAATATTAAAAAGCTTCGCAACAACAGTGGCAACGCCGATAAAATGGCCAGTTCGGTAGGCACCACATAAAATATCCGACAGTCCCGGCACGATTATTTCACTATTTTTCTGATGGCCATCCGGGTAAATCACCTCAACAGCAGGTAAAAACAGTGCATCAACCCCCGCCGCCTGCAACTTCGAGAAATCTTCCTCAAGCGTATTAGGGTAGGCAGCAAAATCATCCTTATCGTTAAACTGCTTTGGGTTGACAAAAATACTCACGATAACGCGCTGCCCCAGTTGACATGCATGCTCAACCAATCGCAGATGCCCCTGATGCAGATTTCCCATTGTCGGCACAAAGACAATTCGCTCGCCCGCCATGCGCCACGCATGTAACTGCTGACGAGTATCATTGATTTTATTAAAATGCAGCATCAAACCAGCCCAACATTAAGCAATGATCTGTTCAGCGGCTGGAAACTCACCCGATTTCACCTGTTTCACATACTCAGCAATGGCAGCCTCAATGGATTCAGCATCGATTAAAAAGTTTTTTGAAAAACTAGGCCGTTTCCCCGGCGTAATCCCCAGTAAGTCATAAAGCACCAGCACCTGACTATCACAATCAGCACCAGCGCCAATACCAATCACAGGAATGGTTAGCTGCTCCGTCACCTCTTTAGCAAGCATTGCCGGGACACACTCCAACACTAAAAGCTCTGCGCCCGCAGACTCAAGTAGCAACGCATCCTCAATGAGGCGTTTTGCAGACGCCTTGTCACGCCCTTGCACACGATAACTACCCAGTTTGTTAATCGACTGAGGCAGCAGACCCAGATGACCACAAACCGGGATGCCACGCTCACTCAATAGACGCACCGTATCTACAATCACCGCGCCACCTTCAAGCTTCACCACTTGCGCTCCCCCCTCTTTCATCAGACGCGCCGCACTGGCAAGCGCGAGTTCAGGCGTCGCATCAGACATAAATGGCATATCACTGATCAGCAGTGTATTGCGACTCCCCTGTCGCACACAGCGGGTGTGATAGATCGTCTCATCAATGGTCACCGGCACGGTGGTTGAGTTACCTTGAATCACCATCCCGAGTGAATCTCCAACCAAAATGGCTGCAACACCGGCCGACTCAAGAGCAGATGAAAAACTCGCATCGTAAGCCGTTAATGTCGCAAATTTCTCGCCACGCTTTTTCATCGCGCGCAAAGTAGAAAGGGTAATAGCTGACATCATGAATTTCCTCGCTTAACCTTTAAATCAAGGCCTTTTAGCACATAAAAAGGTAACGGGTTAAAATAGTGCCTACCGCTGGCCATGGTACAAATCCGCGCCAACAACGACTCATAAGCACGTTCATTAGTCACCGGATCAAACTCAGCCGCATTGACAATCAACAGTGGCGGTTCGCTGTAATAATGAAACAAGCGCGCATAAGATTCCACTATTTTTTTAAGGTTATCAGATTAAATCAAGCGCTTTTACGACAGACCACACTTAATCATACGCGTCATCAATGCCTCAATATTAAAAGTAGCGGCTGGTTTTTTGCTAAACTGGCTTTACCAACCCCGATGCTCCTTCAACGAAAATATAATCAAGAGGCGCTCTCAACATCACCCTCTCCACGATCATCTTTCAATAATTTCATGCCACGCATCGGGCAGCATTTAACCAGGCGCGCCAACCCACCAAACTGCGGAATAATTAATGTCGGCGCAAGCTCATACATCGGATAAAGCACAAATTCACGTGAACGAATACCGCGATGCGGCACTGTTAAAGTGGGCGTATCAATCTGCTCTTCACCATAAAGCAATATGTCCAGATCAAGTGTTCGCGGTGACCAGCGCAGTGTCGTTTCATCACGCACACGGCCCTGCAATGTCTCTATCGCCTGAAGCTGTTGCAGTAAGTCGTGCGGTGCAAGTGTTGTTCGCATACTCACAACTGCATTGACAAAGTCAGGCTGCAAGCCATTCCTTTCATTCACAGTATCCGCAAGCAATGCTTTACTAAGGTAAAAAGAAGAACAACGTAACGAGTCACCCAGCGCCAGCTGCTGTAATACCGCCAGTGCCAACTCAAGCTGGCGCTCGGGGGAATCTAGATTACTGCCGAGACCAATCCACACCTCAACACTTTGCACGGCCATCAACTCAGCTACCCATTCTCTGCTTTACGCAGACTCACCCGAACCACCAGCAGGTATTTTTTTACGTGGGCGCCGGCGCCCACGTTTTTTTGGTGCCGCACGGCTTGCTGCCTGCGCGATGACATCCGGGTTTTCGATCTGAAATTCAGTCCACCAGTCACACAACTCCTGATGCGGTTCACCTGCCTCAGCGCGCAACAGCAAAAAATCATACGATGCGCGAAAACGCGGATGCGCTAACAATCGCAGCGGCCCTTTACCCGTCGTACGCTTAAGGCGTGGCTGCAACTGCCAGATCTCGCGTGTCTGCAAACTAAAGCGTTTTGGAAACACGACACAACGACTCTGTTCTGCCAATACCTCACCGCCTGCTTCGCAAATCGACTGCACTTCCGTCACTCCTTCACGTCGCAGTTCTTTTGCACGGCGCTGCATCGGCATCCACATCAGCACCGCATATAAAAAAGCAGGGGTAACCGGCTTACCCGCCGCGATACGAATATCAGTATTTTCCATCGCACGCAGAATCAGCGCATGAAAATAACCATTCTGGTCATTCTCCAAAGCATCTGCCGTCTGCGGAAAAAGGTATTGCAGTAAATGATAGTGGCAAAGCAACTCATAGGTTTGTACCGCACTACCACCCATAAAGAGTTTCAATACCTCTTCAAAGAGACGCGCAGCAGCAATATCGCTCAACAAGTAACCCAACTCAAAAATCGGCGCCTCAGCGTCCGGGTGAATGCGAAAACCGAGCTTTGCTGCAAAGCGCACCGCGCGCAGCATACGCACCGCATCTTCACGGTAACGGACTTCAGGGTCACCAATCAGGCGTAACATGCCCGCTTCAAGGTCTTCCATGCCACCTGCATAATCAACCACCGAAAAATCTTTAATATTGTAATAGAGCGCATTAATAGTGAAATCACGGCGAACAGCATCGTCCTCAACCGTACC
>QIJH01000047.1 GCA_003232725.1 Chromatiaceae bacterium | reverse complement strand
GTACCATGGTGATGATGCGGCTTCCACCGGGAGTGCCGAGGATGGCGACGCGGTTTTCATCTTCCAGAAACGTGGGCGACATGCTGGAGAGCGGGCGCTTGCCCGGTGCAATCTCGTTGGCAAGATGGCCCACTAGTCCGTAAACATTGGGGACGCCAGGCTTGGAGGAGAAATCATCCATTTCGTCGTTTAGCAATACACCGGTGCCGGGTGGTACAAAAGCCGCGCCAAACGGATAGTTGATCGAGAGTGTCGCCGCAACTCGATTGCCATCGTGGTCGAGAATTGAAAAATGAGTGGTGTCAGCCCCTTGTTGATTATCTGCAATACCGGGTAGTTGGCTGCTGGGTGTCGCCTTGCTGGGATGGATGGTACTGGCGAGTCCCGCGGCGTAAAAAGGGTGGCTGAGGCGCTCGATTGGTACCGAGACAAAGTCTGTATCGCCGAGGTATTCTGCGCGGTCACGCATCGCTTCGGTAATCAGGTGAACGCGAGTGGCGTTGTCCAGTTGATCAAGCGAATAGTTTTCGAGAATCTGAAACATCGTCGCCAGTGCGATGCCGCCAGAGGAGGGCGGCGCAGCTGAGGTGATTTCAATATTTTTATAGCGCGACTTTATTGGGGTTCGTTCTACTATTTTATATTGCGTTAAATCATCTAATGTCCAGATGCCCCCGGCGGCGCGTATTCCTTCTATCAATCGTTTGGCTACCGGCCCACTGTAAAAGCCTGCAGCGCCATTATCGGCCATGGCCTGTAGCGTATTAGCGAGGTCTGGTTGTTTAATGATGTAGCCAACATCGGGGGCTTCATTATTGTGCAGAAAGATTGCGGCTGCAGCGGGTGATTTTTGCATTGCTCTGAGGCGAAAGTTGATCAGGCGTTGATAACGTTTATCGATAGTAAAACCGTTGCGTGCGAGCGCAATGGCGGGCGCCAGGTTCTGGCTGAGTGGTAGCGTGCCGTATTTATTCGCGAGGTGTTCAAGCGCCGCTGGTACACCGGGAATACCTGCCGCCAGTGGCCCGTCGATCGACAGCTTGGGGATGATGTTGCCTTTTCGGTCCAGGTACATGTCACGATGGGCCGCCAGCGGTGCCCGTTCGCGACCATCGAGCATGGTCTGAAATCCGTCGGATTCGCGATGCAGTAACCAGAAACCGCCGCCGCCCAGGCCTGAACCGGCAGGCTCAACCACCGCTAGCGCCGCAGTGACCGCGACTGCGGCATCAAAGGCGTTACCGCCCTGGTTGATGATGGTGATACCCGCTTCGGTAGCAAGTGGATGGGCTGATGCAATCGCAGCGGCGGGCGGTTTGGATATCTCAGTAGCCGCCACTGTCAGCGGTAAAAAAATGATCAGTGTCGCAGTGAACAGTTGTCTTCGGTAGCGCATAGGGTGTGTGAGTACCGTGGTTGGTGGGGCTCGCCTGAGCGAGCGGGCGCGGCTAGAGTGTCCTATTCGGTTTCGCCAGCTTGAATGCGCTCGTATCTTGCCTGTAGCTCTTCTTTGGTATCGACGTTGTCTGGGTCCATCGGAATACAGTCGATTGGGCACACCTCAATGCACTGCGGAGTGTCGAAATAGCCGACGCATTCAGTGCACAGGTTGGGGTCGATCTCGTAGATCTCATCGCCCTGTGTAATCGAGCCGTTGGGACATTCCGGTTCACACACATCACAGTTGATGCATTCGTCTGTAATCATTAAAGCCATAAAGGTATTCCTGCATTAAACGTGCTGTTTTACAGCGCTAATTTTAGCGCATTTTGTCGCAAAGCGCAGTCTCGATCTCGGCATGCACAAACTCAGAGACATCACCGCCGAGCGATGATATTTCACGTACCAGGCTTGAGGATAAATAGCTGTATTTTTCAGCGGGCATTAAAAATAGCGTTTCGATATCGGCCGCCAGTTTACGGTTCATTCCTGCAAGTTGGAATTCATATTCAAAATCGGAGACGGCACGTAGGCCACGGATGATCACGCTGGCCTGTTTTTTATGCGCAAAATCGACCAGCAGCTGGTCAAAACCGCAGACCTCGATATTACTGATGCCATCGAGAGCAATCTGCGCCAGTTTGATCCGTTCATCCGCGCTGAATTGGGGTGTTTTGCCGGGGTTGGTCGCGACCGCGACAATGATGTGGTCAAATAGTCGTGCGGCACGTTGCACCAGATCGCTATGGCCATTGGTCAGTGGATCGAATGTGCCGGGATAGATCGCTATTTTGCCCATGATTAATTTTCCGTGGCGTTGGTGGGGTGGTTCAATTAAAGGCTGTATTTTAACAGACTGAATTTTAACCGCCTAGGAGCCTGTCGGATGATCGTCGCGAGAGAAAGCCATTTTGAGTCCATTTTTTTGATCATTTGAGGCGAATATTGAGCATATTTAACGAAAATGATCGAGAAAAGAGGCCAAAATGGATTTTTCACAGTAGATTCATCCTAAGTCCGACAGGCTCCTAGGGGGAGCAAGCCCAGTGGTTTGCTTCAATTGTTACGGGTAGCAAGTGCGTAACAGACCTTACCACTCTGTTTTTCACGGTGCAGCTGCCAGTCTGCGGGCAGTTGAGGTGTTGGCGACCCTTTTGCGCGCTCCATATAGATCTGCGCGTTTGATGCAAGCCAGCCGTTTGATGCCAGTTGCAAGCAGTAACTTTCAAGGCTGTCGGTCTCAAATGGCGGGTCGAGAAAAATGATATCGAATGGCTGTGAAGGGCGTTTCAGATAGTGGTTTGCACTGCACTGTTCGACCTGTACACAGTCTGTTTTTAGCAGCGTTGCATTGGCGCGCAGTTGTTGCGTGACAGCACTGCTCTGCTCAACCATTACCACTTCGTTTGCACCGCGCGAGAGTGCTTCAAAACCGAGAGCGCCACTGCCACTGAACAGGTCGAGGCAGCGCGCGCCAGCAACCGATGTTTGCAACCAGTTGAATAGCGTTTCGCGAATTCGATCCGGTGTTGGACGCACGCCTGGCTCTGTGACGAAGTTGATTTTACGACCTCGCCACGAACCGCCAATGATGCGCAGCTGCCCTGTTTTACTGTTATGCGCCACGCTCTCTACTCAAAGCCAGTGACGGCCTTCACTTCAGGTGGTGGTGCACCGACCGTGATGGTAAACATTTTGTCGGGATGCACGCGACGTTTAAAGGTCTCTTTGATCTGTTTGATGGTGACCGCATTGATGTGATCATTATAGGTATCGAGGTAATCAAGCGGCAGGTTATAAAAACCGATGTTGCCAAGATAACCGAGGATTTTGCTGTTGCTCGCAATGCGCAGTGGAAAGCCGCCGGTGATATTGCGTTTGGCGGCTTCGAGTTCCTTAGCCGTCGGGCCGTTATCAATGAATGCCTGTAGCGTGGTAAACATCACTTTGATCGCATCACTTGCCTGGTCATTGCGTGTTTGCAGCCCCATTAGAAATGGGCCTGCTGCGCGCATTGGTGAGAAAAAGCTATAGGCACTGTAGGCGAGGCCACGTTTATTGCGAATTTCATCGCTGATGCGTGAGGTGAGTCCGCTGCCGCCAAGGATGTGATTGCCGACATAAAGCGCAAAGTGGTCAGGGTCATCGCGGGTCATCGCGGGGTGGCCGATCGATATGTGTGTTTGTGTCGATGGGTGCTCAATGTTGATCACGGCCCCTTTCTCGATGGTGGCGGGTGGTGCAACGCGCGGTGAGGCTTTGCCGGCTGCAAGCCCTTTGGTGAGTTGGGTGGCGATCGCTTCGACGGCGGCACGCTCCAGGTCTCCCACGATGGCGACCACTGCATTTTTAGCGACGTAGTACTGTTGGTAATATTGAACCATGTCATCGCGGGTCAGTGCGTTGACGCTCTCTTCAAAGCCGAGGGACGGTGCGCTATATGGGTGATCGCCATAAAGGGCTTTAAAAAAAGCCTCGCTGATGATCGATTGTGGTGATTGACGCTGTGATTGAATGGCAATTAATGTCTGTTTTTTATTGCGTTCAAAACTTTCGAGTGGGAATGTCGGGGCGCTCAGGGTGAGGGCGAAAAGCTCCAGCGCCGGTGTTAACAGGGCTGGATCGGTGAGACTGCGCAGCTTCATCAGTGCCATGTCGCGATAAGAGCCGGTACCAAACTCTGCGCCAAGGCTATCAAACTGTTCGGCAATCTGGTCGGCATTCAGTTCACCGGCACCTTCATCAAGCAGTGAGTTGGTGAGATGGGCAATCCCTTTTTTACCGTGATCGCGGGCGCTACCGGCATCGAAGGTGAATTGAATGTCGACCATCGGCAGGCCGGGTGCGGCAACAAAGTAGATGCGTGCACCGTTATCGGTTGTCCAGTGCTGGATCGTAGGGGCAGCGATTGAGGGGAAAGATACAAGGGAGAAGATAAAAGGGAGCAGCCCGAATATTGAGTATTTGTGTTTGCGCATAGTGTTTTTCTGCTTCCTGGATTGAGTGTTTTTTGTCTTTGGCCCTTTACCTTCTACCCTTTTTCCTGCTTCAGTGGCCATGACCATCACCTGCGCTCATACGGCGCTTCATAGTTTCGAGATCCAGTGGTTGTGGGATGAGTGTTGCGATGGTGAGGTTGTCATCGATCAGGTATTTTTTTGCCACTTGCTGAATCTGTTGAGGGGTGATGGCGCGAATGCGTTCAACATAATCGTCGAGCATTTTCCATGATAGGCCAACGGTCTCAAGGATACCGATCTGCATCGCCTGATAATAGACCGAGTCGCGTTGATAGACATCAGAGGCAACGACTTGCGCCTTGATACGCGCTAGCTCCTCTTCGCTGGCCAACTCATGGTGAAGGCGTTGTACCTGTTCGCGGATTGCGAGTTCAAGTGTTTCAACCGTCTGCCCTTGTGCAGGGGTGCCGCTGAAACTTAGCAGGTCATTATGTAGCCCGGTCATGCCGTAGCTGGTGCCGATGTTGGCGGCGATCTGTTTTTCGCGCACCAGGAGCTTTTCAAAGCGTGCACCTTTGCCGCCATCGAGTACTGCTGCCAGTACTTCGAGTGCATAGGGTTCCCACGAGTTCTCGGGGGTTAGTGTGGGTACTTTGTAACCCATCATTAGATAAGGCAGTTCGGCCGGGGCTTTAACCAGTACCCGTTTTTCACCTTTCTGAGGGGCTTCGATTCTTGGTTTGGTGGTGGCTATTTTGCCGCGTTGATGTACCCCATAATATTTTTTTGCCATCTGATAGACTTCATCGGCGTTGACATCGCCGACGACGACAAGCGTTGCATTGTTAGGCGCGTACCACATCTCGTACCACTTTCTAAGGTCGTCATTATTCATGTTTTCGAGATCATTCATCCAGCCAATTACAGGATTGCCATAGGGGTTATTGATAAATGCCGTCGAGGCAAACTGTTCGTAGGTGAGTGATCTGGGGTTATCTTCCGTGCGCAGGCGGCGCTCTTCCATCACCACTTGTACTTCTTTGGCAAATTCATCATCGAGCAGCTTCAGGTTACGCATGCGGTCAGCTTCCATCTCAAAGCTTACTTCAAGTCGGCTTTTTTCCAGTGTTTGAAAATAGGCGGTATAGTCGCGTCCGGTAAAAGCATTTTGACTGCCACCATTTTCACTGATGATGCGTGAAAACTCACCGGGAGCATGTTTTTCGGTCCCCTTGAACATCATATGTTCCAGCACATGAGAAACGCCAGTGATGCCGTTGTGCTCGTAGCTGCTACCGACCTTGTACCATACCTGGGAAATCACCACGGGCGCGCGGTGATCCTCTTTAATGATCACCTTGAGCCCATTGTCCAGGGTGTATTCATGTACAGCGGGGTTATTACCCGCCCACACGGTGACAGACATGAGGCTCGCGCAGAGCGCCACCAAAGACTTTTTCAGCATATTAGGTTCCTTGTGTTGGTTAATGTCCATACAATGCCAGTAATAATGATAGGATTACTATTTAGCATAACGAAAGTGCCAGCCTTTGTAATGTGTTCAGTTGGTCAAAATTCAACCCGGTGATAATTGTAAGATTTTGATTTATGTTTGGATTCGGAAAAAGTAAACAGAAAGAGCAAGAAGAGACGAAGTCACCCGGCCTGTTTGGCCGTCTGCGTGATCGTCTCACGCGTACCCGCACTAGTCTTGTCGGTGGTCTTGGCAACCTGATGATGGGCCGTAAAGAGATTGACGATGAGGTGCTCGAAGAGCTGGAGATGCTGCTGCTGACCGCCGATGTCGGTGTCGACGCCACCCAGCAGATCATCGATGATCTCACTGAGCGGGTGTCGCGCAAACAGTTGGGTGATAGTGGTGCGCTCTATGCTGCACTGCGTGAGGATATGTTGAAGATTCTTGCGCCCGCTAGTCAGCCGCTGGTGTGTGATACAGAGAAGCAGCCATATGTTATCTTGATGGTGGGTATCAACGGTGTCGGAAAAACCACTACCATTGGTAAGCTGGCGAAGAAACTTCAGGCCGAGGGCAAGTCAGTGATGCTGGCCGCCGGTGATACCTTTCGTGCCGCCGCGGTTGAGCAGCTGCAGGTGTGGGGTGAGCGCAATAACATCGCGGTGGTGGCTCAGCCGCGCGCCTCTGACCCTGCCTCAGTGATCTTTGATGCGATGGATTCTGCGCGCTCCAAAGGGATGGATATCCTGATCGTCGATACCGCGGGCCGTCTACATACCCAGACTAATCTGATGGAAGAGTTGAAAAAGATTCGCCGCGTGCTGTCGCGCCATGATGAAAGCGCGCCGCATGAGGTTATGTTGGTGGTCGATGCCGGTACCGGTCAGAATGCGATTACGCAGGCCGAGCAATTTAACAAAGCGGTTGGCTTGACGGGGCTTACATTGACCAAATTGGACGGTACCGCCAAGGGTGGTGTGCTGTTTGCGATCGCCAGCAAGCTTAATGTACCGATCCGTTTTATCGGTGTTGGTGAAGGGATAGAAGACCTGCGCACTTTTGATGCGGAGGAATTTGTTGACGCACTTTTTGGTGAAGAAGCTTCACAGTAGACTGTTAAAAAGGTTGTAACTATTCAGCTCATCCCTGAAATCCGCCATTTCGGTGTTAAAAAATGATCATTTACACTTGTAAGTAAACTCACATTTTTCGCCTTGAACTGACGAATTTCAGGGGTAATCTGAACAGTTACGCCCCATTTTCAGCTATGCTGAATAGTTACAAAAGGTTTTAGTCCCCTCTCCCGTTGGAAGAGGGCCAGGGTGAGAGGATTAAATCAAAATATCCCCTCATCCTAACCTTCTTCCAGCGGGGGAGGGGGCAGCGATTAGCGATGTAATACGATGAGATGAAGTGAGCATTCATGATCCATTTTGAGAATGTTGGTAAGCGCTACGCCGAAGGAGGCGAGGCGCTAAGTGGCATCAATCTGCAGCTGGATGCAGGCGAGATGGCTTTTTTGACCGGCCATTCCGGGGCGGGTAAAAGCACGATGCTGAAATTGATTGGGCTGATTGAACGCGCTAGCTACGGCCAGGTGATCATCAACGGTAAAAACTTCTCTAAACTGGGGCGACGCCATATCCCCTATGTGCGCCGTGACATTGGCATCATCTTCCAAAACCATAAATTACTCAATGATCGCACTGTGTTTGATAACGTCGCGTTGCCGCTGGTGATTGCTGGTCAGCCGCACCGCGATATTCAACGTCGGGTGCACGCCTCGCTCGACAAGGTCGGCCTGCTCGATAAAGAGCGCATGTTGCCACTGTCGCTATCGGGCGGTGAGCAGCAGCGTGTTGGCATCGCGCGTGCAGTGGTCAACAAGCCGCCGCTGCTGGTGGCGGATGAGCCGACCGGCAACCTTGATCCCGCGCTCTCTGCTGAGATCATGAACCTCTTCGCCGAGTTCAATCAGGTCGGGGTGACGGTGTTGATCGCCAGTCATGATATCGAGCTGATTACTCGCATGGATAAACGTGTGTTGGTGTTGGATAAGGGTCGATTGGTCGATGGTGCCGGTGAACAGGGCGAGGTACAGCAGTAATGGCACGCCAGGCAACCCGTCGCTCGCCGCGCCGATCTGCAACGCGTATCACACCGAGTGAACGTTTATCGAAACGTGGCGCGAGTACCGGCACGGTTCGTCGCCTGCGTGGCAAGGGATGGCTGCGTGGTTATTTTAAAGGCCATTTTCAGGCGCTCTTTCTGAGTCTTGGGCGTGTCAGTCGTAATCCACTGTCGAGTTTGATGACCATTGCGGTGATTGGTATTGCACTCGCGCTACCTGCTGGATTGCATGTCGTGCTGAAGAATGTGCAGAGCGTTAGTGCGGGCTGGGAAGATGCGGTACAGATCTCGCTCTTTTTGAATCAGGGAATTGAGGCTGTCGAGGCAACGCGTATCGCCAAACAAATTAGTGCGATGTCATCGATTGAAGAGGTAGTGCATGTGACTCCGCAGCAGGCGTTAGGCGAGTTTCGTCAATATTCCGGTTTTGGTGATGCGCTTGAAGTGCTCGATGAAAACCCGCTGCCCAACGTCTTACTGGTGCGCCCGACAAAGGAGGCCAGCGAACCGCTACAGGTGGAGCCGTTGTTGCATGAGTTGCGCAATCTGCCATCGGTCGAAATGGCGCAGCTTGATATGGAGTGGCTTAAACGGCTCTATGCGATTATGGCGATTGGTGAGCGCGGCGTGCTGGTATTGGCAGTGTTGCTGGCGTTAGCGGTGCTGCTGATTGTTGGTAATACCATTCGTCTTGCGATTCAGAATCATCGCGATGAGATCGAGGTGCAGAAGCTAATTGGCGCAACGGATGCCTTTATTCAGCGTCCATTCTTATATAGTGGGCTATGGCAAGGGGTGCTGGGGGCGGTGATGGCATGGCTGCTGGTGACGCTCTCTTTATGGCTGCTGCACGGTCCTGTACAACAGCTCTCGCTGCTCTATAACAGTAACTTTTCCCTCGGCTCGCTACAGCTGGTGGGTGTTTTCGCGGTGCTGGCGGCCGGTGGTTTGCTTGGCCTGCTTGGTGCGTGGCTTGCCGTGGGGCGTCATTTGCGAGATATTGAGCCGACTTAATCTATAACTTGTTGAATCGTAAGGTGTATAAAAGTTACCTTCACTTATGGGAACTTCTCTGAAAATTAGCACTCTTACTATTGGAGTGCTAAGATGTAATGAGTGTTATCTTAATGAGAGGATGTTAAGTGATGACTAACGACTATGAACTAAGCTTGACGACGCCAGCAGGACACATCGTCCCGACAGGCAGTATCGAAAGCTACCAGCAAGGGATCAGCGAGATCCCGATTATGTGTGTTGATGAAGAGCGTCAACTGGCACGCCGTTTTCGTGACCATGAAGACCTTGAAGCCGCACGTGAACTGGTCATGTCTCACCTGCGTTTTGTGGCACACATCGCGCGTAGCTATAGCGGCTACGGTCTGCCGCAGGCGGATCTGATTCAGGAAGGTAACGTTGGTTTGATGAAAGCGGTAAAACGTTTCGACCCTGAGATGAACGTACGCCTGGTCTCCTTCGCGGTCTACTGGATTCGCGCTGAGATCCACGAATATGTACTGCGCAACTGGCGTATCGTTAAAGTCGCCACCACCAAGGCGCAACGCAAACTATTTTTCAAACTGCGCAGCAGCAAAAAACGCCTTGGCTGGTTTAATCAGGAAGAGGTGCATGCCGTTGCCCGCGATCTTGGCGTTAAACCGCAAGAGGTGATGGAGATGGAGACGCGCCTGAGCGCGCACGACTCTTCGTTTGATCTGCCGCTCGATGGTGATGACGATAGTGATCGTAACTTTGCTCCCGCCACTTACCTGCAAGATAGCAGTATGGATCCAGACACTCAACTCGAAGAGAGTGACTGGCAAGCGCATAACACCGCACGCCTGCAGCAGGCGATGTCTGGTCTTGATGAACGTAGCCGCGACATCCTTGCGCAACGCTGGTTGGCAGATGAGAAGAAAACACTGCATGAACTGGCCGATCAATACGGTGTTTCAGCCGAACGTATCCGTCAGATTGAAAATAGTGCGATTAAGAAATTGAAGGTTGCGATGGTGGCTTGATAGGGGCACCATCTTCAAAGAGGCGTTGTCCCGCAACGGTATATCGGCTCGTTAAAGAGCAAAGAGACATCACCCTGTAAAGTCATCCCGGTGAAGGCCGGGATCTAGGAACCATCTAAAAGCACTGGGCCCCGCTCTTCAGCGGGGTGATGGAAAATTTTTTGTAACTACTCAGCTAACCCATGAAATCCACCAGTTCAGCGTTAAAAAATGATCATTTACACGTGTAAATGATCATTTTTCGCTTTGAACTGGCAGATTTCATGGGCGATCTGAGCAGCTACTGTTAATTTTGACTACTCGCTGAGTAGTTACAATTTTTTAAGCTCCAACAAGAAATCAACATCCAGTTTTTTTGAGGCAGCATCAATCTCTTTCGTATCCATATGTGGCAACGTACCCAGCAATGGTGCTTTAATACGCTTTCTTAACGTTAAAATATTTTCCTCAATCATCAGCATGCTGGGGTCGATGATATTGGCTATCCATCCCACTAAATGGTTACCGCTCTGTTCAATAGCGGCGGCTGTTAACAGCGCATGGTTGAGGCAGCCAAGCCGCATGCCGATGACAAGTATGACATCGAGTCCAAATGCTTTTGGAATATCTGCCATGCTTTCTGTTTCATTGAGTGGTACTTGCCAGCCACCGGCACCTTCGACGATAAAATAGTCAGCACTGTTTTGGATGTGCTCAAAATAGCGGGTGAGTTTTTCAATGGTCACTGCTTGATTTAAATGCTCGATTGCAAGGTGGGGTGCGATGGGTGTGGGTAGTGCTACAGGGTTTACCTGTTGATAACTCAATTCAACGTTAGTGTGTTTCATGAGCTGCAGTGCATCGTCATTGCGCCAGCTATCAATGGTTTGATCGCAACCAGCCGCGATGGGCTTCATTGCGCCAACATTAACACCTTTGAGAGCAAAGGCGTGAAGCATTGCGCATGAAACAAAGGTCTTGCCTATGCCAGTATCCGTACCCGCAATGAAGTAACCTTTTTTCATTTTTTAATGCTCATCTGCCGTCGCATGCGGCTTAATGGAATTGAAACACTGCCATCTTCATTGGTGTCTCCCATGTTATTTTCATCTCGTGGTAGCGGTGCCCAGGCATGACCATAGATCACTTCATAGGTGGCTGGCAATAGCCCATCGTCCATGCGAAAACGTTCGTATGCCTTGATCACTTTTTGCAGGCGCTGTTTGCCAGTGAGACCGTGTGGTCGGCCTTCAGTCACGTTGTGTGCGCCGATGGCTTTTAGGTCGCGCATTAATGTGATTGCTTCTTTGTAAGTCAGTGTGAAGTTTTCAACATCCATCACGGGGTCACTAAAGCCGATGCGGCGCAGCGCATCGCCGATGTCGTGCATGTCAAAAAAGGCGTTAATATGGTTGTATTGATCAACACCACTCCAGCTCGTACGTAGCTCTTTTAATGTGTCTGGACCAAAGGTGGTGAACATTAGCAGACCGCCGGGTTTTATAATGCGTTGAAACTCTTTGAAGGTCTGTTCGAGATTCATGCACCATTGAATGGTGACATTCGAGACAATCATATCAACACTCTGCTCATTGAATGGTAGCTGCTCTGCATCTGCGCAGATAAAACCTTCGGGTTGTGTGATTGGTTGCCTGCGTGCGTAGTTCAACATTGCGGGTGAGAGGTCGAGTGAATAGAGGCGGCTGTCGGGGTAGCGCTCTGTTACTGCACTACTCAGGCGTCCGGTGCCTGAGCCGATGTCGATAATCACTTCGGGTTCTATTTTAATGAATTCGAGTCGATCCACCACGCGTTGTCCCACTTCATGTTGCAACACCGCGGCTTCATCATAACTGCGCGCCGCCTGATTAAATGCATCCTGTACTTTATATTTATCGAGTGCGTAGAGTTGAATCCCTTTTTTGTGATTGCTACTCATGGATGAACTGCTCGATCAGATTAGTGAAGTGTTGATTGTGGGAGAGAAAGGGGGCGTGGCCTGCACCGTTGATGATTGCTAGTTGTGCATTAGGCAATAACGGTAACATCTGTCTGGCTGTTTTTGGTCGAGACAATGTGTCCCGTTCGCCAAAAATCATGAGTGTGGATTGTGTGATCTTTGAGAGCTGATTTCGTAGGTCAACCTCCTGCAGTATTTCCAGGCCACCCTGTAGCGCGGCTGGGTGAGGCGCTTGATTTGAATTCATCAATTCACGCAGCTTGCAAAGTATCTCTCGGCTCTCATCGCTGCCCATTACCTGTAGCGCGATAAAGCGCTGTAGTGTCTGTTGAATGTCATTGCTTAACGAGTCTGAAAAATCCTGTAATATTTCTGTTGAGACTGCATAGCGCCAGTCATCGTCGCGTACAAAGCGGGCGACACTGCCGACGAGGATTAGCTTTTTAATTTTTTGTGGGTGGCGCAATGCAATCTGCATTGCAATTATGCCGCCAAGTGACCAGCCAATGAGATGTCCCTGTTCAGGTAACGTCTCAGCAATCAGGTTGGCAAGTGTTTCAATATTGTAATCACCGCTTGGCATAGGGCTGTATCCATGGCCGGGTAGGTCGATGCAATTAACCTGAGCATTGTTTGCTAATGCATGAGCGGTTTCTTGCCAGATAGCAGCGTTAAATCCCCAGCCGTGCAGCAGCGATATATGTTCACCGCTGTCGCCACTTTTGATGTTGTTGATCTTAATTGTCATTGGTTGGTATTACCATATCGAGCGCTGACAACAACTTCTCGACATGTTGTTCGCTATGATTTGCTGAAAAAGTGATGCGTAGTCGAGTGGTGTTTTCAGGTATCGTTGGTGGGCGAATCGCACTAATCAAAATACCTTGTTGTTGTAGTGCTTCGCTGATGCGCATTGCTTTGCATGAGTCATTAATCAGTAGCGGTTGTATCGGTGTGATGGATGGCATGAGGTTGAGCCCTAATTGTTCGGCACCACTGCGAAATTGTTTGACCAATGCTTGCAGGTGTTCTCTGCGCCACGCTTCAGTTTCTATCAATTCAATGCTCGTTAGCGTTGCATGTGCAATGGCAGGTGGCAGTGCGGTGGTGTAGATATAAGTGCGCGCCTGTTGTATCAATATTTCGATTAATGCTTCACTGCCCGCAACAAATGCACCTGCAGTACCAAGCGCTTTACCGAGTGTGCCCACTAATATGGGTACTTCATAATTGTTAAGTCCACAGTATTCAATGGTGCCGCGACCATTTTCACCGATTACGCCGATGCCATGAGCATCGTCAACCATCAATGTTGCATGGTACCTGGTGGCAGTTGCGGCGAGTTGCGATAGTGATGCGATGTCACCATCCATGCTAAAGACACCATCGGTAATAATAAAGGGGCGGTCATCATTAGATTTTTCGAGGCGCTTGTTGAGCGCTTCGATATCATTGTGTGGATAACGTCGCATGGTTGCACCACTGAGTCTTGCGGCATCAATCAGTGATGCATGGTTAAGTCTGTCTGCATGGATGTTGTTTTGTTTGCTGGCGAGTGCTGTGACGACACCGAGATTAGCCATATAGCCGCTAGAAAAAAGTAGCGCACGTGGCCGCTGGGTAAATTCAGCAAGCGTCTCTTCGAGCGCATGATGTGCCTGGCTATGTCCGCTGACAAGATGTGACGCACCGCTGCCAACACCATAACGTTCTGCACCTGCTTGCAGGGCTTTGATGAGTGTGGGGTGGTTGGCAAGGCCAAGGTAGTCGTTGCTGCAAAATGATAGCAACGGTTTGCCATTGCATTGCAGTTCAACATCCTGAGGGCTATCGATCACTCTGCGTGATCGATAGCGGTGTTGCTGTTTTTGTTTCGCCAGTCTGGAAGTGAGTTCAGCAGCAAGATTGAGTGTCATTGCAACAAGTCGATTCGATTTAGGCGGTGACTGCGGCGCGGCGACTCTGGGTATCTTCACGTGCGCTGAGATGCAGGTCCTGAATCATCTTGATATCTTGCTCAACTTTACGTCCGGTGGTGGTGAGATAATCGCCAATCATTACGCCGGAAGCGCCCGCCATAAAGATCATCGACTGCATGTCACCGAGGAAGTGACGGCCACCCGCGATGCGGATTTCGGCCTGTGGCAGCATGTAACGGAACACCGCGATGCTCTTGAGAATCTCTTGCGGCACCATCGTTGTCTGTTGCGCCATCGGGGTGCCATCCTGTGGATTGAGAAAGTTTAGCGGTACCGATTTAACATTGTTCTGGCGCAGTGTTTCGGCCAGCTCAACACGTTGTGCCAACGACTCACCCATGCCGAGAATACCGCCCGCGCAGACGCGTAGGCCCGCTTCGGTTGCGTGGCGGATGGTGTCGATATTTTCCTGGTAGGTGTGGGTGGTGCAGACGTTATCAAAAAAGCTTTCGGCACATTCGAGGTTATGGTGGTAGTTTTCCATCCCCTGTTCTTTGAGCATCTCGGCAGTTTCGCGATCTAGCGCGCCGAGGCTGGCGCAGCGCCCGATTTCGCTATGTTTTTTTAACTCGCTGAAGTATTCCTTTAATTGATCACGTTCTTTGTCTGAGCGAACGCCCCACCCTTTGGAGACGACACCAAAATCACTCGCGCCCCATGCGCGCGCCTGCTTTGCTTGCGCCACCAGCTCTTCCGGTTTTATGTAGTCGTAAACGGGTGCTTTAGTCTCTTTATGGTGGCCACTTTGTGAGCAAAACGAACAGTTTTCGGAGCAGTTGCCCGAGCGTACGTTGGAGATGGCGCACACTTCAATCTTATTGCCGCGAAAATTGCGGCGGATGCGATCGGCACCGGCCATCAGCCAGGTGAGGTAGTCGTCACTGAGGTTGATCATCCATCGCCCTTCATCAAAGCTCATTTCGCCACCCTTGAGGATGCGCTGGGTGATTTCATCGATGTGGTTGTAGTGCTGGCTCATGCTGGCTCCGAAATGGCTGGGAATTGTACTATTGTGAGACCTTTAGCAGGATACCGGCGCGAAAGAAAATTGATATTAGCCATTTTTACTCGTGATAGTATCGCGTAAAGATCTTATTTGTATTTGTATAATAAGGTGCAAATACTGAGGGGTAGCGCGCTTGCTGTCAACTTCCAGGGAGTGGAAGCAGTGAACAACTGTCTAAAAATTATACATAATTATCTGTTGCCTCCTATATGTGTCACCTGTGGTCAGGAAGCTGAAGGTGTGCTGGATCTGTGTCAGGGCTGTCGCGCGGCCATGCCCTATTTGGGGTATGCATGTCGGCGATGTGCTTTGCCGTTGACGGAATCTGCGGTTTGTGGCAGTTGCCTGAAAGTGCCGCCGCCGTTTGAGCAGACCTTTAGCCTGTTTCGTTACACCCATCCGATTGATCATCTGATTCAACAGCTCAAATTTAATCGACGGCTGGTCAATGCGCGTCTGTTGGGGGCGCTGATGGCTGAATCATTGCGGCAGCAGGAGCAGCGATTGCCAGACTTGATTGTACCGGTGCCGTTACATCGGCGACGTTTGCAGGCGCGCGGCTATAATCAGGCGGTTGAACTGGCACGACCGGTGAGTAAGTTTCTTGGTGTGCCGATGGCGTTTTCTTGTTGTCATCGCAGCCGGGAAACCGCGGTGCAATCTGATTTGCCCGCAAAAGAGCGCGAATCTAATATCAAGGGTGCTTTTGAGGTGAGTGGTGTGTTGGCTGGTAAACATGTGGCGGTTATCGATGATGTGATGACAACCGGCAATACTGTGACAGAACTGGCACAAGTGATGCGGGATAGTGGGGCGCAAAAAGTGGATGTATGGGTGTGCGCACGTGTTCCTTAGTTGGGTTGTCTGAGTGGCTGTGGTAGATTGGCGCCAATTGGTTATTGTTCTGGCCAAAACAGGCTGGATACTTAAGGAGTAAATGAATGTTTAAGCGTTACACCACCTTGTTTGCGGCTGCGATGATGTTGATATCGACATCAATGGTAAAGGCTGATGTACTAGATCTCAATTTGAACAACGATAGTCTTCAGCTACTCTATACTTCGCCATTTTCGAGTGATACTGGCCTGGGTGGCGCGAATCTGGAAGTTGGCGTCATTTATACTGAGGCGGACGACTATCTTGGCATTGTCGGCCTGGATATTAAAGGTGAAGCAGGTAGTGGCTCACCAGGTTTAGTGGCGGGTGTGGGTGTTCGAGGTTATGCAGTCAGCATCAATACTGTGGATATTGGCGCGTTAGCGATTGGTGGATTGTTGCAGTATTCACCCCCTTCGATGAACCGTTTGAGCATTGTTGGACAGGTTTTTTATGCGCCTGAGATTTTGACATTTATGGATGGACAGCATCTGCAGTCAGTTGAATTCAGAATCGAATACAAAATATTGACCCAGGCGACTGTTTATCTGGGTTATCGCGATATCGAAGCTGATTTAGATGTTGTTGGTGGTAGTGCTAGTATTGATATCGATAATGGCGCACACCTCGGCCTGCGCTTTATGTTCTAGAGTAGGTACTTCTGGCGAACCTTTAATTTATCCGTTTTGAACGCTTTTCGACAGCATATTGTGGCGGCGGCAATCGTTCGTGATGGCAAGGTGTTATTGGCACGCCGTCATGTTGGTGCGCATCAGGGCGACTTGTGGGAATTTCCTGGTGGCAAGGTTGAGTGTGGTGAAGAGGCGTGCGCCGCACTTGTACGTGAACTTGACGAGGAGCTGGGCATCACACTTGAATCGGCAAGGCCGCTGATTGTGGTGCCGCATGACTACCCTGATAAATCAATTTTGCTGGATGTGTGGCGTGTCGATGGCTTTTCAGGTAGTGCCCATGGTAGAGAGGGACAGCCGCTCACGTGGGTCGCGGTTGATGAACTACAGCAATATGATTTTCCTCAAGCAAATTTACCGGTGATTAGCGCCATTCAATTGCCTGCTTATTATTTGATTACGCCTGATCCGGTGACAGAGGGTGATCAATTTTTGCAACGACTGGCAGTATCGTTGCAAGCGGGTGTACGTCTGGTGCAATTGCGGGCTAAATCACTGGCGAGGCAGGAGTACTGCGCGCTTGCCGTTGAGGTGAAAGCACTGTGCCACCGTTATGGAGCGAAGCTGTTGCTGCATGGTGCGGCGGAGATGGTGTTGGAGGTGGAGGCAGATGGTTTGCATCTCTCTGGGCGCGAGTTGTCGTCGTTGAGTCGTCGCCCATTGGGAAATGATTACAAGCTCTCGGCCTCTTGCCACGGTGCGGCCGAATTAAAGCAGGCGAGTGATCTTGGGGTCGATTTTGCGCTGCTTTCGCCGGTGATGCCCACCAATACACATCCGGGTGCTGAAACACTGGGGTGGCAGCAGTTTGAGTCGTTGCTGGAAGCGAGTCCACTACCCGTTTATGCACTGGGTGGAATGGCGCTTGTTGATTTGGCAGCGGCGCAGGGTGCTGGTGCGCAGGGGATTGCTGCGATTGGTGCCTTATGGAATTTGGCAAGCCTTTAAGTCCGGCAGCAATCGCCTGGCACTGCTTTAACGGTTAGCGATGGTGGATATCAGCTTCTTCATCGGGATGGGTTTGTGTCGTTCCTGGAATACGGTGTTCTTCGCCGCTCCATTTACCGAGGTCGATTAGCTGGCAGCGTTCGCTACAAAATGGGCGTGAGTGTGCATTTGACCATTCAATCTGTTTGTTGCAGGTGGGGCAGTTAACGTTCATTCGGTCGCGCTCTAGATTGCGCAGGTGGTGAGGATAAACGCGATATCCTGCGATGATTGCGTCGGACGATCCTGGAAGTTGGTGCTCATAAAGCGCACCGTGAAGCGGTGTTTGCCGCCGCTGATTTCAGCGAAGCAGGAGATATTCTCTGGCATGGTGACACGAATCAGTTGAAACGGCGCGCTGGTTTCCAGGGTGCGCTGAAAAAACCCTGACTCGGCAACCTCATTAGTGGAGGTGGCGCTGTCACGAATTAGTTTTAGTATCAGGCTGATGGCGGCGCGGATATCAGCAAAACTTGAAATCCACAGCTGTAGATCTTCCAGGCGCTTCTCTGTGGAGCGCTCCAGCCAGTAGTGGTAGCTAGGCAGGTCAAAGTCACAACTACCACCGGAAATACTGCTGCGTTGCTTGATGCTGCTGAGGAACTCATTTTGGCGAAGTTGATGGCCAATTTGTCCCTGAGCACCGTGCAGCAGGTCGACTAAGCGATCAATCTCATCGAGTAGTGATGTCAGCATTTTATGATCAATACCCGGAGTTTGTTCGAGTCGAGCGAGTCCTGTGCTGATGCGTTCCAGCTCCATGATCACTTCGGTTTTCAGGTCTGAGCGGCTGAATATATTCAGCACGTCTAATAGCGTGGCGAGTGTTGTCCGGCATCACGAGGCAGTGTATGGTCGATCTGTTGAAAAAGAAAATCGAGTCTTAAAAAGAGGCGAATTCTCTCATTCAATGGTTGTTCGTATGTGGTTTGCCTCATTTTTTCCGATTAAGCTAACAAGTCGTTTTGCTTTGTTTTACACATTACTGAATATTAAGGCTTTTACTGTCCCGCTAAGGCCTCTATCGGCTCCATTGTCTATCACCTTAGGTCGAATGGCAAATTAGCTTGTTAAGATGTCTGACTATATATCAGGTATTTTTGATGTAACACTGCAACTTGTTGTTTTAGTTCTGCTAGGCTGCCATCGTTGTGAATGACCTCATCGGCAGCGGCGAGCCGCTCGTCACGTGATGCCTGTGCTGAAATGATTGCAGAAACCTCGTTTTCTGTTTGGTTGTCGCGCAGGGTGACTCGGGCGAGTTGAGCAGATTCAGGTGTGTCGACAACCAGAGTGCGATTTGCTATTCCTTGTTGGTTGTTTTCAATCAGCAGTGGAATGGCGACGATACAATAAGGTGCGATGAGTGCTGAGATCTGACGTGCCACCTCTTGGCGGATAAGCGGGTGAAGGATTGATTCTAGTTGCGCTTTTTTTTCTGCATTTTGAAAGATTATCTGACGGAGCTTCGTGCGGTTGAGTGATCTATCGGCTGAGAGAATGGCGGAGCCAAATTGATTGATAATTGCCTTTAGTGCCACTTCACCTGGGGCTACGAGTTGGCGTGCGATGATGTCGGTATCAACAACGGGGATACCAAAGGCTTCAAATAACTGACTAACGGTGGTTTTTCCGCTGCCAATGCCACCGGTGAGTGCAACAACTAACATGGATGACAGGTGGCCTTTATTGGATTAAAGGCCCTATTTAGGGGGAGATGCTCATTGTTGTCAAATATGTTTGGGTGATCTGATCACCCCATAACAGCGTGATCCAGCCTGCAGTGGCGAGATAGGGGCCAAATGGAATGGGAATGTTTTTATCACGACCGCGTACCACGATCAGGGTGATGCCGACGATAGCACCGACGATTGATGAGAGCAGGATGATGGGCAGCACGGCTTGCCATCCTAACCATGCCCCAAGCATTGCCAATAATTTGAAGTCACCATGCCCCATACCCTCTTTACCGGTGGTTAATTTGAAGAGAATATAGACCGACCAAAGGCTTAGGTAGCCCACCAGGCCGCCAATAATAGCCGATGCTGGATCGGTGAAAACGCCCGCGAGGCTAATCCCCAAACCCAGCCAGAGAAAAGGGAGGGTGATGCTATCGGGCAGTAGTTGATGATCAAAATCGATCACGGTGAGCGTGATCAGTGCCCATGTGAGTAGCAGTGCCGCCGCCGCTTCCCAGGTTGGGCCGAAATGCCATGCGACGACAATGGATAGTAAGGCCGTTGTGGCCTCGATAACGGGATAACGCGTGGGGATTTTGATGCCGCAATCGCTACAACAACCTTTTAAAAATAGATAGCTGAGTATTGGAATGTTCTCTATTGCCTTGATTTCATGGTTGCACTTCGGGCAATGAGAGTTGGGGGTGATTAGATTGAACGGTTTAGCTGTTTGTTCATCCGTTTGGGTGATTTCAAGTAGCTCATTGCATTGGCTGAACCACTCTTTTTCCATCATGATCGGCAGGCGCAGAATGACGACGTTAAGGAAGCTGCCGATCAATAGGCCGAGAATGGCTATTACTGA
>QIJH01000030.1 GCA_003232725.1 Chromatiaceae bacterium | reverse complement strand
TTGCTGCTTACCGGCAAGGCCAGACGCAGTTTTGATTTGCGTTCATCCAACGTGACAAATACCCCTTTATGACTTTTGCCAATCATCGTGTTCGCTTCCCAGTCACCAACCCGACCCCGTGTATTAACAATCTCCGGCCTTTCATCAATATCTGTTCTGTTGGGTATGCCGCTGCGATTGCGCGGATGTGCTGACCCGTAACGCTTTCGATAGGTTTTATTCTGATGACGAAGATGGGAGTGAATTTTTTGATCCATTAACTTTTCATTTCATAGGTGGTATTTTCATGCGGCGGATTACGCTTTGCTAATCCTCCCTACGTGCTGGCATTTAATTTTCACACTGATCCCAAAATTATGGCCCCCAATATTGCTCGTCAGACCAGCAGGCTTGAAGTCGCATCCCAATTCAAATAGAGTCCTGCAGCACCCGTCATACCGGTGTGTTTTTGGCCGGTATCCAGTCAAAATAAAACTCCGTCTTAATTTTTTTAAAGCTTATCGCTCTGATTTCATGCTCTCATGACGATATAAAAATATAGCTATTAATTGATGTTTATTTATGGCATGTTTGTGGTGTTGGCAGTGTTTAGTAGAGCTATGTTATTAAGACCGATAGTTATGGTAGTGGGGTGTTAGTGGCTGGTTTTGGCCCAGAGCGAACATTAGATATAGATGGGGAAGAGCTAGTAAATTAGAACTGATAAAGATAAAGAGTCAATATGATACTTGCCCCCTTTCTTTCTGCCCATATTCGACAACAAAACCCGCCAGATTAAACAGGGCATGATGCAGAAGTTGCTAATCGGTAAGGCAAGATTAGTGGGTTAAGCTCAGTTCAGATGAACAATTTACGGTCTGTTAATTTGATCACTATAAAAATAAGGGGGTTACGCCAGTGAAGTCTATTCTGGTAAATGGTTCAATGAAGTGTTGTAGGGAGTAGCTTAATGAGTGTGAGTAGTTTTTCTATTTTAGATTTGGTCCCAGATTTTAGCTTGGTACTCCCAGGGGCGGCGGGGCAGTCGGCTGATGTATTAAGTGCTTGGTTTGTCGTTATATTGATAGTGATATTTTTTCTTTTCACCGTCTATACCACTGTTAAATACTTTAGAGCTAGGCGGCATGTGAGGTTTTTTACGGCGCTTCTTGTCGATGCGTCATTAGAAACTTTAGTAGATCAACGCAGGAATATTCTCAATCATTGTAAAGAAGATAAGCAGCAGAAGGAACATTATCACCTGTGGCGTGAGTTTGATGAGTCGCTGGTGGAATTTCAGGTAGGTGGGCAGCGTCGGTTGGGGAACACGCTGGATGCTGCGTTTTTCTTTAATGGTTCAACGCTATCTAGAAGTCTGACAGAAAATCGTATGATCTCTGCGGTGCCGGGTTTTCTTACTGCCATTGGCGTTATTGGCACTTTTGCTGGTTTGCAGATGGGGTTGGCTTCGCTTGAGTTGGGCAGTGATGCAGGGGTTGAGACTATCCGAGAGGGTATTGGTGCAGTGATCGCTGGCGCATCCATTGCCTTTCTTACCTCTGTGTGGGGCGTGTTTTTAAGTGTTTTATTTAACTTTGGCGAGAAACTGCTAGAGCGCCGCATTCGACTTTCTATTGGTCAATTGCAAACGCGCATCGATGAACTTTTTCCACGCTATACCGCTGAAAGTGCGTTGGTGCAAATCCTATCTAGTAACAAGGAGAGCCAAGATACCCTGAAGGGGCTAGCCGAGCAAATTGGTGAAAAGATGCAGGAGGCACTGGTGCAAACCTCTGACACTATTAATAAGGGTTTGGAGGATGCACTCAACCGGATTATGGCTCCAGCCATTGAGTCGCTGGTAGGTAACGCTAATAAAGGTTCCGAAGAGGCGCTGGGAACACTGATGGCGCGCTTTATGGAAGGCATGGGCAATGTGGGTGAGCATCAGCGTAAGGCGCTGGATGCTGCTTCTGATAATGTGAAAATGTCGGTGGAATCCATGAGTACTCAGATGTTTGATTTTATCGGCCAACTAGAACAGCAGGCACAAAAAACAGCGCAACTTGAGGTTGAACATGGTGAGCGTTTGCAACAGAAATTTGATCAGGTGATGTCGAGCGCCACCGGTTCTATCGATAAGGTAGTAGCGTCTACTCAAGAACAGATTCAGCAGATACAGGTGCGGGATGAAGCACGCCAGCAACACTTCCTGTCGGGGGTTGACCAGGCGGCTGAGCGGCACACGGTATTGAGTGGTCGCATCTCTGAATTAAGCCAGACACAGTTGCGTGCCAATGAACAAATTACTGAGGAGCTGCAAGAACTGGCAACCTCTTTTTCCCTGTTGATTGATGGTAATAATAAGGCGGCCAATGCCATTCTCAAGAGCAGTGGTGAAATGAATGCATCATCTAATCAGCTGGGGTTATTGTCAGCTAATGTGAAGGAAGCGTCGGGGGTGCTTGCTGGCGAGATTAGCAAATCGGTGATATCGACACATGAGTTGTCGGCGCGAAATGAAGAAATGAGCGGGCTGTTGGTGAAGAGTATGGAAGGTATCAATCTCATTAATAGTGCTTCGCAAACGCTGGTATCGAGCTTGTCCCAAGCTTCGGAGTTGATGAATAGCAGCGTTAGTGGGATGGATGCTCATCTTAAGTCGGTGATGGTAACTATGGGGCAGCACTTAAACGATTTGCGTACTTCTATGGCCAAACACCTAGAGGAGATAAATCAACAGGTAGCCCATCTGCTTAATGAATATGCCGGTCAGGTCAATACTCAGACCCAGGAGCGATTGAATGAGTGGAATAAACAGACTATGGCATATACGGGTAGTATGACTTCGGCGATTAATGCCATCGGCTCGATCGTTGAAGAGATAGCGTCCAAAACCCAAGCTTAGAGAGATTATCATGAGAATGCGCTTTGCCAAGACTGACAGTAACTACAGCGACGAGGAAAATCCTTATTGGATCTCTTTCTCAGATATTATGTCAGGCCTGCTGGTGATTTTTATTCTAGCTACTTTGGCGCTGATTCTTGATCTGATGGAAACGAAAACGCAGGTAAATGCGGCTATTGAGGAGCTAGCTAAGGCGGAGGAGGTTAGGGAGACGATTCTTCATGAGCTTGAGCAGGAGCTACGAGCCAGAAATATTCCGGTTGAGCTAAGCGATAACGATACTGTGTTGCGTATTCCGACCAAGGCGCTGGCTTTTCCGTCTGACGGACACACAATTCCACAAACGATGAGTGATGTGGTAACGCAAATTGGTGAAGTGCTTTATGCCTCAATTACTAAAGAGCAGCGTTGGTTGTATCTGGATACTATTTTTGTTGAGGGTCATACCGATAATCTACCTTCTAGGCGTTTAAAAGGGGGGAACTGGGGGTTGTCCGGTTATCGCGCCATTGCGGTGTGGCAGCACTGGCTGGAGCACTTGCCTGAAGCACGGCAATTAAAAGACCTGCATAATCATAGTGGTGAGCTGATGTTTTCGGTGAGTGGTTATGGTGCTACCAGACCGATTACCGAAGAGCAGAATACTAGGGCTTTGAGAGAAAAAAATCGACGGATTGATATTCGCTTTACCGTTAAGCGGCCTAAGATAGAGGATTTTGAAGTCATTCAAAATATGGCATCGTTCGAGCCATGAAGTTGCCTAAGATTCAATTTGATCTGAAGGAATGGCGCGAGGTGGATTTTCAGCCAATGCAGCAGGCAGCAAATCAGTTGAAAAAATTGGCTGGCACGGCTGGACAGCGCTCCGATGTATTCAAAAAATGGTGTCAAAATTTGATGCAGCGGGCGCATAACGATGACATGGTTGGCATTATCGATAGTTTGGGTTCACCTATTAGTTTTCGTGCTTTGGCTTATCTGTTACGGAATGAGGATGAGTTTTTTGAACGATGTCCGCTGGACAGTGAAATGTTGACGGTGTTGTTGGGTGCTACTGACCGAATTTCCCGGCAGGGCGGATTGATTCTGGTAGGGGTGTTTCTGGAACGCTTTGATCAGATAGGCAGTCATGAACAGCTGACTGTGCTGGGCGAGGTGATTGGAAAAGTACTTAATCGCTTTAGCCAAGGCGAGTCAGAATTGAATTTATTACAGCGATTTTCGGGCGATATTTTTATTCCAGAAGGGCCGGGTAAGGTAGTTTCTAAAGCGATCAATAATGATTTGGATCTTGATTTGGCATTACTGCGCTTTGGACTCAGTGATTACAGCAATAGCCGTTTCGTGCAAATTTGTCGCTACCGTTATTACATCGAGACACTTAAAGTTATTGCTCTTGATAATTTGGCGCACTCGGTCTTGCAAGAGATTATTAAACCGCAGGTTTATGAGGCGCCAGGGGATAGTGGTGAGTTTATTGGCCATGAAATCCTCCGTACGGTGATTGACCGTGTACGAGATTCAAAACAGCAAGTACCAGAACACTGGCGTAACATCGTACTGACTATTGCAGGTGATCCACGTGTACCTAAAAGCAATCAGAAATATCAGCGTTGGTGGCAGATTCTTGGTGAAGAGTATGAAAGGCCGGTCATTGGCTGGCTGTCGCAGTATGATCTGAGCTTGTTTTTGGAGATTATTGAGGATTATGGGAAAAACACCAGTAATACAGATCTCAACCGTATGTTCCCTGGGCGGAAACGCCTACTCGAAGGCTTGCTGGCAAATGGTGTGGTGAAGGAGACCCGGCTCTTTTTGTGCCCCAGTGCTAAATATTATCTTCACAGGCAGTATCAGGGGAAAAAACTGCCCAGTTATGCAACGGTGCAAAGCAGTATTCACCAGACGCTGATCTATCTCAATATTGATGGTTGCCACATGATAGAGGGAAGTCATAGTTGTAAATTATGGATTTTCCCGAAGCTTCCCTCAACAAGTTACGTGACAAACTATTCCTCAACTGATTTCTCGTATAGGGATTTAACTGCGAAGCTCGAGGAGCAGTACCTGGATGAATTCAGTTCACCTTATGAATCGATTACTCACTCTTCTTCTGACCGGTTTGCATGGGAGAACCGGGCAATTCATTATCTCGAAGGAAGAGGAGTCAAGCTTGATAAAAAATTATTGTTTGACGTGAAAGACTATCAGCGTTATCGCCGTATTTATGGGGTTTAGACTTATGGGATTATTTGGTTTTTTAAAAAATACGGTGGTAGATCCGAATGCGCTTAGGTTTGAAGTTCAGGCGGACTTTGATGGCTTGTTACTCTCTCTACCAAAGGAGTGTTATCAGCAGTGTGTTAGTGGCGAAGGTAATAATTGGCTCCGTCATCAATACATTGCGCTAAAACAGCTGGAAGAGGAGGGCGTGAGTGAAGAAATTGCTAACGGGTTTGTTGTACCCTCGGATATCGCGGTTAGGTTGGATGAGGACAGTCGGTTCTTGTTGGGTGTGCCTAGCCATGTTGAAGGTTCGTTTATTGCAAATATGCAAGGCATTACCACTCGATCTGATTTCGCCATTAATCTCTCTGTCGTACTGCGAGATGGTTCAATTATCAATAACCCTGAAGTTGAGGGCCCCTATCTTAGATTGAGTTCATCAGAGACTTTCTTGCTACGGCCATCTGAATTATTAGCCTTTGAGGCGATTAAAGAGCATCGTGGTTCATCTTCAAATAATGTAGAGCATAAAAATTTGACTCTGGTCGCGGGGCTGCAGGCGGCTAAGGCGGAAGGAATGGCCATTGATCTTGCTCACTTTGAAAAACTGGGGGTGTTGAAGCCCAATTCTGTCAGAGTGGCGATTAGTAAGGAAACAGATGGTTCGCTGGTGTTAACGCCTGCATTCGGTGGTGGGGTAGATCAAAATTTAGTTGATGCACGATTGGGGCAAATAAAAAAGACTGAGAATGGTGGCACGCTTAGAGTGGGAGACCGCATTGTCGTGCTTAATAAGGACCGCATTAAAGCTACTGATGAGATACTCAAAAACAGACGTATTCCTAAAGAACAAGTTGAAGCATTTTTTAAATCACCTACTGCATTTCTGGATGCATCACTAGTTAATCTGGAGGTGGGGTTTTCTCTGCGGGTCAGGGGGGCTGAACGATTCCATTTTGAGCCCTTTGGTGAGGCGGATGCCTCTGGGATGGATTGGTTTCATTCACCAGTAGAAGTGTTATTGCCGGATCAGTTAGGGGTGGTTGTAAAGGATTTGGATGGTTTATCGAGTCTAGTGGAGATTGCACAGGCTGCATTTGAGGGCGGGGCAGGTAGCGTATCTTTTGCTGGTGCTTCTATTGATATTTCTGACTATCAAGGATTTTCGGAGCAATGTGACCGGCTGCTCGAGCGACTTAGCACAAGTCCAGGTGATGAGATTGAATCTGAGTCAGTGATTGATGAGGTTGTTGCTGAGCGAGCATCGGTTTCGGTTGATAATGTTCAGGCAGATATATCTAGCTTGGTTGCTACTGCAGCCACGGCGATCTTCAAAGGCGAGTTGGATCTTTCCAATTGTGCAAGAGCACCGTTTAAACACCAGACTGAAGGTATTCGCTGGGTATTGGGTTTAGCCCTAGAGTCACATATGAAGCTAGAAGGGGACCCAAACCGCATCTCTGGTGCGTTACTGGCTGATGACATGGGTTTGGGGAAAACCTATATGGGTTTGGTTGCCATCGAACAGTATTATTTGTATCAGGCCAAGCAGAAGAAAGTACAAAAGCCGGTATTGGTTGTCGCACCACTTAGCTTGCTGGAGAACTGGGAGGCTGAGGTAGAAAAAACTTTCTATACCTCTCCATTTCGCGACATTGTTGTGCTTCAAGCTGGCAGGGATTTAAAACAATACCATTTTCGAGGTGCTGGTAGGGAGACAGCACAAGTTTTTGATAGCGATGAAGTGCTGAATCAAGATGCTATTTCATACTCGCTCAAAGTAGGGATTGGCTCTATTGAACGCCTGGATATGGATCGGCGATTGGTATTAACGACTTATCAGACGCTTAGGGATTACCAGTTTTCACTTTGCTTGGTCGATTGGAGCTTTGTGTTGTTTGATGAAGCGCAAAATATTAAGAATCCAAATACCTTGGCTTCACGTGCTGCAAAGGGGTTGAAAGCAGACTTTAAGTTACTCGCCACAGGGACGCCGGTTGAAAATAGTTTGTCTGATTTTTATTCGATTATGGATATTGCTCAGCCGGGTTTACTGGGTAGTGTAGAGGATTTTCGTGGTAGTTATATTCAACCAATCCGAACGGCAGATGAAGGTGACCGGGATGGGGTTAGGCAGGAGGTTGGGCGACAGCTTCGTGCCAATGTTGGTGGATTTATGTTGCGTAGACTTAAAGAGGGCACGCTGGATGATTTGCCGCGTAAGCAGCTATATACGGGGTCCCCTGAAAATACCCAGGCTGAATATATGACCTTATTGGCAGGAAAAATGCGAGGTGTACAGCTAGAGCAGTATGATCAGGTGCTTGAAGAATATTGCCTCGATGTATCTGTTAACGGTGGGCAAGGTAAAGCGTTAGCCGTATTGCAACGCCTCAAAGCGGTGAGTATTCATCCCATGTTAAATCAAAATGAAATTTATCAGGATGATGGGGCAATAGGGGCTAAGGCTATGATCGAACAGTCTGCCAAAATTAAAAGTGTTTTCGAAATTTTAATGCAGATACAAAAGCGCGATGAAAAGGTGATCATATTTTGCATTGGTAAGAAATTACAGCGTTACCTGAAAATTTGGCTGGAATCACTTTTTAAAATCGAAGTTTATATTATTAATGGTGATACTAAGGCGATAGCAGGTAAAAAACTGGGGCAACTTTCCCGTAAAGGGTATGTCGATAAATTTTCAAGCCATATTGGCTTTTCTGTGATTATCATGTCGCCGGTGGCCGCAGGTACCGGTTTGACTGTGACAGCAGCCAATAATGTCATCCATCTTGAACGGCATTGGAACCCCGCCAAGGAGGCGCAAGCGACGGATCGTGTGTATCGCATCGGGCAGAAAAAAGAAGTAAATGTTTATTACCCAACTGCATTACACCCGGAACACGTATCTTTTGATCAGAATTTGGATCAGCTTCTCATTAATAAAATTTCGCTGAGCGATGCGGTTGTTACTCCACAGGGGTTAAGGGAGAGCGACTTCAGTGTGCTTTCATAGGACAAAATTATAGCTATTAATGTGGGTGTCGAATGCACTAATCTACGAAGAGCCATTATTTTTATGTAGGCTCAAACTAAAATTACTTAGAGTTTCCTCATAAAGTATAACCAACTGATATATATGAATTAATAGCGATTTTTTGGTATCATTATGCACGTAAACAAGCCCTTTACTCACAAAAGCTGTGCACTATGATCCGCTCCCATAGCCAAAAACAACTCTCTCTCGCTGAATTCGACTGGCCTTTTCAGACAACAATGGATGAAAACAACCGCTGGGTGGTGATGAGTCGGTGTATTCCCTGGGATCAACTGGCGGATGGTTACCATCAAAGCCTTTCCGCTAATCAGGGGCGTCCCGCTAAAGATGCCCGCTTGGTCATTGGCGCGGTCTCATCAAGCATAAGCTTTGTCTCTCTGATGAAGAGACCGTGGTGCAGATCCAGGAAAATCCATACCTGCAATATTTTGTTGGATTAGCGGGTTATCACTCCAAGCAGCCCTTTGTGCCCTCACTGTTTGTTGAGATTCGAAAACGGATGGGTTCTGACGTTTTTGAAGCTTTTCATCAAGCCATCATCAATAGTGTTGAGCATGAAAATCAGAAGAAAGTACCGGCCTTGAACCCTCTGCCCTCAGATGATAATGAACCAGCCACCTCGACCGCAACCATTGAAAACGATCAATCGGCCACCGAGGTTGAAAAGCGTATGAAAAGCCTCGGCAAGCTGATACTTGACGCCACCGTGGCACCACAAGCCATTCGCTACCCCACGGATTTGAATCTATTGAATGAAGCGCGTGAAATCAGCGAACAAGTGATCGATAAACTCTATCCAGCAACATCGCTAGAATCAAAACCCCGCACATATCGACAGCAAGCCCGGAAAGCCTATTTGGCTTTAGTAAAACAGAGACGCCCTCGTGTAAAAGTGCGACGTCGCGGCATCAAAAAATAACTTCAATATTTGCGCAGAAATCTCCAGCACATTCAGGCATTGTTATCATACTGGCCCATGGGAGAGCGGCTACCGCTATCCAATGGATGGCTATATCGCTACTGGGTAATACAGCATCTTTATGCGCAACAACTAGAGATGCATCAAAATAAGTGCCAACGCTGTGATGATCGTATTATCAGTATTAGCCAATCTTATGTCCGCCCGATCATTCGTGGCAAACAAAATAAGCTGGTTGAGTTTGGTGCTAAGATCAGTGTCAGTCTCACAGGCGATGGCATCGCCTGTGTCGATCATCTTCGCTGGAGTGCCTTTAATGAAGGGTAAGATCTCCCTTCTCAGGTGGAAAATTATTATCAGCGATATGGCGTTTACCCAGAAGCGGTATTGGCGGATCCCATTTACGGCACACGAACCAACCGAGATTACCTCAAGCCGCTCGGCACCCGTTATTCAGGAAAGCCCTTGGGTAGGCCAAAAAAAGTGACTAAAACGAATCAAGCGGAGCTGAAAAAACAAAAAGCACAGCGACGAGAAGATTATCGTCAACGCATTTCCATTGAAGGTAAATTTGGTCAAGGACAGAGTGGTTATGATCTCGGTTATATTAAAACGAAGCGGGCAGATACCACCGCAGCTTACATAAACAGTATTTTCTTGGTGATGAACCTGCTGGTCTTGCTGAAGATCTTTTTTGCCCCGCATAAAGTGTTGTTTGAGGAGCTGATCAGGAAACTATTTCATAGTCCACGGTCAGTGTGCTTCCCCCAAGAATGCTATTTGAAGCGATGAGTGCAAAATCCATGCTGAATTTTTTAGGAGACTCTATTTAAAGGGTTTAGTGCCGAATGGCACTTAGTTAAGCCTTAATCTTTTTAGGATGGCCATGAATTTTAACCCTCATCTTCGCTAACTCACGTTTTTCCATTAACAATGGAAATGGTTTTGGCCTTCGTTTTACCGCTCTTGGCTCTATTCGATCCGGTCGATTTCCGACTGTTTTTTGTGCGATCAATATAAACAACATGCCTTCATCCATTTGAGCGCCATTCTCTTGTGTTTGTTGGCGCCATGCTAACCATAGTTGCACCGTGTGCTTGAAACTGAGTTGTCTTGGCTGCAGATTTGAAAGCAGGGCAGACTGCGCCATAAGCAGACGAATTAAATTGTATGCCAGGAAGTAGATCCACATTTCCTTTTCAATCATATCCGGCGTTTTACAGCTCAACGTTTCCATGCCCAGCGTGGTTTTTATATTGCGCAAATCAACTTCAACATGCCAACGCTTTTTGTAGAGCGTTGAGAGTTCATGTTTCGGAAACCCCTTAGCTGACAACAGCGTTGTGATGAGCACCTTACCTTTTATCTTTAACTCACGAATCGTTAACGTGCCTGGTGCGCTGTCGTACGCTTCCTGCGTCATCCAGCTCGGCTTTTTCTTCGGCCTGGTTAATTTGATCAAATGATCTTTGGGGCCTAAACGCTCGCCCTGACGGAAGTCGGTGACTCGCTTACGCGCCCCCAGTTGTTCAAACACCGCATCAACACCTCGATCAATCAATGTCGCCAGCAAAAAATAGGTGCCAAAAAAGGCATCGCCCAAAATAAGATCACCGGAATTAAAGGTATCGAGCATGCGACGCAGTAAACACTGTTCACTGGTACCCTTTCCTTTGCAGCTACCCATAGCGGTATTCAATACTGCGCCACTGGAAAGACAGATCACCGCAACGACTCGGCAAATGGAAAATCCAAGCCCCGGCTTTTGTCCTGATGACTGAGGATAAACAGCCTGGTTTGCCGCTGTATCCGGTAGACCCACTGTAGTGCCGTCGATTAAATGAACACGCTTACCCTGCCAGCGCCAATGATCAGGAGTGTGTTTGTTTATCAGCTTGCCCGTATCACGCGTGAGTGTTGATATCATATCCAACGGCAGTCGTTGCCGTGCCTGGCAATACCCACTAGTACCAGTGCTACATGGAGAAAAACCACCCGCAATTCGCTTGACCATCGCATCATTAACCGCTTTTTGACATGATCGGTCTTCGCTCATCGCCTGAGCAAGAAACATCGACAGTGTTTCTGTTGGGGGAAATTGGCGTTCGCGATGTGCCGCAGGGAGTAATGCTTCTACCTTTGATAGCATTTCAGGGCCTGTTAAGACATTAAAAAAACGATAAGAATCGCTGGCATGTGCCATCGTTTGGATTCGTTGTTGTTTGTAACGAGCAAGTTTGTTATTAGTAGTCATGAAAGCTGGGACTCTAGGGATAGTTAAATTGTTTTGTCACAACTAGCTTATCACTACCCCCAGCTTTCTTTCTTTTAAATTAATAGCTTAGGCTTAACTAAGTGCCATTCGAGTCTGACCC
>QIJH01000238.1 GCA_003232725.1 Chromatiaceae bacterium | reverse complement strand
CCACTAGAGGCCTTTATGATAATCGACTGCTCTTTGCCAGTCGCCTTATCTTTAGCCGACACATTCAGGATACCGTTAGCATCAATATCAAAGCTGACTTCAATCTGCGGTGTACCACGCTGTGCGGGTGGAATATCACTCAGATCAAATCGACCCAGTGATTTATTCGCCGTTGCTACTTCGCGTTCACCCTGTAGTACATGCACAGTTACCGCGGTCTGATTATCATCAGCAGTTGAGAACACCTGGCTCGCCTTGGTTGGAATAGTGGTATTTTTCTCAATCAGCTTGGTCATTACGCCACCCATGGTTTCAATACCAAGAGAGAGCGGAGTCACATCAAGCAGTAATACGTCTGTCACTTCACCACCGAGAACACCACCCTGAATCGCAGCACCCACCGCTACTGCTTCATCAGGGTTAACATCTTTACGTGGCTCACGACCAAAGAACTCTTCAACTGCTTTTTGAACCATCGGCATACGAATCTGACCACCCACAAGGATCACATCATCAATCTCAGAAGCACTCAGGCCAGCATCTTTAAGCGCGATTTTGCATGGCTCGATTGAACGCGTCACCAGATCTTCTACCAATGATTCCAGTTTTGCGCGTGTCATTTTAATGTTCAGATGTTTTGGACCACTTGCATCAGCAGTGATGTACGGCAGATTTACGTCGGTCTGCTGGCTGGAAGAGAGCTCAATTTTCGCCTTCTCTGCCGCTTCTTTCAGACGCTGTAGTGCAAGTGGGTCGTTGTGCAGATCAACATCTGACAGGTAATCAATCAGGCGAGTGTCAAAATCTTCGCCGCCGAGGAATGTATCGCCATTGGTCGACAGTACTTCGAACTGATGTTCGCCTTCAATTTCAGCGATCTCGATGATAGAGATATCAAAGGTACCACCACCAAGGTCATAAACAGCGATGGTGGAATCACCACGATTTTTGTCCATGCCGTAAGCCAGTGCCGCAGCAGTTGGCTCATTGATAATGCGTTTTACATCCAGGCCTGCAATTTTACCGGCCCGGCATCTTTGGTCGCCTGGCGCTGTGAGTCGTTGAAATAAGCAGGAACGGTAACAACGGCCTCTGTTACCTCTTCGCCCAGAAAATCTTCAGCGGTCTTTTTCATCTTCATCAGGACGCGCGCTGAAATTTCAGGTGCCGCCATCTTATTACCATTCGCTTCAACCCATGCATCACCATTATCTGCTTTAACAATGTTGTATGGCACTAATTTGATATCGCGCTGCACCACTTCTTCGTCAAAACGACGGCCGATCAGGCGTTTGATCGCATACAGGGTGTTGGTTGGGTTAGTAACTGCCTGACGCTTGGCAGACATGCCCACCAGAATTTCGTTATCATCGGTGTAGGCAACAACAGATGGCGTGGTACGGTTACCCTCGCTGTTCTCAAGTACACGCGGCTTATCACCATCCATCACGGCTACACACGAGTTGGTGGTACCCAAGTCAATGCCTATAATTTTTCCCATATCCTAAATCTCCGTAGTTAAATCTGTTATTACTATCTGAGACCTTTGCACGAGTCTATTTTCCGTTCCAGCTGCGTTATAAATGATCTCAAATACTCATTTACTTCGTGTAAACTCCGTTTTTTTTCGACCATTTATGCCTTGCTGGAACGAACATGAGTTCTCGTGCAAAGGTCTCTATCTATTTTCTAAAATCTGATTAAGCTTGTACCGCTATATATAGAGACGCTCATTCAGCTTTTCAAGCCGACTCAGCAATTTCCTGCGGAATTGATTAGCCGTCAGCCACTGCTTTTGATACCACCACCATCGCAGGGCGAATCAGACGCTCATTTAGCACGTAACCTTTCTGAAACACCGTCATCACTGTATTTGGGGCGAAATCGACTGTTTCCTGCATCGACATTGCCTGGTGAAAATCGGGGTCAAACCTGTCGCCCTGAGGGTTGACCTCTTTAACACCAAATTTATCCAGTACGCCGCTGAACATCTGCAGCGTCAGTTCCATTCCTTCAATGACCTTGGCACGCCCTTCATCCTGCTCATCACCCTCTGCCACTGCCGTCAACCCCATCTCCATACTATCTTTAATGGGAATCAATTCTAACGCCAGTTTTTCAACGGCAAATTTATGGGCATTTGCCAGATCACGCTCTGAACGACGCTGTGCATTAGAAAGGTCTGCGCGAGCCATTAACAATTGGTTCCAGTGCTCATCCGCCTTTGCCTGCGCATCTTGCAGTGTCAGCAATAATTCATCATGAGACGGCACCGGCGGCGCTTCGCCGTCTGCCGCGTCATTCATTTCTACCTCAATTTGGGCCTCATCCGCACTGTTGTCTACAGCAGCTTTCTTTTCGTTACTCATATTCCACTATTCTCCAGCAATATCGTAAAATCAATTTAATATATAGTAGGGGTTATTTTGATTGGGCCAAGGCCGCGCTCACCATTTTTGCCGTCACATCGACAATTGGGATCACTCGCTCGTAGGCCATCCGTGTTGGGCCAATCACGCCTAAAATCCCTAGCACCTCGTCATCAACCTGATAGCACGAGGTCACCATGCTACACTCATCCAGCACATCGTATCCCGACTCGTCGCCGATAAAGATCTGCACCCCATCACCATCCAGACAGCGATCCAGTAGCTGCAAAATCTCCTGTTTCTCATTAAATGCCTCAAAAATCCCTCTTAATTTCTCCATATTGGAAAGTTCTTCAAACCCCATCAAACGAGTCTGGCCACTCAATACAAAGTCATCATTGAGCAGTTTGGTCCCAGGCTGCTCAAACACCTGCTCTGCCATTGAGATCGCCTGGTGCATCATCTGCTCCATGCCATCCTTCGCTTCCCGCAACTCTTTTAGAATACGGTGACGCACATCAAACAGCTCATGCCCCGCCAACTCGCTATTCAGGAAATTAGCCGCTTGCTGCAACTCGGCCGTTGTATATTGGCGATCAACCTTGATCACTGTGTTCTGCACATCTTTTTCGTTGATCACCAGAATCGCCAAAATGCGATGATCAGAGAGCGGCATAAACTCGATATGACGCAGCGATGAACGTTTTGCCGTGCGCGGAATCATCACCATTCCAGCCATCTCCGTCATTCCCGCAAGATAATCCGAAACAGATATCGCCAGCTCCTGGTTCGAGCCATCGGCACCAAACTGGCCATTCAAAGTGATGATCTCGCGATCCGTCAGCGGCTTGACCGTCAGCAGCGAATCGACAAACATGCGGTAACCTTTGTTGGTAGGGATTCGTCCCGCAGAAGTATGCGGTGAACTCACCATGCCAAGCTCTTCGAGATCTGCCACCGCATTACGCACTGTCGCAGCACTCACATCCAACCCTGAATCACGCGCCAATGCACGCGAACCGACCGGCTGGCCGCTGCGTATATAGCTTTCCACTAACACCTTAAGCAGATGTTGGGCGCGATCTCCAATTTCTTCTGCCACGTTGTATCTCAGGTTTTAAATGAACGATTTAAATAAAAAGGGCTGTTCCGGGGCATAGAAGGCGCGGCCACTCCAGTTAGCACTCGCAATCTTAGAGTGCTAAACTAAATATTGCAAGTCATTGATAAAATGAAGTTATTGGCGATTTACGGGCGGCGTGTTACTTTCGCAGCAAGCCATATTGGAAATTTGTAAGAAATTGAAAAAACCATGACACAACAGACATTTAATACCATCGGGCTGATTGGCAAGCAGAACGACCCACGTGTTGGCGAAGCGCTTGATGCGCTAAGCCACTATCTATTAGAGCAGGGCCTTTCCGTCTACCTCGATGAAGTAAATATTGACGCTGTCACCAATAGCGCTTTAGAGGTGTGTACCCGCAATGAGATTGGCAAACGCTGTGACCTGGCGATCGTCGTCGGTGGTGACGGCACCCTGCTCAACGCTGCTCGCGCCCTTGCCGACCACAACGTACCATTGGCAGGGGTTAACCTTGGGCGCCTCGGTTTTCTAACCGATCTTTCGCATGACAATATGCAGGAGTACCTCGGTGAAATATTACAAGGCCACTACATCACCGAAGAACGCTTCCTGCTTGACAGCGCGGTGATTCGCCAGGGCGAGAAACTCAACGAATCGACCGCCTTTAATGATGTCGTCATTCATAAATGGAATGTCGCGCGCATGATTGAGCTCGAAACCTATGTCAATGGTAAGCTGGTCAACCAACTGCGTTCAGATGGCCTCATCATCGCCACCCCAACCGGCTCCACTGCATACGCCCTCTCTGCGGGTGGCCCGATCATTGACCCAACGCTTAACGCCCTGCTGTTGGTACCTATCTGCCCTCACACCATGAGCAACCGTCCAATCGTGATCAGTGGTGATAATGAAATTGAAGTGGTCATCTGCAACCGAAACCATGACAATGCACAGGTAACCTGCGATGGCCAGATCAGTTTTGGTCTCTCTGCGGGTGACCGCATCAAAATCAGAAAAAAAGAGCAGTCAATCCATTTAATCCACCCACTACAACACGACCATTACGAGATTCTCAGGGCCAAACTTCACTGGGCAGAGATCTCATAGGCCAGTACTAAACCATGCTAAGCCAACTCCACATTCGTAATTTTGCCATCGTCGACCGACTTGATCTCGATTTCAACGCCAACCTATCAATACTCACCGGTGAGACTGGCACGGGTAAATCGATTTTAATTGATGCGCTTGGATTGGTGCTGGGTGACCGCGCCGACAGTGATATGGTGCGCCACGGCAGTACACGCGCTGAAATCTGTGCCACCTTTGAACTCCATGATGCCGAGCAGGCTGCCATGTGGCTGCACACCAACGAACTCGATGACAACGGTAACAACAGCGAGTGCCAATTGCGCCGTACCATTACCAAAGAGGGTCGCGCCAAGGCCTACATCAATGGCCGCCCGACTACACTGCAGATGATGCGTGAGCTGGGTGAACAACTGGTAGATATCCACGGCCAACACGAACACCAGTCGCTAGTAAAACGTGATGAACAGCGCCGCCTGCTCGACCACTACGCCGATCACAAGCCACTGACTGAAGAAGTCGAGACTACCTTTCGCCAGTGGCAAAAGATCAGCCGTGAATTTGCAACACTCAATGAGGCCGCTCGTTCACGCGACCAACAGATGACGCTACTGCGCCATCAGAGCGCAGAGCTGCGAGCACTTAACCTCACCACCAGTAGCCTGCAAAAACTGGAAGATGAACATAAGCGCCTTGCCAATGCCGGGCAGCTGATCAGCACCTACCAAAGTGCACTCACAACACTAGACGATGATGAGCACGCCATTGCAGCGAAACTGCAACAGATTAGCACGCAGCTACAACCCCTGCAGGATAGCGACAAACAGCTCGCCACCGTGATTGAGATGATTGATGGCGCCGCCATTCAGATCGGCGAAGCGACACACGAACTACGCCAGCAGCTCGACACGCTAGCGCTTGATCCACAGCGCCTTAACGAAGTGGATCAACAGCTCAGTGACATCCATGACGCAGCGCGTAAACACCGCGTTCGCCCTAAAGAGCTGCCTGACCATTACCAAACACTCTGCGATGAACTCGCCTCACTTGATAATGCCGATGCGACACTCGGCCAGCTTGAAAAAGAGATAGAAGCCAAAGCAGCGCAGTACCAGAAGCTCGCCAGTAAGCTTCGTAAAGGACGACGCAGTGCCGCAAAAAAACTCAACAAACTTGTCAGTGAAAACATGCATAAACTCGGCATGCCCGGTGGTGAACTTGAGATTACCATTATCCCACGTGAGGATGATAAATTCACCGTGCACGGCGCCGAGCAGATAGAATTCCTGATTAAGACTAACCCCAATCAAACAGCGAAAGCACTGAGTAAAGTCGCATCTGGTGGTGAATTGTCTCGTATCAGCCTTGCAATACAGGTGATCACCTCGCAACAGGATGGTATTCCAACGCTAATTTTTGATGAGGTCGATGTCGGCATTGGTGGGCGTGTGGCTGAAATCGTTGGCCAAAAGCTGCGCGAACTCGGTACCTCCCGACAAGTTTTATGCGTCACCCATTTGCCGCAGGTCGCTGCTCTCGGTCACCATCATCTGCAAGTTCAAAAACAGCTCTCAGCCAAGCATGTCGAGACACAAGTACAGGCACTAGATGAAACGGCTCGTAGTGAAGAGATAGCGCGTATGCTCGGCGGCATTGAAATAACCGAACAGACCCGTGCTCATGCAAATGAAATGATCATGAAAGCACAACAGCAGCCGTAATAAAAATTAAGTATCATTAGTTTTTACTAGTCTAGGGGGAGAAAATAGAGATGAGCCAGGAACAACGCCGTTTTCCACGTACTGCACTCAATGAAGAGACCATCTATTTTCTTCACCTTGATAGAAGAGATAGCAATGAACGCATTTACTCGCCTGCCACTATCACCGATGTTAGTAAGGGTGGGCTTGGAATGCAGGTTGGCATCCCTCACGAAATTGATGATGAACTTTGGCTAGAAGGTATTGAAGGCATCACGGGTACACAACCAGCGCGAGTCAAATGGGTAAAGGCAACACAAAATGAAGAACTATATTCAATCGGCGTGGCATTCGAGGGAGTATAAGAGCATCCGCTTGTTAAGTTAGCTGCGCAGTAACAGGGTGGGCACATTAATGAAAAACACAATAAAACTGCCATTTCTATTCGTGCGCTGAGCAAGCGATACTCGAATACGATAGAATCATGATATTATGAACTCTTTGCACGAGAACTAGTTTTCATGCCAGCAAGACACAAATGATCGAAAAAACGGATTTCACACAAGGTAAATGAGTACTTTGAGATCATTGATAACGCAGCTGGAGCCGGAAATAGACTTGTGCAAAGGTCTTATTATAGAGAAAATATAAATAACAATATTCATTGAGGCCCTTGTACGAGCAGGGATTTTGTTCTCTGGCAAGACAAAAGCACGGAATGAGGGAGTTTATCGCTATAAATGACCGATTGAGCAGGCTTACAACACCGCCAAAGGAGAAAAGAGCAGTTGTGCAGAGGTCTCTCAATATCCCAAGCGATGATAGGCCAATGCAGCTAGAAAACTTTTACGGTGAAGCCTCTGGTAAAATCCACTTCACGCGCAAACAGGCAAGCGATTTTGCCAAACAGATAGCAGGGGACTTCAACCCTATCCATAATGAAGATGCTAAACGCTTTTGTGTGCCTGGCGACCTGTTATTTGCGCTACTGCTCAAAAAATTTGGCATCAGCCAGCAGATGCGTATCACCTTTGCTGGCATGGTCTCCGATGGTATTGCCCTTCATTTCAGTGAGTCAAGCGGCGATAACATCGCGATCGTGGATGATAAAGATAAAGAGTACCTCAACCTGGCCCACAGTGGTGAGACTTCGCACAATACAACATTAATTCACAATATTATCTGTCGCTATGTCGAATTTTCAGGACAAACCTTCCCGCACATTCTGGTCCCACTCATGCAAGAGCATCATGTGATGATCAATCCTGATCGCCCGCTGGTCATCTATGAAAGCATGGTCATTGACATTGATGATCTTAATATTGAGCAGCCTGAACTGGCGCTAAGCAACTCGACACTCAAAGTAGATGGAAAACGCGGCTCTGTCTGCCTGATGTTCAACCTGCTATCGAACGGCAACGTGATCGGTAAAGGGGAAAAAAACATGGTTTTGAGCGGCCTTCGTGAATATGACGAAGCCAGCGTTCAACAACTGGTTAATGATTATGATGCTCAAAAATCAGCGGCCACCCGCTAGGGTCTGTTGACGTTTCATTTTCAATAAAATAAAAAGGGCCAGCTAATGCTGGCCTTTTCTGTTTTTGCTCTCCGATAAAGTTTAATCGTAACTACTCAGCGAGTAGTCAAAATTAACAGTGACTGCTCAGATCGCCCATGAAATGGGTGCAAGGCGAAAAATGTGAGTTTACACGTGTAAATGATCATTTTTTAACGCTGAACGGGTGGAGTTCATGGGTTAGCTGAGTAGTTACGTTTAATCTTCATACCCTTCAAGCATCATCACCTTAACAGCGCCTAATGTATCCGCCCACGCAGCCGCCATTGGTGGATTCCATAGCCCCCCCGCGAACTCTTCCAACACCTCCAGCATCACTGCCGCCACCGCATCAAAATGAGCTGGCGCCGCACCATACGCTTGATGCTTCTTTCCCAGGTCCTTTAATACATTTCTCAAAGCCTCAGGATTCCTCAAACTATTGATAACCAGTTGCAAAGCTGTGACCAATTTGTTCTGCTGCTCGGCGATATCACTCCCCTCAAACATCGGTTTAACATCCGGGTGCAGTTCAAACAAGCGCTTATAAAAACGTTCTGCAAGGGCATTTGTCTGCGGGGCCAACGCAGCAAAACTAGACTCCAGTAACACCACCTGCTCTTCTGGCAGAGCAGTCTCATGCGCGCCAATCATCGCCAATTTGATCTTCATCAAGGCAGCTAGCCAGGTGCGGCGAACCTTATCGCTCCACAGTCCGCCTGCATATTCCGCTAAAGTCTCAAGTAACACCTCAGCCACGGCGTCATAATGCGACGTCAGCACTCCATAAGATTGATGGCGTTCACCCAATTGAGATAATTCATTAGCAAGTTTTTCGGGACGACGAATATTTGCCACAACCAGTTTCAATGTCTCGAGTAGCTTCTGCTCCTGCTCTTTTATCTCGACCCCTTCAAACAGCGTTGCCAGGTCTGGGTAGCGTTTAAATAATTCACGGTAAAAGACGGCAGTCAACGCTTCGCCATTAGGCGCCAGTGCACTAAATGATGACTCAAGCAATTCCACATCCAGATCAGCATCCGTCACATCACTATCATCAATTTCGGCGGGTGTTTTCGTCGCACTAGCGCCCTGCTTTGTGATTTCACGGGGTAGATTGCCCAATAGTTCATCGATATCCAGCAACACTACCATTTTGTCATTGACGGTTGCTATGTGCTGAATATAGTTAACATCAACATCACCACTCATTTCTGGCGCTTCTTTAAGCTCATCTTCTGCAAGATCGTAAACATCGGATACAGCATCAACTACAACACCCATCACTTGGTTACCCTTCTGCGTCACCACCTTCACGATCACCACGACTGTTAAATTGCTGTAAGGTACAGGCAGCATGCCAAAACGTTCACGTAGATCGATAATAGGCACCACATCACCACGTAGGTCGATTACACCCTTTATATAAGATGGTAATTGCGGTATCTGGCGCACGCCATTCCAACCTCGGATCTCCTGTACACGCAAGATATCAACGCCATATTCGTGATCTGCGATCACAAAAGTAAAATATTGATCCGCGCCCCCGGTCTCCAGACTAGTCTCATTACCTGTCTGTTCAATTGCCTCATTGAGTTCCGTCTCTATCATGATAAATTCACCGCATTTGAATAACTGTTTATTGATATCCTTTTGTGTCCCCAGATTCTCAGGGTAGACAGTAGAACAATGCCCAGAGCTGGCATAAGATTAGAAAATTGATGGCCCATCACTCTTTATTACACCATCGGGTATAACACTAAAAACTTTACTCAAGCAGAATGATTTTTCACACCAGACAATAAAAAGGTAGCATTAACAGCCCAAACATAAAGACCCTAAAAATAAGGCCATAGTGGACTTGAACGCTTTATGAGGAACAGCTAAGTTGTATGCTTTGTGCCCAGACAGGCGCTGATGCAGCATACTGCTCCGCTGCAGGTTGCTCACTAAACGGGCTTCGTAACAAGGTTAACAAACGATCTATCTCGCTATAATCACCATCATCTTCTGCCTTCCGAATAGCCGCCTCAGCCATATAGTTACGCAAAATATATTTAGGGTTTACCGCATCCATTGATTGACGACGATCAATATCACAAGAGTCCTCTCGTTGTAACCGCTGACGATATTCATACATCCAGAGATCAATGCGTGGCAGGTCTATAAACTCACTTCTTAGCGGATGATGAGTTGGCGATGAGAGCGATAATGCACCGAGCTGACGAAAGAAGAGAGTGAAGTCTACCTCCCCCTCCATTAGCAACAACAACTCATCCCATAACTCAAGATCGTCGTTTTCCTGTTGCAAAAAACCCAGCTTAGCGCGCACAATATCGAGATGGGCATCATTAAAGTATCGCCAGTAATTTGCCAATCGTTCACGCAACAGAGAAATAGCAATTTCGCTGTTATCATTCACCAACGGCAGCAATGCCGTCGCTAGACAAGCGAGATTAAAATGGGCCATCTCTGGCTGACGGTGATAAGCGTAACGCCCTTGATGGTCAGAGTGATTACAGATGTAATCATGCTCAAAAGTATCCATAAAAGCAAAAGGGCCATAATCAAGCGTCAAACCTAAAATCGACATATTGTCGCTATTCATCACACCATGGCAAAAACCAACACCTTGCCACTGCGCAACCAATGTTGCTGTACGCCTGATCACCTCATCAAACAGTGCGAGATATGGCTCTTTTTCACCCCGAAGGTGGGCGAACTCCTCCTGTAGCAGGTATTCACCTAGCTTGCGCAGATTTTCATGATCACCACGGTGATAAAAATATTCGAGACTACCAAAACGGACATGACTCTGTGCCATACGAACCAACATCGCACCTGGTTCAATACGTTCACGCATCACACTTTCACTGCTTGCAATCAGGCAGAGTGCGCGAGTCGTTGGTATGCCCAGACCAGACATCGCCTCACTGCAAAGATACTCACGTATCGATGAGCGCAATACAGCACGCCCATCAGAACCACGTGAAAAACGCGTCGGCCCACACCCTTTCAGATGCATATCCCATAGCGCCCCCTGCTCATCTCGCACCTGCCCCAGCAGCATCGCACGACCATCACCTAACTGCGCTACAAAATGTCCAAACTGATGCCCTGCATAAGCCATTGCGAGCGGTTCAGCACCCGGTATGTCACGTGAACCATTGAAGTAATCAACAAAGCCCTGCTGATTAGCATCGTCTCTCGTCAGACCAAATAACGCGCCCAGTTCAGCGTTAAAACTCGCTAAATGGGCACCCATCAGCGGTGTCGGTGAAACCCCATGAAAAAATGGTGCGGGCAGCTTTGCATAACGATTCTCAAATGCTAAAGACTCTAACGAAGCAATGCGGCTACGATCTGGTTTTAGTATTGGATTCATTAAACCACTGACTCACTCGCTGTTGATTAGCCCCCGCCCAGTAATTGTTGATTACTTTGGTCGGGATTGAATTTCGCAGCATTCTACTAGGTCTTTTGGTAAAAGTACAAGGATGAAAGTAGCGATATAGGACCCAATACAATCTAACTAATCGATTTCAGTATTATCAATCAATTAGATTCCTTAGTACTCAAGGTAATGTATTAGGAATAGTAACTATTCAGCATCGTTGAAAATGATATGTAATTGTTCAGATTGCCCCTGAAATCCGTTAGTTCAAGGCGAAAAATGTGAGTTTACAAGTGTAAATAATCATTTTTTAACGCCGAAATGACAGATTTCAGGGGTGAGCTGAATAGTTACTAAGAATATTTAAAGAAACCTTTGCAAGAGAACTAGTTTTCGTTCCAGCCAGGCATAAATGGTCGAAAAAATGGAGTTTACACCAAGTAAATGAGTATTTGAGATCATTGATAACGCAGCTGGAACGGAAAATAGACTCGTGCAAAGGTCTTCTTAAAGAAACACCACCACATCCCGTTATATAGAAAGGTCAGCCCGCGCAATCAAAGAAGGAGTAACAGGTGAGAGAACAGCCCAATATAGAAATCATCGGTACTTCAACACTCGGCAATGAGTTAAGCCTCAAAGAGTGTGAAGTGATGGCAAATATAATGGAAGTACGTCAGCTCAATAATGGCGAGTTCCTGATCAACGAAAGTGGGCACGAGCACACCCTTTTTCTGCTGGCGGCGGGAAAGCTAGCTGTGATCAGTGCTAACCAGAATAGCGATAACACGGTATACGAAATGGCACCCGGGGAAGTGGCCGGCACGCGCGCCTTCGTTGAGCGCACACCGCGTCGTGCATCACTGCGCGCAGCTGGCAACGCAACTATCTATACGCTTGAACCCACACCATTTGAAAAACTACTAAAAACACGCCCCGATATTGTCTACAAAGTGATGCGGGCACTGTTTCGAATTACACACGAAAATTTACGCCGTATGAATCGAGAAACAGCCCAACTGACTAACTATATCAACAAATCAAACGGGCGATATTAAGGAATCAGTACTACCCTTTTTCGCCGCCCATACAGGGTGGTGAAAGCGCCGCTTCGCCATTTTTCGCGCGCCATTCTTCACGGGTATAGAGATGTAGCGCTAATGCATGCACACTCCCTTTCAACTCATCTGCCAGCACCTGATAAACTTTTTGATGGCGCTTCACCAGGCTTTCATCGCCAAAATCTTCCGCCACTATGGTCACCTTAAAATGTGACTCTGACCCCGCAGGCACATTGTGATTGCCACTTTCATTAATCACTTGAAGGTGCTGAGGTGATAGTGCCTGATTAAGTTTATCGGTAATCTGGTTTTGCATCTGCATACTAATGTCTCCCTGAATAAATGATCACGCGACTGCTTTCGCGCCACCACGGCCCGCACGAAAATAGCGATGGTTATCGTAATAAGCTTCATCACTATTATTTGCATCCCACCCCGGCATCCCCAGAATTGGAAAAGGCGATAGATCTTTTGGCACACGGTATTGTTCACGATCGGCGAGCGCAATGAGCAGCGCATCATCGATCCATGCCAATTGTTGTTCATTACTTAACTGAAAAAAGGTTTCATCACAGTGTAATAAAATCGCATTGGCCGTCATCCCGATATATGGCTCAAGCCCTTTTTCATACATTGCATGGCCAAAAACAATGCATCTTAATTTTTCCTGTAGCGCTTCACGCTGCTGCCAAAAAAGCGGCTTCCACTGAAAGTCCCGAACCATCTGTAGCAATTTCTCATCAGATGAAATCACCACCGCACCACCCTCATCAAACAGCGACAATAGGTTTTCCAGTGGTGAACGTCGCCCAAGGTCTACACCAGACGCTATTCGGGCCTGTGCCATCGGAATATGTATTTCATTAATCATTGCTTTGGTACGCGGAAACATGAGCCACGATAGTAACTGAAAGAAATCATGCCAGTTCTCAGTACGGGTCTGAATTTCACCACTCATGTAAATACGCGGGGCGTAATGCTGCTCGAAACTACCTGGTTTCTCTGCTTGCGGCACGATACATAAAGGGAAACCGTTACGCGTCATTACCGGCCTGTTTTGCTGCATTAATAGCTGCTGATAGTCATCCAGGGCAGGCCATTTACTAAGGAAAGAGCGATACCAGGACTTAAAGCCATCCAACGTTTTAAACATTGGTGAGCGCTCAAAAAATAGCGAGTCCCATTGGGAAGAGACGTCTAAACGAGGCAAATCAGAAACATCCTACTGGTTTGAGGAGACCTTTGCATGAGTGCTATTTAATGTTGACGATGACGCCAGTAGTGATGAAGCCCGACCACCGAACCTGGCAACATTTCGATCCAGGCCTCGTACTCTTCGTCATCCATCTCATTTTCTTCTTCATCATGCAACAGCGCAAGCTTTGCGATCGGTGCCAACAATGTCTGCTCCGCCTTGGGGAGCGCTTCCCAATGGTTGCTCTGGCTCGCCACACCCAGCATAAAACCGAAACACCATCCCTCAAATGACTCAATCACTTCATCACCATCAATCTCTTCCAGCATCATCGGTTCAAAGATCTCGCCACTGCTCAATGCAGTCGCAATTTCATCTTGCATACGTAAAAGATAACCACGCATACGCGTTTCACTCGACTCATCTGAAAATAGCGGCGTGCCCCACACCGCCTCAAGCCATTCATCGCTTGATGTCATCTCAGGCCCAACAGTCAATGCGGTCAGATAGCCATGCGCCTCGTCCACGGCTAGACGATCTTCCCCCTCATCATCAGAGGCAAGCAGAAAACTATCCAGCTCCGAAAATTCTTCATCTGTCAGTTGCGCTTTAGTTTGAGATGGCATTAATATGTGATCCTGTGTGGTTAATCCCCACCAACCGTTTCATTGCAGGGAAGAGCGGCAGGAAAACGACGTTAAATTCCCACGGTGAGTGGGATTTTAATCGATCTATGATCAACATCAAAGCAAACTATGCGATTAAACATGAAAATTTCAGATGACATCCCTTCACTACAGCCCGACCCACTCGTATTAAAGAAACTGCTCATCACCCGCATGCCTTTTGGCAAATACAAAAATACGCTGTTAATCGACCTGCCAGAACCCTACGTCGTATGGTTTGCAGGACAAGGATTCCCATCGGGTGAACTTGGCGAGCTGATGAGCATTGTGCATGAAGTTAAAGTCAATGGACTCGAACCACTCTTCGCGCCACTACGCGCAAGGGCGATTAATGGGCCTGAAAAGAAAGGGAAATAACGACTATTGCTGCTCGTAAAGCTGGCGGATACCTTCCAGCCGACGGCGGTTGGCTCCAAAATCATAATAGCCACTGCGTGATGCGGAGCGCATCTGAATAAGCTCTTTTTCATCATCAAAAAAGAACGTAACATCATCTATAAAACGCAGCAGTGCACTAGTTACCGTAACGTGCAAGTAGCGCTCGGTATCTTCAATAATCTCTGCATTTTCAAATTGTGAAAGTACCGCCAACAGACGCAAACGCGCCGTCGCGCGATCACCACCGTAGCCCATCGGTGCAATTCGATGTTCATCAGCACTCGCCAGCGATGAGACACAGTTAGGACTCTCCGGACATGGTTTTAATCTATCGTCAGCCATAGTCTTCGTAGCGGCACACAATAATAAAACTATCAAACAAGTGAGTGATAGCCACCGTTTCATGGGCGCCAAGGCATCACTGGGATCGTCGAAATGCTATTTTTTGGTGAGCCATCGACAAGTTTATCACTATAACTCAGATAGATCAGCGTATTGCGCTTCGCATCGTAAAAGCGCACAACCTGTAGTGACTTAAATAATATCGACGTGCTTTTCTTAAACACCTCCTGACCATCAAACTTGCCGGATTTAACCTTGCTTGGCAGACTAATCGGGCCGGTCTGGCGACAGGCAATCGAGGCATCGGAGGTATCCTCAGCAAGCCCCAATGAGCCGCTCATCCCGCCGGTTTTAGCACGACTCAAATGGCATGTTGCCCCTGGAATTATAGGGTCATCAAAGGCCTCAACCACGATCTTATCATTAGCCCCCATCAGCTTGATTTTGGTGCTAACACTGCCAATCACTTCAGCATATAGCGGTGAAGCGATTAACATTGAGGCAGCAGCGATAAGGGCCACACTAGTTTTGTTAATTCCATGAAAACAGTTCATTTTTCCCAGCCTTTTGTCAAAATATTGTCCACTAAGCCTGCTAATTCTATCTCATAAAGTACTCATAAAGCTAAAGGCAGGCAACCTGTCGGCCGCTCAAATATGTAGAAGCAGGTCACAAAAGCAGATGGAGACCTCAACAATGATAAAAAGATTACAAGACACCCCGGTTTACTCAAGCACTCAAGTCAATATTGAGGCAGAGATCTTTAATACCATTCGTATCGCCACCCTACGCCTTACGCTACCGATTCGACTCACCTTACCACGCTTTCAATATATCGATGTGATCATCGACCACGATTCCTGGGCCTGCGTAGATAGAAGCCTGAATGACCTGCCCGTGATTGCCTGGACCGAATTCGAAATCACCAACCGCTCTACGCTCCACCTACCAGTGAGCTGTAAAATCTCTAATTACCACTTCCAATCATCACAAGTCGTTGAAGGCGCACTGTCATTCACAAAGATGGCGCTAGAAGGACAACTATCCACACACGCATCAAACAGTATGCCACCAACATCACCATCTAATATCAGCCCATTATATTGTGCAGTGCCTAAAAAAAAGTTCCCAACTGCGCTGATTTAAGACACAGTCTTTTTTCTCGCCATCATCTGTATAGGGTATACTGCCGGCACTTAATATTGTGGGAGAAAGACCCTTGGACTACTACGCTCTCATCATCGGCGGTTTTATCATCACCGGCCTGGCAATCACCGCCTTTGGCTGGCGCGGCTTTCAAAAAGGTAAAGCAAACAAAAAATGGCCCTCCATCAGCGGCACAATCAGCTCAGCCTCCCTTGCATCAGCGGAGAATGACCTCTTGCCCGATATTCGCTTTAGCTACACAATTGATAACCACGGCCATGAAGGACGAGTTGAATTCCCACCAGGTACGATGCCGATGCCTGGGTTTGCCAGCACACAACTTGAAAAACACCCCCAGGGAAGTGAGGTCAAGGTCTTCTATAACCCCCAGCAACCTGCGCAATCGACACTGACACCAGGACGAGCAAATGATGACTGGCTAATCCTTGCAATGGGAATCGGCTTCACTATAATCGGCCTGCTTGCGATGTTTTTCAGCGGTTAAAGTAAAGGACAAAACGATGAAATACCATTTATTAATCATTACCACAGCACTATTACTTAGCGCCTGTGATATCAACGAATCCATGCGTTCAAATGCAGCCGATAGCAGCACCTCAGAAGCCCGTGTGATCGCCGCTAAATCGGGCTGCATGGGTTGTCATGCCGCATCCAATAGTGTCTACGGACCAGCTTGGAAACTGATCAGTAAACGCTATCAAGGGGTACCCGATGCGCACGCACAACTGACTGCCGTTATTCGTTCTGGCAGTGCTGGGCGCTGGGACCAGATCACTGGCGGCAAACGGATGCCACCGCAGCAAGGCTCAATCAACGATGAGGATCTGAAGATCGTTGTCGATTATATTATCGCTCTGAACGCACCAAAACCGGCTGTGGCAGCGACTGAAACAGCTACCAGACAAGAAGAGTAATGCATTTACTGCAATAATGAATGATCACCAGGCAACTGCTTTGAGTACCAGATCGCGAGCTTGTGTTTAACAGACTTCTGCGAGACCTGATCCTCAGGCATCGCCTGAATCAATTTGTCATGCACCAGCAAGCGGTAGATGTAGAGTGCTTTGTCGTTTGCCGAATCAGCATTATCAAACTGTGCCGCACCACGCGCCTCTGCGTAACGCACGCCTGCAATAAGAGCCGCTTTGATTAATTCAACTTCATTTTTGAGCTTTTTCATCTCCATCCTCAATACGATTACTCAATCCGGCCACGCCAACAGCCCCCACCAACAACCCCCGCTATATGTCGTGTCATTTCATAAACAGCGATGGCACAGGCAGTCGCTACATTCATCGAAGAGTTCAATCCTAACATCCGAATATGAACTGTATGGTCTGCAATTTCAAGCAGCGACGGGCTTACCCCGCTCTGCTCACTGCCGAGAATCAAACAAATTTTACCCATCTTGCCATAATCTTGCGTTTTTAAATCAACACTCTGTGCAGCAAGCTTCCAATGCAACCAGTCGATATCCTTGTTCACGCACACTGATCACGGCACTATCAGCGGTATCAAAGCGCTCATATCTTATCAGTAGAACGAGATGTCCGCGTCAGGCGTCGATTAGGCAGCCTCACCGTATCACCACATAACATAAGGCGGGCGACACCAAACGCATCAGCCAGGCGAAACAGAGCCCCAACATTGGCAGGATCACTCACATTATCCAGCAATAATATTAGTGGAAATTGCGTACCATTCACATCGTGATCCTGGTGAATCAATTGTCGATTATTATTTTTCATCTCAATGAAATACAGCTTATGCAGAGATCACTGGAATAGCAAATTTGTTCCTCAAGTCTGCCATTATTTTAACTCGATAACTTTTGGAATAAAACATCATGCGCCATGAGCACCCATCTCCCAAACAGAGCTGCTAATTTTTGAACACATAAGATGTTCGACTCATGTTAAATTAGTCGCTCGCAAACCACCACCTACGAGAAACAAATGAGCCCGGCGCAACAACTCCTGGAATATATCGATAATAGCCCAAGCCCATGGCATGCGGTTGAGTCCACCGTCACCTTATTACAGGCCAACGGTTTTAAAGCACTCTCAGAAAAAGAGCTGTGGCAATTAAATGCCGGTGAGGGTTATTACACTATTCGAGATCAATCTTCGATCATCGCTTTTATCACGGGTTCAACAGCACCGAGTGAAAGTGGTTACCGTATCATCGGGGCACACACCGACTCACCCGGTCTTCGCATCAAACCCAACCCTGAACAAAAACGAGGCGCTTACTTACGCCTTGGGGTCGAAGTTTACGGCGGCCCTATTCTCGCCACTTTTGCCGATCGAGACCTGTCACTGGCTGGACGAGTCAGCGTCAAGACAGGCAGTGGTGTGCAGGCATTTGAGTCTCGTCTGCTACGCATTGATGAATCAATTGTACGCCTGCCCAATCTGGCCATTCACCTTAATCGAGAGGTCAATAAAAGCGGCCTTAAGTTTAATGCACAGGATGAATTACCACTCATTTTCTCCCAACCCGGCCCGCACGACATCAACTTCAAAGGGCTTGTTGCGGAACGACTGCAGGTCACTGAAAATGACATTCTCGCATGGGAGCTCGCCGCCTACGACACTCAACCGGGGGCATTCTTTGGTCTTGAGCAGGCGTTCATCACCAATAGCCAACTCGACAACCTGGCATCATGCCATGCCGCGCTATTGGCGCTCACAAAGAGGCTCAACCAATCGAATGCAGCCACACAGGTCATCGCATTCTTTGATCATGAAGAGGTAGGTAGCTGTAGTGCCAAAGGGGCTGATGGCAGCTTCCTAAACGACGTATTGAATCGCATCGGCACAACCCTTGACGAAAGTGTGCAGGGCCATCACCAGGCAATTGCCCATAGTTATATGCTCAGTGCAGACATGGCACATGCGTGGCATCCAAATTTCAGCAACAAACATGAACCGGCACATCAGCCAATCATCAACAACGGCCCGGTTATCAAGATCAACACCAACCAACGCTACACCACCGATGCCCACACCGAGGCACTGTTTGTCTCGATCTGTGAAGATGAAAAAGTTCCGTATCAGAAATTTATCAATCGAAGTGATCTGGCCTGTGGCAGCACGATTGGCCCGATGTCAGCGGCACGTACCGGGATACGTTCACTGGATGTTGGCAATCCAATGTGGGCGATGCATAGCATCCGTGAAAGCGCCGGGGCGGTAGATCACGATTATATGATCCGTGCAATGAGTGGTTTTCTACGCTGTTAACACCACGTTTTAAAGCTCATCTAAATGCAACTACTCAGCTAACCCATGAAACCCACCATTTCAGCGTTAAAAAATGATCATGTGTAAACTCACATTTTTCGCCTTGAACTGGCAGATTTCATGGGCGATCTGAGCAGCCACTGTTAATTTTGACTACTCGCTGAGTAGTTACATCTAAATTTAACTCACTGAGCACCCGTATCCCATAAATCAACTAGCCATCTAAGGCCTGGCATTATTCGAATAAAATGAACCTCCTCTTACTCGACTTCAGCACTGCACAGCTCGTACTTATTACCCTTCTATTTGTCTGGACCGGCTTTGTACGCAGCGGGCTCGGCTTTGATGGTAACGGCGGCATTGTAGCCCGCATAGCCATCTGTCTGTAAATATCCCGCAAAGCCTTCAAGCAAACGCTTGGGGACTGCCGCACTGCGTCCGGGGTCATCATCATAAAGTACCACCGGTTGGACAAGGTGCCTGCCTGAATCATCCAGTTAGCCAGTGTGG
>QIJH01000004.1 GCA_003232725.1 Chromatiaceae bacterium | reverse complement strand
TGTGCTGCTGAGAGTAATTTTTCAGTGCGAAATAGAGAGAGAGCCGTTGTGCCGCGTAGTTGTAGCATATTCAAACCGAGTCAAAATAGATTAAAAAAAACGAGTGATATTGTTAGTCACAAGAAGGGGCACGCTTAATCCAGCTTCACACCCAGTCTACGCGCAACCTCTTCATAGGCCTCGACCACTCCACCGAGCCCCTGACGAAAACGATCTTTATCAAGCTTTTCACGTGTCTCTACATCCCATAGCCGACAGCCATCAGGGGAAAATTCATCACCCAACACAATTTGACCGTGATAGCGACCAAACTCTAATTTGTAATCAACCAGCAACATGCCCGCTTCAAAAAAGAGCTGCTTAAGTACATCGTTAATTTCAAAGGTGAGGCGCTTCATAATTGAAATTTCTTCATCATCGGCCCAGCCAAAAGAGCGGATGTGAAATTCATTAATCATCGGGTCATGCAGCTCATCATTCTTCAGAAAGAACTCAAAGGTAGGAGGATTCAACTCAAGCCCCTCTTCAACCCCCAGACGTTTGCAAATACTACCGGCAGAGATATTGCGCACCACACACTCGATCGGTAGCATATCAAGGCGTTTCACCAGTGACTCCTGATCAGAGAGCAACTCATCAAAATGCGTGATGATGCCAGCACGCTCAAGATGGGTCATCACAAAGGCATTCACCTTATTGTTGATCATCCCCTTACGCGCCAGTTGATCTATCTTGCGCCCATCAAAGGCAGAGGTGTCATCGCGGTAAAGCATTACCATCTTATCTGGATCTTCAGTGGTGAAAATCGACTTGGCTTTGCCTGAATAGAGTTCTTTCACTTTTTTCATTGGATAGTTCTCAGAATATCGCCCAGAGATGCACCCAGAGTGCATCTAAAACCAAGCCGCAATTATACCGTAAAATGATGATAAAATCCTGCGAGATAATATGTCGCAGAGTAATTCAAGCATCATCCCAGCTGTCGCCAGCTCAAACCATGTACCTGATCCGCGATGGCTACCCACGCAGGCTCACAGTTAAGTGCTTCGGCAAGTATCACACGCACGATTTCAGGCGAATTATTCTGCTCACTCAAATGCGCCGCAGCAAAATGTTGCAAACGTGAGCAATCGATTCTCGCCAACAGCGCCGCTGTTTGATGATTGCTAAGGTGGCCACGATAGCCACTAATTCGCGCTTTTAGCGCGGCGGGGTAATCGCTCTTTTCCAACAGATCAACATCATAATTACTCTCGAGCAGCAGCGCATCACAACCGCTCAAAGAGGCTTCGATATGCGGAGTGATCGAGCCAACATCCGTTAACATTCCCAAACGATGCTCACCATCTGAGAAGATAAACTGGCTTGGCTCGCGTGCATCATGCGGCACTGGAAAAGGTGATATTTCAATATCACCTATTTCAAAACAATCGTGACTGCTGAATATATTGAGTTCAGGTAGTTCCCCAGCTGAAAACTGCATGGCACTGCCGTGCGTTGCCCAAATCGGAATTTGGTAACGCCGTGCCAGCGCCGCAACGCCGCTAATGTGGTCACCATGTTCATGTGTAACCAGAATTGCCGTGATCGCCTCCGGCACAGCTTCAAGCCGAGCAAGGCGCTGCAGCGTCTGCTTCACTGAAAAACCACAATCCACCAACAGAGAGGTGCTGTGTCGTTCGACCAGCGTGCCGTTGCCGCGGCTGCCGCTACCAAGAGAAGAGAAACGCATCCGCATTGAAGCGTCTAGCGCTGCTCTTTAGTGACTATGGCCACCACCACTGCTGCGCCGATGAGGAGCCGGTGAGGTTTCTGGCAGTGATATCGGTGTGGTCACAGGATCCGCGTCCGCTGCTGGTATTGCAAAGCGCTCACTAGTAAGCGGCGCAATCAGGTCTGGCGGGTAATCGAGTGGCTTGGTCATTTCGGCCTTTTTATATGACTCATCTGGTGTCGTCGTACAACCACTCAACAATAGGCCGACCACAGAGAGCGTCACAACTGATAACAGCTGTGCAGGTAAGTTCATCTTCTGCTTAGCCATTAGCGTGTTGCCTCATCAGCCGCTCGCATCGCTGCACGTAAAGTCTCATGGTAATTCTCCGAAAGTGGCGTCAATGGCAAGCGAATCCCGGCCGGAATCATGCCCATGTCATACATTAGCCACTTGACAGGGATCGGGTTAGCCTCAACAAAGAGATCTTGATGCAGTGACATGAGGTGGCTATTAATCGCCTCCGCAACGTGGCGATCACCCGCCCGTGCAGCATCGCACATGGCACGCATCGCTTTAGGCGCGATATTGGCCGTTACCGAAATCACCCCTTTCCCACCTTCAAGTATCAGATCCATTGCCGTTTCATCATCACCACCATAAAGGTCGATACGGTCACCACAGCACTCCAGGATTTCACGTGCGCGCTGCAGGTTGCCGGTCGCCTCTTTTACCCCGACAATATTGCAGACTTCAGCCAATCGCTTGATGGTGTGTGGCAGCATGTCACACACGGTACGACCCGGCACATTATACAAAATTTGAGGTATCGGAACAGCCTCAGCAATCGCCACATGGTGCTGATAGAGCCCTTCCTGAGTCGGCTTGTTGTAATACGGTGCAACCAGCAGGCAAGCATCGGCTCCTGCTTCCATCGCACCGCGTGTGAGCGCAATCGCCTCACGGGTACAGTTAGAGCCAGTGCCGGCAATCATCGGAATTCGACCACCGACCAACTCGACCACGCGCCGAATCACACCGCAATGCTCTTTCTCATCCAGCGTCGCCGACTCACCAGTCGTCCCCATCGCCACGATCGCATTGGTGCCATTTTCAATGTGGAATTCCACCAAATTGCTCAACGACACGTCATCCAATGTGCCGTCTTCATGCATTGGCGTTACAAGTGCCACCATACTGCCGTGAAACATCTAAATTCTCCGTCTGGAATCTTTGCTACAGGGATCTCAAAATTTATCTGGTGCAGTATACTACTTTTCCCATAAGCAAATAAGCTACCTTGCTGATAATTAGTCAGATCTCAGCAGTTTCTCAAATCTCACACTTCACGTATGATAAGCAGAGGCTATATCGCTCGCTTAAAGAGGACATCGACTTGACACAGCACCTCGTCATCAACGCCATTGGCAAAGACCAGCCAGGCATCGTCAACACCCTTTCGCTCTCCATCTTCGATGCACAGTGCAATATCACCGATAGCCGCATGGCAGTGCTTGGCGGAGAATTTGCGATCATACTGCTGGTTTCAGGTAGCAATGAAGCGATCGCAGGACTGGCCAGCCATCTCGATGATACCGCAAAAAAACTAGCCCTGACCATCACCACTAAAAAAACGGGCACACGCAAAGCAAACGAAACATTGATACCGTATATCATTGAGGCCATCGCTCTCGACCACCCTGGCATTGTCTACCAGCTTGCCAGTTTCCTATCTAACAAGCAGATCAATATTGAAAACCTCACTACCGAGTCCTATGCTGCGGCCCACACTGGCAGCCCAATGTTTGCTGTCACCATGACCGTTGGCATCCCTGCCGCACAAAAAATTAATGCGCTACGAGATGAGTTTACTGAATTCTGTAATGAACTTAACCTTGATACTACATTTAAACCCGCCAAAGGCTAACTGCTTTTAGTAAAACAACGTCATCGTCCATCTTTATAATATGAGAGTAACCCATGTCAGAACTAACCATCGGCAAAGCCGTGCCAGACTTCGAAGCCGCCGCCACAGGCGATAAAACAATCAAACTATCCGAGCTCTCCGGCAAGAATATCATCATCTATTTTTACCCTAAAGACAGTACCCCAGGCTGTACAAGTGAAGGGCAGGATTTTCGCGACAATCACAACAAATTCAAACGCCAGAAATGCCTGATTTTCGGTGTCTCGCGTGACAGTATCAAGTCACATGAAAACTTCAAAACAAAACAGGCATTCACCTTTGATCTGCTGTCCGATAAAGACGAGGTGCTATGCGAATTGTTTGATGTCATCAAAATGAAGAACATGTATGGTAAAAAAGTGCGAGGCATTGTACGTAGCACTTTCCTCATCGATGCTAATGGCATCCTGCGGCATGAATGGCGCGGCCTTAAAGTGGCAGGGCACGTAGACGAAGTACTAGAGACAGTTAAATCCCTCAATAAGCAGGGGTAAGCGATGATAGATGAAAATGGCAAAATGAAAAGTTTTTTGTACTCGACACCAATGTCTTGATGCATGATCCATCACGCTTAGCTGACTACGCATCAGAGATACAAAAAAGAGGGCGGATTCCCGCCTTTATCTATGCTACCTCGCGTTGCGCCGGAGCAGGGGGCAGCTCGACCTCAATAAACTCATCAGAGCGTGGCCATGAACTCATCAAGGCTTTTACCAATGTCGCTAATGGAATCGCAAAGAAGACCCCCCAAAAGCCCCACAGTCCGCCAAAGACTAGCACTGCAGTAATAATTGCCACTGGGTGCAAGTTAACGGCCTCCGAGAATAACCAGGGCACTAGTAAATTTCCGTCCAGCGCCTGGATCATCCCATAAGCCACCATCAAATAGGCAAAATCAGCGCTCCATCCCCACTGAAAGTAGGCGATGATTGCGACTGGAAAGGTCACTGCCGCCGCACCAATATAGGGAACGACCACCGATAGACCAACCAGCGCACCCAGCAACATTGCATACTGCAGGCCCATCAATGCAAAGACAATAAAAGAGACAACACCAACAATAATAATTTCTAAAAACTTTCCTCGTACATAATTGCCGATTTGCTGATCCATCTCTTCCCATATCTGAGTCGCCAGCGCACGTTCACGCGGCATCGCTTCTGAGATCCAACGAACAAAAATAGCTTTGTCCTTCATAAATAAAAAAACCAAGACGGGCACTAAAATCAAATAGATGACGAGAATAAAGAGTCCCGATATGGATGCGAGTGAAAACGAAACGACATGCTGACCTGCATCCGCAACGCTAGATCGAATCGTATTCATCAGCTCTGCAACCTGAGCTTCAGATATAAATGCAGGGTAATTGACTGGAAGCTGTAGTAAGCTCTGCTGACCCTTTGCGATCATTGCTGGTAGTTCTTGTAAAAGCTGACTCAACTGCCCGAATAGCATCGGCATCAAACCAAAAATAAGCAGTAGTAGTAGCGCACAAAATGGCATAAAAACCATCAGTACAGCCGGCAAGCGCGCGATCTTGCGGCGCTCAATCATGCCGACAATCCCTTCCAATAGATAAGCAATCACTAAGCTAGCCAATAGTGGTGCTAACATTCCCCCCATGAAGATGACAATCGCGAAGCCAGCCAGCAATAAAAGAGCCAGTATGACGCCTTCCTGATCTGTAAAGTAACGCCTGAACCACCTGACAAGCACTTGAGCCATATTGCAGAAAAGCCTTTTTTTCAGACCAATAGGTCATATTACGAACGTGAGCGGCCCATCATATACCAGCATCGATTCAGGGCCTAGTACTCTTCTTATTCTAGACTCAACATCTAGATAGCGAAGGATTAGCACATCTTCAGCCGATTTTATCACCCAATCAAACAGACCATTATCTGGCTCGACAAACCAATATCCGTTCGCTTTTACCATAACGCCCCATCTCTCATGCATTCGCCACTCTGGATCAACAGTAAGATAGCAACACCGTGCCTTCCGGGAAGCTTCTGGCATACGTGGCAAGCGGTGCTACACTTGCATTTGAATTAAACCTAGGGGATCCCTAAAATAGATCAATGATGTGGCAGCTTGCGGATATAGAACAATCTTGAGCGGTCCAATATTCGGCTCATCTAGAGCAAAGTCAGTGGATAAAACGATCATTCCGGGCATAAAAAAGCCGGGATAAACCCGGCTTTTTTATTTAACTTTCGCTTTCTAAGCTATCTTCTTCGACCTCAGGAAGTGGGCGATCAACTAGCTCAACAATTGCCATTGGAGCGCTATCACCATCACGAAAACCGCACTTCAAAACTCTCACATAACCACCAGGGCGCTCATTGTAACGAGGACCAAGTTCATTGAATAGTTTGCTAACGACAGCACGATCACGTACACGTGCAAAAGCAAGACGACGGTTTGCGACAGTATCCTTCTTCGCCAAGGTGATCAATGGCTCAATAACACCGCGCAGTTCCTTTGCCTTAGGCAAAGTTGTGCGGATCATTTCATGAGTGACCAGTGATGCAGACATGTTCTTGAACATGGCTTCACGATGGGTACTCGTTCTATTTAGTTTTCTTCCACTCTGTCTATGACGCATTTTCTATATTCTCATTAACTAAAGCTTAAGCAGATGCTTCGGCTTTATCATCTAAATTACCGCTTGCACCAACAAGTCCTGCTGGCGGCCAATTTTCTAAACGCATACCTAAAGAGAGGCCTTGTGATCCTAGAATGTCCTTAATCTCAGTCAGAGACTTCTTGCCCAGGTTTGGCGTTTTTAATAACTCTACTTCTGTGCGTTGAATCAAATCGCCAATAAAAAAGATGTTTTCTGCTTTTAAACAGTTAGCAGAACGGACTGTTAACTCCAGATCATCTACTGGGCGCAGCAAGATCGGATCAATATCAGCTTCAGGTGCCACGGGTTCTTCAATCGTGGTGGTTTCAAGGTCAACAAAAACCGAAAGCTGATCTTTTAGAATACTAGCTGCACGTCTGATCGCTTCTTCAGGATCAATGCTGCCATTCGTTTCAATATCGATAATCAGTTTATCAAGATCAGTACGCTGTTCAACACGCGCACTTTCAACATTATATGCGATTCTGCGAACGGGTGTAAAAGAAGCATCTATCTGAAGATTCCCAATAGGACGACTCTCATCTGATGCGTCATGTGTTGCCGCTGTACGACGGTTAACAGCAGGCTGGTAACCACGACCGCGTTCAATCTTCAGACGCATATTCAGTTCGCCAGCTTCAGTCAGGTTAGCAATCACATGATCTGGGTTCATGATTTCAATGTCATGAGACAGTTCAATATCACTCGCCAGCAGCTGTCCTGCACCTTTTTTGCTAACCGTTAAGGTCGCTTCATTGCGTTCGTGCATCACAATTGAAAGCCCTTTTAAGTTTAACAGGATATCAATCACATCTTCCTGTACACCTTCAATCGTAGTGTACTCATGAAGTACACCATCGATCTCGACTTCAGTGACCGCACAACCAGGGATTGAAGACATCAAAATTCGGCGGATCGCATTACCCAGGGTATGACCAAAGCCACGCTCTAGCGGCTCCAGTGTTACTTTGGCACGCAGATCATTGATGACCTGTACATCCACCACACGTGGTTTCAAAAATTCGTTTGCTGAGCCCTGCATTAATTGTCCTCTCTAGAGTCCGGTAGTCAGATATATAGTAATTGTTGATTTCAACAAGCAGTAAAATTACTTCGAGTAGAGCTCAACAATTAGATGCTCATTAATCTCAGCAGGGAGATCACTTCTTTCTGGGCATGATTTGAAAGTACCGCTCATTTTGTCACCATCAACCTGCACCCAGTCGGCAAAACCCTGCTGTTGTGCAAATTCTAATGATGATTTAATGCGCAATTGCCCTTTTGACTTCTCAGCAACTGCCAGCTCATCACCAGGTTTCACCTGATAGCTAGGGATATTAACTTTCTTACCATTAACTGTCAGTGCATTATGCCTAACTAGCTGACGTGCTTCGCTGCGAGAAACGCCCATACCCATACGGTATGCAACATTATCCAAGCGACATTCCAGAATCTTCAGCAGGTTTTCACCGGTAGAACCCTTGCGACGATCCGCTTCGCTATAATAACTTTTGAACTGATCTTCAAGCACACCGTAAACTCTTTTAACTTTCTGCTTTTCACGCAGCTGTACTGCGTAATCTGTCAGACGTGTACGGCGAGTACCGTGTTGACCAGGAGGAAAGGCTCTGTTTTCTACCGCACATTTTGCGGTATGGCACTTCTCACCTTTAAGAAAAAGTTTTTCGCCCTGACGACGACATAAACGACATTTTGCACCTACATATTTAGCCACAATAACCTACCTTAAACTCGACGCTTTTTCGATGGACGACACCCGTTATGCGGGATGGGTGTCACATCAGAAATGCTATTAATTTTAAATCCAGCAGCGTGAAGTGCGCGAACTGCGGACTCGCGACCAGGCCCAGGGCCTTTCACCATCACATCCATATTCTTCATGCCGAACTCTTTTACAACAGAACCCGCTTTTTCAGCGGCAACCTGTGCAGCGAAAGGGGTACTCTTTCTTGAGCCACGGAAGCCAGAACCACCCGCTGTTGCCCATGCCAGCGTATTTCCCTGACGGTCAGTGATGGTGATGATTGTGTTATTAAATGATGCGTGAACGTGCGCTACGCCATCTACAACATTCTTTTTGACGCGCTTACGCGCGCGATTACTTGTCTTAGCCATGATCTACTGGTCGCTTCCGTAGTATTTTACTTTCTAATCGCTTTACGAGGCCCTTTACGGGTACGTGCATTTGTCTTTGTTCTCTGTCCACGAAGCGGCAGTCCACGACGATGACGAATTCCACGGTATGCACCGAGATCCATCAAGCGCTTGATATTCATCGTCACTTCACGACGAAGATCACCTTCCACTTCATATTTACCGACTTCAGTACGCAATGCCTCAAGTTCAACTTCAGTTAAATCTTTAACTTTGGTTGACGGCTTAATGCTGCTTACTTCACAAATCTTACTTGCCCGGGTTGATCCGATACCGTAGATTGCTGTTAGAGCAATGACAGTATGTTTGTTTACCGGGATATTGATGCCTGCAATACGGGCCATCTAAACGCTCCTAAACACTGATAACACTTCGCATTTCGCGAAAGCGGGTAATTCTATTATCGATGGGCAACGAAATCAATAAAAATCCGTGCCAATCAGCAACTAACCTTGTCTTTGTTTGTGACGAGCATCTTTACAGATCACTCGAACCACACCTTTTCTGCGAACAACTTTACAATTTCTACAGATTTTTTTTACTGATGCACGTACTTTCACAGTTTTTCTCCAAACCTAATATTTAATCTGACTATTACAAGTCTAGCGCTTTGCAGTGCCGCCCTTAAGCTTAGACTTTTTCAGCAGGCTGTCATACTGATGAGACATCAGGTGAGATTGAACCTGCGCCATAAAATCCATCACAACAATCACGATAATTAACAGCGATGTACCACCAAAATAGAAGGGGACATTCCAGTAAACAATCAAAAACTCCGGTAAGAGGCACACGGCAGTAATATAGAGCGCCCCTACTAAGGTTAGACGAGTCATCACTTTGTCGATATAGTGCGCTGTCTGTTCACCTGGACGAATACCAGGGATGAAGGCCCCTGATTTTTTAAGGTTATCAGCCGTGTCTTTCGGATTAAATTGTAATGCGGTGTAAAAGAAACAGAAAAATATAATCGCAAGCGCAAGTAACATCACATACAGGGGCTGTCCTGGTGAGATCATCTGCGAGATATCCTGCAACCACTCCATCCCTTCGGCGCTACCAAACCAGCTGCCCATGGTCGCCGGAAACATAATAATAGCAGAAGCAAAGATTGGAGGTATCACACCTGCCATGTTCACTTTTAGTGGCAAATGGCTCGTTTGACCCGCATACATTTTCCGTCCTTGCTGTCGCTTGGCATAATTCACCGTAATCCTTCTCTGTCCGCGCTCAACAAAAACAACAAATGCTGTAACAGCGATTGCCAATGTAATGATGGTCAGTACCGCTACCGAACTCATTTCACCTGTTCTTGCCAGCTCTAATGTGCCACCAATTGCCGATGGCAGACCAGCGACAATGCCAGCGAAAATGATAATCGAGATACCATTACCTATTCCTCGCTCAGTAATCTGTTCACCCAACCACATCAGAAACATGGTACCCGTCACTAAACTCAGTGCAGCGACTATTCTGAAGTCCCAGCCAGGGTCAATCACCACGCCGCTACCACCAATCTGCTGGCTCTCGATTGCGATTGATATCCCCAGAGCCTGAAACGTCGCCAAAAACAATGTCAAATAGCGCGTATATTCTGACAACTTGCGTCGACCTGACTCACCTTCTTTTTTAAGCTGTTCAAGCTTTGGCGATACAGCTGTCAGTAACTGAATAATAATCGACGCCGAAATGTAAGGCATCACACCTAATGCAAACACCGATAAGCGCCCTAAAGCGCCACCAGAGAACATATTGAACATTTCGATGATTGTACCGCGGCTCTGCTCAAACAACGCAGCAAGTGCCATGGGGTCAATCCCGGGCACCGGTATATGTGTACCAATACGGTAAACAAGCAATGCGCCGAGAACAAACAGCAAACGCTGTTTGAGTTCAGTCAGGCGCCCTGCGCCTGCTAATGCTGAGCCAGATGCGACCACTTAGTCCTCTATCTTGCCGCCAGCAGCTTCGATCGCTGCACGCGCACCTTTTGTTACGTTAATTCCGCGAAGCATGACAGCTGAAGTGATCTCACCAGAAGCAATCACTTTTGCTTTCAGTGTTTGACGTGGCACGATGTCCGCTGCAATCAACACAGCTATGTCAATCACATCGGCGTCAATAGCTAATAGTTCGTGCAAGCGAACCTCTGCACGAGTTGATTTAATTCTAGATGAAAAACCCACTTTCGGTAAGCGACGCTGCAAAGGCTGTTGACCACCTTCGAAACCGACTTTATGAAAACCACCTGAACGAGAATGCTGACCTTTATGGCCGCGTCCACATGTCTTACCTAAACCAGAACCGATACCACGGCCTACTCGTTTACGTGTCTGTTTAGCGCCAACAGCAGGCTTGATTGTATTAAGGTACATCTTACTCTTCCTCAACTCTCAGCATATAATATGCTTTATTGATCATGCCACGGGTACATGGAGTATCTTCAACAGATACTGTTTGATGCATCCGGCGTAGTCCTAAACCCGCAAGACAGGCTTTGTGAGATGCTAGACGTCCATTTGGACTGCGTACCAGCGTCACTTTGATTTGTCTTTTGTTATCAACCATTAGAATTATTCCAATATTTCCTTAACCGTTTTGCCGCGTTTTGCAGCAACTGCTTCAGCGTTGGTCATATCGCGTAGACCTTTGACTGTTGCACGTACAACGTTCACAGGGTTTGTTGACCCGATGCACTTGGCTAGAACGTCCTGTACACCCAATACTTCAAATACTGCTCGCATTGCACCACCAGCAATAATTCCTGTACCCGGTGTTGCCGGTTGCATAAATACTTTTGCTGCACCGTGTCTAGCAGTAATCGGATACTGCAGGGTCACATCATTTAACTTTACATCAACCATGTTACGACGCGCATCTTCCATTGCCTTTTGAATCGCAATCGGAACCTCACGCGCTTTTCCACTGCCAAAACCTACACGGCCCTTTCCATCACCAACAACTGTTAGAGCAGAAAAACCAAACTGACGGCCGCCTTTTACAACTTTGGCAACACGACGGACACCTACAAGCTTTTCCTGTAGATCATCACTTTTTTGAGAAGAATCAAACTTAGATTCGAGGCCGTTTTCACGCGCAGCTTCTGCTAACGCTTTCACACGACCATGGTATTTAAATCCTGAACGATCAAATGCAACCTTAGAAACACCAGCTGCTTTTGCCTTATCTGCGATCATTTTCCCAACCGCAGTAGCAGCAGAGATATTGCCACCGTTACTTAGGCTTGCTTTAACATCTTTATCTAATGTTGAAACACTCGCAATGACATTAGCACCACTGGTGCCGATCAGTTGCGCATAGATATGTCGCGGTGTGCGAAAGATGCAAAGCCTTTCAACACCTAGCTCTTTGATCTAACGACCTGTTTTCTTGTCCACGCTATTCACCTATATAATTCTAAATGTGGGCTTTAATTATTTTTTCTTGGCTTCTTTCATGACGATATGTTCACCAACGTAGCGCACGCCCTTACCTTTATAAGGTTCAGGTGGACGATAAGCGCGAATGTTCGCTGCCACTTGTCCAACCAACTGCTTATCTGCGCCCTTAATAACGATTTCAGTCTGACTTGGGGTCTCAACGGTTACCCCTTCTGGCACAGCAAAGTTCACAGGGTGCGAAAAACCGAGGGTTAGATTTAATACTTTGCCCTGCGCTTGCGCGCGGTAACCAACGCCGACCAATGCTAGCTTCTTTTCAAAACCAGCATGTACGCCCGTTACCATGTTATTAACAATCGCACGTGTTGTACCTGATAGCGCGATGGCCGACTTCCCTTTTGCTCGGGTAGCCACTCGCAGCTCATCGCCTTCTCTAACAACTTCGACATCTTTATGTACGGAAAAAGACAACTGTCCTTTTCCACCTTTAATAGAAACATCCTGGCCGCTGATGGTGACATCTACGCCGGCAGGTACAATTACTGGATTTTTTGCAATTCTAGACATAGCTCAACCGATCAAGAAATGTAACAAAGAACTTCACCGCCATGTCCTGCCGAGCGTGCTGCACGGTCAGTCATAACGCCCTTAGAGGTAGATACGATTGCAATCCCAAGTCCAGCCTGGACTTTTGGTATCTCGCCTTTACCTCTGTATATACGTAAACCTGGACGACTGGCTCTTTTCAGCTCATCCATTACTGGCTCTCCCTGATAGTATTTCAGCGTAATGGTCAGTGATTTTTTACTATCACTTTCTTCCGTTGAAAAGTCAGAAATGTAACCTTCAGACTTCAGTACACCGGCAATCGCTTCTTTCAGCGTTGAAGACGGCATAGACACATCAACTTTATTGGCTGCTTGTGCGTTGCGCATACGGGTCAAAAGATCCGCAATTGGGTCGGTCATGCTCATTTATAAATCCTAACCAGTCGTTTTATTCAATAATTCTAATTAATCACCAGGCCTAAACCAATGATTTACCAACTCGCCTTAACCAAACCTGGCACATCACCACGCATAGCAGACTCTCTTAATTTATTACGACTCAGACCAAACTTACGGTAGACACCGTGTGGTCTACCAGTGATTCGGCAACGTTTACGCTGACGAACTGGACTTGAGTCTCTTGGAAGCGCGTGAAACTTTTGCTGTGCGGCGTCACGATCTTCATCCAAAGCATTTTCGTCGCACATTATACGCTTTAATTCAGCCCTTTTCGCTGCATATTTTGCAACAAGGCGCGTTCTTTTAGCTTCCCGATTAATCATTGATACTTTAGCCATGGGTCAATTCCTCACTTCTTAAATGGAAAGTTAAATGCTTCCAGCAGTGCGCGACCTTCTTCGTCGGTTTTTGCTGTCGTGGTAACCGTAATGTCTAATCCACGCAAAGTATCAATCTTTTCATACTCAATTTCGGGAAACATGATCTGCTCACGCACACCCATGCTGTAGTTTCCACGGCCATCAAAAGATTTACCATTCAATCCACGAAAATCACGAATACGTGGGATTGAAATTGAAATTAGGCGGTCCAGAAACTCATACATACGTTCGCGGCGTAGCGTCACTTTACATCCGATAGGCCAGCCATCACGAATTTTAAATGCAGCGACTGATTTACGTGCGTAGGTAACGATAACTTTCTGGCCGCTGATTTTCTGCAAATCATTGACCGCATGCTCGATAATTTTTTTATCACCTACTGCTTCACCGACACCCATATTCAGTGTGATTTTGCTGATACGAGGTACTTCCATCACGCTTTTGTAGCCCATCTTTTCAACCAGCTGATTGACTATGTTTTCGCGGTAATGTTCCTGGAGTCTTGCCATCTTCCTATCCAACCTTAAAATTATTAGCTATCAATGACTTCATTGTCAGACTTAAAAAAGCGAACCTTACGTCCATCTTCCAGAGTCTTGACGCCAACCCGACCAGCTTTTTTAGTCGCTGGATTGTAAAGAGCAATATTAGAGATATTAATAGGCATCTCTTTGCTCACGATGCCGCCAGCAATGCTTTTATTCGGATTAGGCTTCGTATGACGCTTAGCCATGTTTATATTTTCAACGACCACTCGCTCTTCGCTGACTATTTTAATAACCGTGCCTCGCTTGCCTTTATCTTTACCGGCGATCACAATTACATCATCATTTTGTTTAATCTTTTTCATCTTAGTATATTGTCCGCGCAATCAGCCTTACAGAACTTCCGGGGCTAATGAAATGATTTTCATGAAACGCTCAGTACGTAGCTCACGAGTCACAGGGCCAAAGATACGAGTACCAATGGGTTGCAGCTGCGCATTCAGCAGCACTGCTGCATTAGAGTCAAAGCGAATTAATGAGCCATCGGCACGGCGCACACCTTTACAAGTACGCACAACAACAGCATTGTAAACTTCACCTTTTTTAACTTTACCACGAGGAATTGCTTCCTTAATACTCACTTTAATAATGTCACCAACACCGGCATAACGGCGGTGTGAACCACCCAATACCTTGATACACATTAGCTGACGTGCACCACTGTTGTCAGCAACGTCGAGTTTTGACTGCATCTGTATCATCGTTTATCCCCAAACCTTATATATTCGTTTCTTCAGGGCTGGATTAACCAGCAACCTTTTCATCTACCGAGACAAGCATCCATGATTTGCTTTTAGACAATGGTCTGCACTGTTCAATAGTGACTAAATCACCTTCGTTACATTCGTTGTTCTCATCATGAGCTTGCAGCTTAGTGGAACGTTTGATGTACTTTTTGTAGAGTGGGTGAGGCTCTTTTCTTTCAATGAGTACAGTGACTGTCTTATCCATTTTGTCACTGACAACACGGCCAGTTACACTTCGTGATACCTGCGCTTGCTCACTCATGATTCATTACCCGCTTTTTTCTCGTTAATTACTGTGTTAATGCGTGCAATGTTACGGCGAACGTCTTTTAACAAATGCGACTGGGTCAATTGACCCGTGCCTTTTTGCATGCGCAGATTAAACTGTTCACGCAGTAGCTCAAGCTTTTCGCTGTTCAGTTCATCAATGTTCTTTTCTCTAAGCTCAGTCGCATTCATTACATCACCGTCCGGCATACAAATGTTGTTTGTACAGGTAATTTTGCAGCCGCAAGTTCAAATGCTTCACGAGCCACTTCTTCAGATACACCTTCCATTTCATATAGCATACGACCTGGCTGGATCTGGGACACCCAATATTCCACGTTACCTTTACCCTTTCCTTGTCTAACTTCAATCGGCTTCTTGGTGATCGGTTTATCGGGAAAAATTCTGATCCAGATTTTACCACCACGTTTGATATGACGTGTCATTGCACGACGAGCTGCCTCAATCTGGCGAGCCGTAATACGACCGCGAGATGTCGCTTTTAGCCCGAATTCACCGAAGCTTACTTTATTACCAACAGTTGCAAGTCCGCGATTGCGGCCCTTCATCTGCTTGCGAAATTTTGTCTTTTTTGGCTGAAGCATAACTACTCTTTCCTTTAACTAGCCGCGGCCTTATCAGCAGGTTTATTCTCTTCCTGCTC
>QIJH01000003.1 GCA_003232725.1 Chromatiaceae bacterium | reverse complement strand
GGGGCCAGTTTAAACTTCAGCGAGCCGATTTGATCAGACGTAATAGTCCACCATTTTAGATGAGAGCAACATTTCGCCTTCATCACTCATCAGCAGATCCTCTCCGTCACCACCGTCAGGCTCATCGCCAGATGCATATTCATCACTCATCGCATCATGCTCCTGCTCAAATGCCTTTTGCTGCTGTGCAAAGGATTGATCCGAGACATCAACATCCGCCAGGTTCACACCACTTTCGCCCAGCATTTCGCGCAAACGAGGCATCGCAGTATCTAACGCCTCGCGAACGGCTCCATTTTGAGCGCTAAAGTGAATCGTTGTTTGATCATTCTGAACGCTGATTTTAACTTCGATCGGGCCAAGATTAGCAGGGTTCATTCTTAACTCTGCAGATTGAACCTGGCTATTCACCATCCACTTAACACGGCTAGCCATCTCTTCACCCCAACCAGCCTGCTGAGAAAATGGGGTATTAATCGATGCCTGCATCAGAGACTTTGACTCACCACCGCCCTTCGCTTCGCCAAAGAGCGTGGTTAAGTTACCCAGGGTACTACTAAAAGAATCACTGATTTTACTTTCACTACCACCTGTTGATTGCTGCTTGAGCAACATCGCATCACGTAATATATTTGAAAGTTGGGCACCATTACCCACCATCGCGCTATTCTCTAATTGCGGTGTGAAACGTGAAGCGGCAAGTTCACTATCCATGATTTCACCCGGCGCTGCCTGCAACTGCCTCATCATCAAATCCTGTTGCAGGTTTTTTTGCCCATGACTACCAACCTGCGCAGAAGCTGCCATCTGTCCAGCCAGCTCCTGCAGTCTGCTAACATTATCAGCCATCACTACGGGTGTCATAAATGCCTGTTTGCTCGCATCAAGATCATTCAGGAATTCACCCTCAGCCGCCAACGCCTGTTCTGCTGAGGCATCATTCTGTCCAGAAATATTCAGGGAATCACTAACACTACGGTTTGTTAACCCCAGGGGCACGCCGTGCGGCAATAATTGCCGCTCAAGTGGCAACTTTTGTGTTTCAAAGGCATTTAATGTCTGCACTTGAAATTTAGCCTGTTCAGCGTGAGTCACAGACGAGAATAGATTAGAAAACAGCGGGGAAGATGCCTGCTTATCACCGGAGACACCATTGTTAGCGCTATCTGAAGCATTGAGTCCGGGAGTTAAATTGGTAATTAAGCCCTGCATAGCCGTGTTTTCACATCTCCTGTCGCTATTAAAAAATCGATCACAGTAAGAGACAGTGCAAAGAACACGCCAAGAACAATAGCCGCCGAAACTGGCATCTGGATCATTCTATATTAGTGTGACGGTTGCTCCCCATGTGCTGTGCACGCTCATCACTTTCCGCTTGCTCACGTTTTTCACTCTCCTGATGCTCTTGCGCCTGATAGCGATCGACCACTTTACCCAGTGCCTGGTGACGCATACGCGTCAACATCCATGCATCATATTTTTCTGTCAACTCTACTTCGCATGATGCCAGCTGCACCTCTTGCTGCTTAACCGCTACCGCCAGGCGTGCGATGAAACACCGGTAATCATTTATCTGTGCAATGTTCAGTCCATTACGCCCACTATCATTCAGGCGCTGGGTGTATTCTGCGTGGTACTGACGCAATTCAATCAACTTGGCCTCTTGTTGATCAATCACTTTGCGATATTCATTGAGTACCAGCGCTGCATCATCTTCACGATTTTGCGCAATTTTGATCACGGGCTGTAGACGTTTAGACTTCAAGATATGACTTCACTCAGTCACTATTGCGCTGGTGACACAGGGTTAACGACGGGCATTGGACGATTCAGCAATGCCGACAACTGCTGCATACCACTTTGAAGGTTCACAGACTCTGAAACGTTTTGCTGTAAAAAGTTTCTCAAATGCGGGTAAAATTCGATTGCCTCATCAATTTCAGGATCACTTCCACGGGTATAGGCTCCGACGCTGATCAAATCTTTATTCTGTTGATAGCAGGAATAAAGCTGCTTAAAACGCATCACTTCTTTTTGATGAGCATCTGTAATGATCTCACTCATCACACGGCTAATGGATTGCTCAATATCAATCGCGGGATAGTGGCCTGCATCTGCTAACTTACGAGACAATACAAAGTGACCATCGAGGATCGCACGCGCAGCATCAGCAATAGGGTCCTGCTGATCATCACCTTCCGTTAACACGGTATAAAATGCAGTGATTGAACCTCCGTTCTCAATAGTACCGGCACGCTCTACCAGTTTAGGCAGCTTAGCAAACACCGAAGGTGGATAACCCTTGGTTGCAGGTGGCTCACCAATCGCCAACGCAATTTCACGTTGCGCCTGCGCATAGCGGGTTAATGAGTCCATTAATAGCAAAACCCGTTTACCTTGATCTCGAAAATATTCGGCAATGCTTGTGGCCAGCATCGCACCATGCATCCGCATCAATGGCGGATTATCAGCGGGTGTTGCCACGACAACAGCCCTTGCCATCCCCTGAGGGCCAAGAATATGATCAGTGAACTCCTTTACCTCACGCCCACGTTCTCCAATCAGCCCCACCACCACCACATCCGCATTGGTGAAACGCGTCATCATCCCAAGCAAGACACTTTTACCCACACCACTTCCGGCAAATAGTCCCAGCCGTTGACCACGCCCGACCGTTAACATGGTATTAATAGCCCTCACACCGACATCAAGTGGCTCTCTGATGGGTGGGCGGCGCAACGGATTCATCGGCGGCGCATTCAATGGCACACTGACATCTGCAGTCAATGGGCCTTTATCATCCAGTGGTCGTCCAGCCCCATCAAGCACTCGACCCAACATATTTTTACCCACCAGTGCTTCATAGGCTTGTGCAGAAGGAACGACCTTTGCATTCGGCACAATCCCTTGTACTTCGCCACTTGGCATCAAATAAGTTTTATCACCCGAAAAGCCCACGACCTCCGCTTCAATCGGCTCCGAGCTAATACTACTGATTAAACAGCGCCCACCAACCGCAACCTGACACCCCACTGCTTCAAGCGTTAAGCCAACCATGCGGGTTAACTTCCCCTCAACAACCAAAGTAGGAGGTTCACCCAACGTTTCACGATAGCTCGCGACTCGATCTTTCCAGATTTTACTACGAGGATGCGTGATGATCATCCCCCTTACGCTCGCCGCCCATCAGTTCCGCTACGACAGCTGCCAGGCGTGTTTCAATCGAAGCATCCAGCTGGGCACTCTCGGTCACCAGGCGACAGCCACCACGTGTCAAAGCGGGATCATCCACCAACGCCCAAACACCTTGTTCAGAGATCGATAGCGACTCTTTAAGTAATGCCATATCTTCCGGGTGTAAAAATATTTTAATGGTACGAGAGGTCGATGGCAGTAAGGCGGCGGCCTCACGAACCACCGCAACAATTTCACCGGGGTTTGTTTTAATCTCACGACGCACCATATGCTTGGCAATGGTCATTGCGAGTGTAACTAATTCATCAACTACATCATCATCGAGTTCCGCTAATGGTTTTGAGAGCTGTCCTGAAATCTTCACCAGGTTTTGTGCCTGCTTAGCCAGGTTCGCCTGCCCAACCGCTATACCTTCTTGTTTTCCCTTGGCAAATCCCTCGTCATAGCCTTTTTGACGACGCACTTCAATCTCTTTATCAGTTGGCTGCTTAATAACCTTGCGCACTTTACCGGCAGTCCCATCCACTTCCGGTATCTGCCAGCGAGAACAATCAGCTGAATCTTCCGAAAGAATAATGCGATTAGACATATTCTTCCGAGCTCTTACCACCCAGCTGGATATCACCAGACTCAGCCATACGTCTTGCAATCGCAAGAACCTCTTTCTGTGCCGCTTCCACTTCACTCAATTTCACAGGACCACGCGCTTCTAAATCATCTTTCAACATTTCAGCCGCTCGTTTAGACATATTGTCAAATATCTTCGACTGCATTTCAGGTTCCGACCCTTTCAGGGCGAGTACCAACGTCTCGGAAGAGACCTCTCTCAATAGCGCCTGAATACCACGATCATCAATTTCTGAAAGGTCTGCAAACACAAACATAAGATCTTGAATACTTTCTCCCAATTCATTATCAAACTCTGAGATCTGATCCATAATCAACCCTTCTTCAGCACTATCCATGAAATTAAGGATGTTTGCCGCCGTTTTAATACCGCCAACAGTTGCAGATTTAACAGCGGTATTTCCCACAAACTGCTTCTCAATCACATTATTTAACTCTTCAAGCGCAGCCGGTTGAAGTCGATCAAGTGTCGCCACTCGAAGCAATACATCTAACCTTACTTTATCGGGTAAAAGACCGATTACCTCTGCTGCTTGCTCTGCATCCAGATATGAAAGTACCACAGATATAATTTGCGGATGCTCAAGTCGAATCACCTCAACGACTGCACGCGGGTCCATCCACTTTAGCTGCTCCAGACCCGATGAACTGGTTCCCATCAAAACGCGGTCAATCACACTGCCCGCTTTATCTTCACCTAACGCCTTAATCAAAACGGTTTTAAGATATTCATCAGAACCAACACCCAGCGTCGTTTCGTTTTCAGCAGTCTGACAAAACTCCCCTAGAACACCATCAGCCTGATCCTGTGAAATGTTCTTTAATGACGCCATCGCCGCACTCACACGATGAACTTCTTTCGGCCCAATGTATTTTAAAACCTCAGCCGCCTCCTGCTCGCCAAGACTCATCAATAAAATGGCGGCCCTGTCGACCCCGGATAGTTCATCTTTTTTATTATCCGCCATCAGTCGCTACCCAATTATTAACGACTTGTGCCACTCGCTTGGGATCTTGCGTAGCCAGCGAGCGCGCGGTAGACAAGTTTGTCTCATAATTTTTCTGAGGGTTCCCACCATCAGCAGAGAGCGTCAGTTGATCATTCTGCATCCCTGTAACAGACTGGCCCTGAATCATCATCTGAGCTGGCATCGCCTCACCCTTTGCAGCCAATTCTCTCAGTACTGGACGAAGCACACCAAACAATAAAAAGAAGATCACAGCACCAGCTAAGACCTGTTTACCAGTATCCCACAGGCCTGGGTTATCCATAAAAGAGGGCTCAGGTAGTGGCTCAACTTCTTCAGGTAATTTGAATGCTGAGTTAATCACATTCACGCTATCGCCACGTTGACCATTAAAGCCAATCGCTTCCTTCACCAGGCTGGTTATACTTGATATTTCATCAGCAGTTAAAGGCACACGTATCACCTCACCATTTTCATCTATCGACTGCTTATCATCTAATACCACTGCGACTGAAAGGCGTTTAATATCACCGCCACCACTACGAACATGGCTAATGGTACGATCAAGCTCATAGTTACGTGTTGCACGAGTCGTCGAGCTCACAGGTGCGCGTGGCTCATCTAGTGAACCTGCAGTGGCATTAGCCGGCGGCTGGTTAGACAGACTGCCGGGCACACCACTTAAGGCACTGTGCGATCCTGTACGACGTTCTTCAAGTGTCTGCTCACTGCGAATGGCAGGAAGATCTGGATTAAAACTCTCCTGTGTCTGCTCAGTCACTGTAAAATCAATATCAGCAGAGACCTGCGCACGTACACCTTCCGCTCCAACTATCGGACTTAATATCCCTTCAATTCTTTTAATATAATAATCTTCAAGACGCTTGCGATGGTTAAATTGTGTAGAACTAACACGCATATCAGCCGACGAATCAGATGATGTCAGCAGTCGCCCCTTTTGATCAATGACGGTTACATCACTCACTTCAAGACTTGGAATACTCGCTGCGACCATATGACTGATGGCGGTAATTTGTCCTTCATCTAAAATACGTCCTACAAATAGATCAACCGTCACCGATGCCTTTGGTTTTTTACGTGCGCGTGCAAATGCGGTCTGTTTCGGAATAGCCAGATGAACTCGCGCACCACGCACTCTATTTAAAGAAGCAATTGTGCGCGCCAGCTCACCTTCCAGTGCACGCTGATAACGTGCCCCTTCCATAAACTGGCTGACACCAAACCCCTGATCCTTATCAAGCATCTCAAAGCCAACACCACCACCACGTGGTAACCCTTGTGATGCTAATTTAAGGCGCGCTTCATGTACACTACTGCCAGCCACCAGGATTGCACCTGTATTGGAGTCCACTTTATAGGGAATTGCAGCAGACTGAAGTGTATTTGAAATATCAGCAGCATCTTGTTCTGACAAATTACTATAAAGCATGCGATAACTTGGATCTTGTGACCACTGAACGATAGCAAACCCTACCGCCACACTGGCAGCCAGGCCAACCATCAGGCCTAACTGTCGTAATAGTGATAAACCGTTAAACCCTCTTGAGGGGAGAACTATATCATCAGTCTTTACTAGTGCCATAATTGTCTCTTTTTTCAATACATCGAAGCGTTAAATCAGCAATTGTTATATCGGCATGCTCATGACATCCTGATAAGCGGATATGAGCTTATTACGCACTTGAAGCATCGCCTGAAACGAAACACTCGCCTTTTGAGAAGCCACCATCACATCGACCAGGTCAACGTTTTTATCTCCCATAGTAAAATCATTTTTCAGTCTTCCTGATTCTTTTTGAACGGAATTAACCTGATCGATGGCATCTTTTAGTTGCTCGGAAAAATCTAATCCTGTTGGGTTATTCACAGATACAGCCAAGGTACGATCAGTACCTTTGGCCTCAAGCGCACTGGTGCGCAGCTGTGACAACAAGTAATTTACGTCAATTTCACTCATCACCTATCCTCCTCACTTTAGCCCTGGAATACGCCCAGGCCATTATGACCTACGCTCTGAATCACAATCCCAGCATCCCTCATTTTTGCCAATTTATATCGCAATGTTCGTTGACTGATACCTAGTTTTTCAGACGTTGATTTTCTATTACCATTCATTAACTGCAGAGTTTCCAGAATCATATTTTGTTCGTGGGACTTCAGGCTTTCTTTCGTGGTTGGGACTTCATATGAGACAGATTGCTCAACAGCAACCTGACCACTACTCACCAGCGAATGGTTGGTAGATGAATGATCGATTTCAAACTGCAAGTCATTGACCTCAATAGTCTGTCCAGATTTCAGAATCAATGCGCGCTGCATAATATTATCTAACTCACGTACGTTGCCGGGCCATGAATACGATAACAACTTGTTTTGTGCGGCGGTAGAGAGTGTCGGTGGCAGGCAACCGTTCAGATCATGACTATTTTCAAGCAGGCGCTTCACTAACGGTAAAATGTCGGCCGGGCGATCGCGTAGCGGCGCTAAATGCAGAGGAAAGACATTCAGGCGATAATAAAGATCTTCACGAAAACGCTGCGCAGAGACCTCTTCCATCATTCTCCGGTTTGATGTAGCCAACACTCTCACATCCAATAAGATAGTCTTGCGACCACCAAGGCGTTCCACTTCTCGCTCCTGCAGCACACGCAATAATTTCGCTTGTAAAGCTAAATCCATCTCCGAAATTTCATCTAATAAAAGAGTCCCTCCCTGCGCCTGTTCAAATTTCCCGGGTGATGCCTGATAAGCGCCAGTGAAAGCACCTTTTTCATAACCAAATAGTGTCGCTTCCAGCATGTTTTCTGGAATGGCGGCACAATTAATGGCGATGAAAGGTTTATCTGCACGACTCGAATGCTGATGTATGTATCGTGCTAACACCTCTTTTCCAACACCACTCTCACCGCTGATCATCACAGTTGCATCGCTCCGGGCTACCCGGCTTGCCATCTGTATCAATGCCTGGCTTTTTTCATCTTCAGCGATAAAATCACTGCTATTTGAATGCTCTCTTGAGAAATAACGCGCGACCATTCTAATCAGCGCATTGGCATCAAATGGTTTCAATAAATAATCAGATGCACCCTCCCTCATCGCCTCAACTGCATTTTGCACACTACCATGTGCGGTCATCAGCAAAACAGGTAACTCGGGGTTGTTCGATTTTATTTTCTTAAGCAGTGCATTACCATCCATCGGTCTCATTTGCACATCACTAATCACCAGCCCGATCTCTTTAGCGGAGATAACGTCAAGAGCGGTACTACCATCTTCAGCAGTTGCGACATCATAGCCAGCTAAATCCAGCGTATCGCATAGCGCTTCACGCAATGAACGATCATCTTCAACTACAAGCACAGTGGAACAACTCATATAAACTCCTTACTATGTCACATTAATCATGATGAATAGCTTGTCGCTACATCACTTAAATTATTTGCTAACAATATCTTTAAGCAGTGGCAGGCGTATCGCAAAGGTCGTACCGCCATCAGCTTTTTCCGATGATGATTCAATCCAGATGGCGCCATCATGCGCATGAATAATTGCCTGCACGACAGCCAGCCCCAGCCCTGTTCCCTGTGGCTTGGTGGTGAAAAATGGTTCGAAAATTCTTTCTTGCATTCCAGCTGAAATACCGTGACCGTTATCGGTAATAAAAACATCAATTGTCTCATCTGTGGCATTGCGGCATTCAACAATAACGTGTCCGCCCGCCTGCTCTTCAACGCCTGGGGCATCACTTTTATCACAGGCCTGAATAGCATTTAAGACAAGATTCTGAAGCGCTGCAGAAAGTGCTTCGTGATGGCCGCTAATTTTAACATCATTAACATTAATGATTTCGAGTTCACACGTCCTGTCTTCTAATTGAGGAGCCATCATCTGCTTAAGCTCATCTAACAAAGTTGTCAGATTGATCTGGTCTGCACTGAAATTCCCACCACGTGCAAACACCAGCATGTCATCCACCAGGTGCTCTAAATGTTTAAGGCGGGAGACAATTTGCTCTGCGTAACGACTACGACGACCTTGATCAAGATCATCACGTTTCAGGTGAAAAGCATAAAGTAAACCAGAAGCGAGAGGAGTACGTATTTGATGTGCAATTGAAGCGACCATCTCGCCCATTGCAGAGAGACGCTGGTGTCTACTCAATAGCGCCTGCATCGCACGCGCTTCGGTAACATCCGTTAATAAAATGATTTGCCCGGGTGCATCAAAGGCTGGGCGCGTCGCAATATTGACGATGCGGCCATCGACTAATGGAACATCATCACCACATGCTGTCGGTTGAAAAGCACGCGCAACCACATCACGCCACAACATACTTAAAAGAGGCTCTCCAATCAGTTCAGTTGCGGCGCGATTACACTGCTGCACATAGCCATCACCGTCCAGCACAATCACTGCCGCTGGCAACGCATCGAGCAAACCCTCGAAGCGACGAATAACCTGTTCATTGTCACTATCGCGAACATAGCGACGACTACGCTCAATCGCAAGTTCGCCAGTTAACTGACTAATACGGTCTTCAAGAATTCGATAACTGTCTGCTAGTTGATTCGAGGCTTGATTAAAAAGACTAAACGCATCTTTTAGCTCTCTGCTGTGACTGACACTTTGCTGGCCCATACAAATACTACCTCTTTAAATATCACGAAGAATCAGATTCCTCGCATTACAAAGAGCAATATCTGTGCCGATTTTACTAACTAGTTATAATTCAGGTGATTACAGAGCAAGCAAAAAACAATAGTCAGTTTTATGACGCCTCATCTGAACGCTGTAACCCATATTTGCGCAGCTTTTCAACCAATGTTGTTCTACGTAGACGCAAACGATTGGCCGCATGAGCAACTACCCCATCAGCATCGTCCAACGCCTGTTTTATCAGGTTGCACTCCAGGTTACTCAAGTGCTCTTTCAGATCAATGCCATCCTGCGGTAATCGCGGAGTATCGAGCAGATCGATCGAGGCAGCATTGGGAGCGTTATCATAAATAGCATTTTGCTGAATCGCAGCGCTCAATGCACTGGTGTCAGCACCGTTGTCAATCTGAAATTTTTGCGGCAAGTCATGCGCATCCACCACGCCGTACGGGTGCATAATCACAAAACGTTCAATCATGTTGGCAAGCTCACGCACATTACCTGGCCAATGATACTGACATAACGCCAGCACAGCTGCCTGCGTCAAGCGTACCGAACCTCGTTTTTCATGTTCAAGTCGCTTAACCAACTCATTAACCAATAGTGGAATATCCTCAACTCGCTCCCGCAATGGAGGCATCTCGATAGGAAATACATTGAGACGATAGAAAAGGTCTTCTCTAAACTTTTCATCAATAATCGCCTGATCAAGGTTTCGATGAGTCGCGGCAACAATTCGTACATTCGACTGGATCGTTTTATTACTACCCACCCGTTCAAAAGTTCGCTCCTGCAGCACCCGCAATAATTTAACCTGCATCTGCATGCTCATATCGCCAATCTCATCCAGAAACAGTGTACCGCCCTCAGCTAGTTCAAAACGTCCCTGACGCGCACTGATCGCGCCGGTAAAAGCCCCTTTTTCATGGCCAAAAAGCTCACTTTCTAATAATTCAGAAGGAATCGCACCACAGTTAATCGGCACAAAAGGCTTACCGCGACGTGCTGAATGATAGTGAACATTACGAGCAACCACCTCTTTTCCCGTACCCGACTCACCTAAAATTAACACGGTCGCATCAGAATCGGCGACTTGTTCAATCTGCTTTCTAACCTGACGAACCCCACGACTATTTCCAACCAGACTACGAAACAGCTCAGGGGAATGTGCACCCGGGCGTTTAGAGTGATTTTCACGAAAGACCCCAGCCTGTTGTATCGCCGCAGTTAGGTCACGATACTTAACCGGAAACTTGATTTTCCCAAGAATACCCACAGCGAGGTCAGCTGATAATGTCAGTTTGTTGCTGCTATCGATTAAAAGGAAAACGGGAACCTGCTCGCTCCACTTTTTTATCGCCCGTAATAACTCAGGAAGTTTGCTACCCATCGATGCCGCCACGATGATAACACCAACACCATCAGCCTTACATGTCGCGGGCGTCCATGCATCTCCTGTGGTTAACGTGACATCAATACAATCGATAAATCCCAGGATTGCCTTTAAATCTTGATGGGTCTCCCCATTAAGATCGATAACTAGAACTGACTCCATTCCACGCTCCCTTCAAGTCGTATCATTCAGTGCATGTTGGCTACAAACTACTACAGTCATTGGCTGTCAAAAAAATGTCACGATCAACATAACATAGACCAATCAGCGGGTCAACAAGCTACAACTTACTGATATAATGGGGCTTTCATTATACGACACCATTCCAGTCAGAATGAGGCAAAAAGGCTAAACCGTAAACTCAGCGTACAACTTGAGAGGAGCGACGTGACTGCGCAATACTGCGGCGATGCTGACGAAAAATAAGCTTTTCTAGTCCCGACTGTACTGAAGCGCTCATCGTCTCATAAGTAAAACGAACCAGATACTTACCCGCGCCCGCCTCAGTTGGCGTTACATCCAACACATCGCCGATGACAATCAAAGGGCGTGGGTATTTGTGATGCAAATAAAGCGATAACTCAAGTAACGCACCTGCTCGCGGTATCACATGCGAAACCCATTCAATACCCGCTGAACCCAGCGTAATCGGCACGGCTTCAGGCATCGCTGTTTCTCGCTCAACCATAGATTGAGTTTAAATTCGATCCGGCTCAAATCAGAGCCACTAGTGCTACCAAGCTCATCCTGATTTTCAACATGAAAGTCATCTAAAGTTGTAATGAAGCGCAATAGCTCTTCATTCGCATCCTGCAGACTAAGATATGAGAACTCCAGCTCTTCACGCGCTATGTTGCGCCATTTCAACGGAACGATATCTTTATAAATAACGCCTTCGCCTAACTGCTCTCGATTATTGTCACTGATAGTCATAAACAGACAATACAGGAACTTTAATTCACTGAACAACAGGTTTTTTATGCTATACCCATAACGTCTGGGATTTAGGTTTAAGTGTGCGTCATATTTGCCTCATGGCAAGGCGAAATAACGCGTAATAGTCGCTCTATTGCAAGAAGTTTCAACACAGCCAGGGGGCAAATAGGGCGTGCAATTAGACCTAAATCTTAATCGCTACGAGTATCACACGTCAGGTAACGCCTATTTTCCAGACATCGCATACGCTTTCGATGCTTGCTTACCGCGATTAATTTTTTGAGCGCTTCCCATAATTTCATGCTGCTCAGATAAACTTAACGCTATAATCGCCTTATCAGCAGTTAACACCTCAAGCATGATGCTTGCGACATGCTCAGCTTCAGCGACTGAGGGCTTCGTTTCAAAAAAAGAATAAATCAGCTGACTGCGTTCAGCCTCCAGCTTATTAATATTTTCCCACGCCTGTTGTTGCGCCATCTGCAGCATTTTTTTGGTAATGGCCTGAATCAGATCAAGCTGTGCATTACGATCACTCAATGCTGTTAACAGCACACTATCATCAGTAGCAGGGGTTGTAGAATACATCGCCGACATCTCGTAAGAACCTAACTAACATTAGAAACAGTTTTTTTATCATGCTCACCCTTCACTTTACCGGCATGATCCATCACAATATCGTTAGGAATCGCATCCCAGGCCCCTTTTATTTCGTTCAGCAATTTTGAAACTTCATCTAATAAATTCACATCATTTTTTAAATTAGCCTGCAATAGAATATGCCCCATATATTCATAAAGGTCATCCAGATTCTGGGCAATATCACCGCCCGTTGGTTTATCAAGGCTGACACGTAAACCATCAATGATCGAAATCGCAACGCTAATATTTTCACCCTTTTTAGCAATCTCATTCTGTTCCATATTAAACTTTGCAGCCGCAATTTTCTCTAACGCCCCCTCCATCAACATCTGTATCAATCGATGCGGTGTCGCGCTTTCAACCCCACCTTGAACGCTCTGCTTTATATACTGATCCACGCCAGATTTCCTGCCTGAAAAACTCATCGTCTGATCTCCATCACGTTAATCCCTGTTATGATTATCTTGTTCATTTTTCTATCGTCTCCTACCACCAATCCTTGGTAACGACTCAAGCTGCTGCTCCAAAAAACTACTGGTTCCCCGTAACTGGCTCACTAGTAGATCCATCGCCAGAAACTGCGATAAGAGTCGACTCTCAAG